>JAEXGM010000222.1 GCA_023450835.1 Bacillota bacterium | reverse complement strand
CCCTGCCGGGCCGATTGGACCTTGGGGACCTGTTGCTCCCGTAGGACCTTGTGGGCCTGTCTCTCCTACAGGACCTTGCGGGCCAGGAGGTCCTGGTGGGCCTGGTGGACAAATCGGTCCTGGCGGACAAGACGGCGGACATGGCGGTAAGAATGGATTACAACCCTGATTCCATGGATTATTAAAACCAGCTGCTGTTACTTTAGCTTTATTGGAATCATTATTTTTAATAGAAGAAATTAAACCGGATAAGTTTTTATCCTTATTCATGCAAAAACTCCTTTCTGTTAAATAGGATTTTACAATCCTACTCTATATTTATGATGTTTTTCCAATACTGTGCAGCGAAATAAGCAACTTTATGTCATTATTTATTTTTATTTGTCTAATTTTAGGATGGAATATAAAAAAGGAGCTTTTGCTCCATAGCTAATAAGCTATTTTACAAAAGCCCCTTGGTTACTCAGGTCAATTACTTTAATATTCATTAAGTTAATTTTCGCCCTCGTATACCTTCATCATTAAATATTCATCAATTCCTTTGCGATAAAGACTTGGAATTGTACCTACCTGTTTATATCCTAATTTCTCATAAAAAATCTTTGCACCTGGATTGTAATCACCAACTAATAAGAATATTTTATCTCTGGTCTCAAAAAGAATATTTTCTATAAATTCTAATAACTTCTTCCCGATTCCTTTCCCCCTATATTCCTCGTTAATAGTAATAAGATGCACATAATGATACGCATGGAAGGCGCCTTCCGCAATAAAATATGCAAACCCGGCACACTCGCCATCGCATACAACAACGTATAGAGCTTCTTTGTTTATTCCTTCCATCACCGCATTTTTTCTGCTTTCCTCTGACTGAAAATAAGCGGTGCACATTGAGGAATTTTCCATTGCTTTTATGCAATCATCCAAATCCTCTATCATTCCCTTTTTAAATTGAATATCCATTGTCTGCTTCCCCCCTTAGCTTCTCCAATAATATTTAATTGATTACACCTTGATATATTTCCATTTCCCATCGTGCACTCTGACAAGATACATAATCGACCTGGAACAGAAGTCGAAGAATATACCAATCATAACCGCAGTCAGACCTATATGAAGTAGATGAATTAATGCAAAAGATAAGATGACCCTGAAGGTCCAAAGTCCTACAAAGGATGTAATCATAACATATTTAATGTCACCGGCAGCTTTTAACGTTGCGGAGCACAAATTCAATATTGCCAACAAAGGCTCTATCACACCAAAAGTACAGACTATACCGATTGACTCCTTTATTACAAGGGAATCACTGGTATACAAAGCTGCAAGATACTTTGAAAATATTATCATAAGTATACCGATAAAAAAGCCCACAGCCATTGTAATCTTCATACCTTCGTGGGAATAAGTTTCCGCCTTTTCATAATTTTTCTCTCCAAGGCTTTGTCCTACAAGGGTTGTATTCGCTATGGCAAAACCGAATATAGGGAAAAAGGCCAGTGCATTAATGTTTAGTCCGATCTGGTATGCAGCCATAGCGACTGTTCCCAGAGGAACAATAATAATCTGAAGTACAAGGAAACCGCCCTGCATTACAGCCTGCTCAATGAAGCCCGGAACACCTATGTTTATAATTCGCTTAATCATCTCCGGTTTGATTGAATAATCATCCTTCAGACTGAGGTTCAGCTTAAGCTTTTTATAGTTGTATAAGACCATAACTCTGACCGTTACACCGATGATTCTTGAGACTGTTACCGCTATGGCTGAACCTACGATACCCATTGCAGGTATATGGAATAAGGGCACGCCGAATATCAGTACCGTATTCAATATGATATTTAAAATATTCACACCGCCGGTAATGACCATTGGAGTCTTTGTATCCCCGGCTCCTCTCATAGCTCCTGAAACTATGATATCAAGTACAAGAAAAGGCAGGTTAATAAGTACAATATTAAAATAGCTGATGCCGGCTTGAAATACCTCTGGTTCCGCTTTACCAAAAAACAAGCTTAATAAAGGAAGTGAAAACACTCTGCCAATCACTGCCAGAAGCACTCCGACAACAATAGCCATATACCCGGATTGTATTAGTGCCCTTTTTGCCTCGTGATGGTTACCTTCCCCCGTAACCCTTGCAATAATAACTGTTGTACCGATTGATAACCCCGAAAAAACTGTTTGCATGAATCCCATAAGCATATTTACCATACCAACGGCTGCAACTGCAAAAATACCAATTCTCCCCATAAATATGGTAGAAACCATACCCACCATCATTTCAAGTATCTGCTCGGTAATCGAAGGCCACGCCAGTGAGATTATTTCTTTGTCTGCTTTTTTATCCAGTTGAAACCATTTCTTTTTTTCCATTCTTTACCTCTTTATCCGTATGTGATTAACGCAACGCCTATAATTATAAATCAAATATCAATATGAGGCAATCCGAAATCTTTAGAAAGGGTTCAGAAAGTGCGGTGTCCTTATATAACCTTGTATTTAATCATACTATTTATTGCAGCAAGGACAATTTCTTCATTATTTGCAATCGGCTTCCAGCCCAATATTTCCTTCGCTTTTGTATTACTTACATTGCGGCTCATTTTTAAAAGCAGCGCTGCCTCTTTTGCCTGCGCATTAAATAAGGCTGCTAAATAAATGGCCCAATTTGGTACCGTTCTTGCAGAAACCCTTTTTGCAGCGTCAGGTGTTTTGGCTCTTAATAATGCCGCAATTTCCGGCAAAGATATCTGACCATCGGCGGATGCTATAAATCGCTGTCCCTTTGCATCAGGACTTATCATTGCACGAATGTGTAAATCAGCCACATCCCTAACATCAACGATGTTTAGAGGTATATGAGGAACCGCTTTCATAGAGCCGTCCAATAAATGTTCAAGAAGCCCGAAACTCCCTGAAACATGGGCACTTAAAGCCGGCCCAAAAATGGCAACAGGATTGATAGTAGCAAATTCTAAACTGCCGCCTTCTTTCTTAATAAAATCCCAGGCGGCACGTTCTGCCAATAATTTTGATTTTTCATATACCGATAAGCCTTTTTCATTTGGGTCCGTCCAGTCTGCCTCCGTTGTAGCCATCTTCGGGTCCTTCTTGCTAAAACCGACCGCACCAAAATTGGAGGTCATTACAACACGTTTTACGCCTGCATTCCTGGCAGCCTTTAGCACACGGATTATTCCTTCCACAGCAGGGCGCATCACTTCGTTTTCATCTTTTGGAATTGTAAAAAAGACAGGCGATGCCACGCTTAATACATAATCGCAGTTTTTCATGGCATTATCCCAATTCTCATCCTTTGATAAATCTGCTTCTATAAATGTTAGATGGTCAAAGTTCCTGATACCATTAGAATTTAGTGCCTCAGTCACTTTGTTTTTACTGCTTATAGAGCGAAGAGTGGTTCTTACGTTGTACCCCTTTTGCAATAATTGAAGAATTATCTGTGCACCAACAAAGCCTGTACCTCCTGTAACTAAAACAGTTTCTGACATATCCTTTACCTCCTTCAAATTATTCAGCAGGTTCTTCCATTGTTAGAACGGCATTTTCTAAATTTCGTCTTTCTTCTTTAATAATTCCACTAACTTTTCAGTAAGCGCAGTATGCTCTCTTCTCACGATGTTATCATATTCATCCGGTCCATTTTTCTCAAATTCCTGATAATACTGCAATTTCAGATTTACTACCTCTAGATTTTCAACTAATTCTTTCTTGCGTTCCTCAAGGATTCTTTTTTGTAATAATATAATTTCTTTTCTTAAGGGAATACTTCCATACCCTTCTCTGCAAATATCTACATATTTTTTGATATAGGCAATGGACATATCCGTTGCCCGCATGCATCGTATCAACAATAACTGTTCTAAATTCAGATCGCTATACTCACGGTTTCCATTTTTGTCACGTGCAACCGGAGGAAGCAGTCCTTCTTTTTCATAATAACGGAGAGTATGCATGGAAATATTTAATTTTTCAGTAACTTCTTTTGTTGAATAACTCATTATTTTCACCTGCTTTTTTTAATATAGACTATAGACCGCACTCTATAGCAAACACTTTTTATGAGGACTTTATAATATCGATAATCTGCTCCGTCGCTTTTTTCGATTCCGGAAAGAAAAACAAAGGCCAGATATGAATCATGGAAGGGTATTCAAAGTAATTTACTTTTAAACTTTTTTCATCCGCCATCTTTTTAAATCTTTTTGCGTCAGGGTACAATATGTCATGCGTTCCGATAAAAAGGCTGATTTTACCCAGTCCCTCGAGACTGCCATATATAGGACTGATCATATAATGGTTAGTGCCTATTTCTCCTGCATACCACTTCATGATATCACTGATTCCGGGTACTGCTAATATCGGGTCAATTTTTTCAACTTCATGTATCTCCGGATTAGTGAAGGTCATATCTAAGGTAGGCGATATAAGTATAATATTTCCTGGCTGCGGCAGGCCATTTTCTTTCAACAATTGCGCTAATGAAAGACTCAGTCCCCCGCCTGCCGAATCGCCCATAATCACAACATCCTCTAATTTCTTGTCCGAAATAATTTGCTGATAGAGGGGTACAATCATATCAAAAACTTCCCGATACTGATGTTTCGGTGCTAAAGGATAGATCGGTACAGTTACCGTACATTGCAATGCATCTATTATTTTCCCCAGGAACTCCCAATGCGGGCTCATAATTTCATAAACAAAACCTCCCCCATGGAGGTAAAAAATATGCTTATCCCCTGCGGTATTCAAGGGTTTCATTACATAATAGCTATGACCATCTATATCTTTTTTACTGATATCATATTTTCTTTGTATCTCTTTTGGAGGCTCATGGCTATCTGTCCTCTGCTTTTTCTCTATATAACTTCTCAGTTCATTGCCTGTTAATTTCCACATCTTATTTAACCGAGCAATTCGAAGTACAGTTTTTAGGAGCTTACTTTGAATACTTTCCATTTAATCTTCTCCTTTGGTATTTTGTCTCTTTTGATATCTTGTTATTGAATCAGATATAATCATCAATGCCCTTTTTTTCTAATTCGCTTTTTAAATGTTTATCAAATTTATCAAATATACTTATTAAAGAATCCTTTTCAGCATCACTTAATTGACTGAAAAAAAGGATATCTCTATCAATTCTGTTCTGATGTAGTGTTTCGTGCTTCAAATAAATCTCTCTTCCACGTTCGGTAATTCTATAATAAATTTCTTTTTTGTTTTCCGGCTTTTGATAGGTTTCTATCACTCCGGCTTTTATAAGTCTTTTGGCTAATTTGCTAATTGCTCCTCTTGTCATGCGAAATGCTTTTGAAAGTTTTGTAACATTGGGGTCCGAAATTTTTTCTATGAACTCAATACAATGGACCTCCAGCGCATTATGTTCTGAAATGAACTTCATTTCTTCCAAACTGTTTATGATACCGTGACGCTCAGTCACGTTATTAAAAATTGTACTAATGATTTTCTCCTTGGTCATAGCTTTCTCCTTTTTGTTGACAACGGAAACAAAATCATTATACGCGAATATTGTTTCCATTGTCAACAAAAATTTATAATAAAAAAAGACTCATCTTCCGATGAGCTTTTCATTCTGCCCGTTTTTCAGATTTATCAAGATCTTTGACCAGAAAATGTACTTTCTCCTTTAATTTCCTCTTCCAATTCTCTTACGGTAATTAGCAGGTGTTTCACCATATTTTTTTATGAATAATTCCGTAAAACTTCTTGCATCCCGAAAACCAACTCTTGTTGCAATATCATATACCTTATAGTCTGTTGACAATAGAAGAGGTATGGCGTGTTCCAGTCTGACATTACTAAGATAATCCTTGAAATTCTGATTGGCATTCTTCTTAAAAAATGTGCTAAAATAAGATGCATTCATATGAACGATTCCGGCAAGAACCTCCAACGTCAAATTCTCCATATAGTGAAATTCAATATATTCCATAGCCTTTAGGATATCTTTTTTCTCATTTGACACCACCAGATTTTTCATACGCTGCATATATTGTTCCAGATACCTCTTAAAGGCTCCTGCCATATCTGCGTAATTAAGGCTGTTCCGCCCCTCCTCCAGTATTTGCTTCATATCGGGCTTTAGGCCTTCCAGTCCTTTGGAATTATACCATTCCTCTACGGAACGCAGAACATTATAGAAATGAAAACAGGCATCTTCCTTCTTGCCATCGGCAAACAGGCAGATCAGCCTTACAAGCCGGTCATAGCAGCCTGCGAATTCCTCTTCCTCTTGCCTGGTCATAGCTTCCTCTAACTGTTTAACAGCTTCTGTCAGTTCAGCAGGCTTAATCTCTCTAAGGAATACCGGCACGGAAATATCCAATATCAAATTTTTAAGTTGGTCTTCAAAAAAGAAATAACTCTGCATTGAAAGACATTTTGCATATTCTTCTACAATCTGTCCCATGCTTCCGACGTTATTGCCTATAATAGCCCCTGTTCTTTGATTAGTCTTCTGCCATATTTCCTCCAACAGGGAAGATAGCAGTTCCTTGGCTGCTGTTTTTTCTGTTCCTTTTAAAATACCTACTATATGATCGTTTTTTATAAAAACAATTCCTTTATGATTCTCCTCCAGGTAGTGTTCAATATAGCTGAATATAGAAAACCTTATTAAGCGTCTGGCGTATAAATCCTCCTTTCTTTTATAAATAACCTCGAAAAGGACGGTCAAATAAGTAGTTTCTTCTATTTCAACCAGATATTCATAGGGAATATCCGTATGTTCGTTCTTTTCTTCGGAAGTAATAAGTACTTCTCGCCCTGCCTGGAATTTTGCTATCCCTTTCTCAAGAGACTTCATCAATTCTTCTTTTATAATCGGCTTTAGAAGATACCCCTCCGCCCCATAAATAAGTGCCTCTCTGGCATAGTTAAAATCCTGAAAACCGCTTATAAAAATAACCATCGTGGATAACTTCAGGGCGGATATTTCCTTTAAAATATCCATTCCGGTCATCTTCGGCATATTGATATCCAACAGGGCGATTTCCGGCTTTCTGGTGACAATTCCCTCCAAAGCAGCTGCTCCGTCTGAGTATTCCCCAACTATTTCTATACCAAGACTTCTCCAGTCCAGCAGTATTTGTATCCCCTTAATGATAACAGGCTCATCATCAGCAATAATCATACGTATCATATAAATAACCATACCCTTTCCACATTAACAACCACACCCATTTCTATGTGCATAAAGCCTTTGCCATAGGCAATCTACTCCATACAGCCAGTTAAGGGAAGCCTTATTCTTACCATAGTTCCCACATCGGGAGCACTGGTTATAAGAAGACCATATTCCTTGCCATACAGGTACCTTAGCCTGTCATTTACGTTTTTTAGCCCTATGCTCTGCCAGTTATATTCATTTTTAATTCCGATTTCATTACTCTCCATAAATGTAAGAAGGGTATTTAACGTGTTTTCCTCCATGCCGACCCCGTTGTCCATTAAGATGATTTCCAGACAGTTCTCCGTCCTTTCCACCTCCAGCATTATATTGCCGGAGCCTCCCCTGGGCTTCATTCCATGAATATAGGAATTCTCCACAATGGGTTGAAGTATAAGCTTGGGAACCATAATATCCGCATAGCCGCCCAAATTTACAATAAAATTCATCTGTCCGTTATTACGGCAGTTTAACAGATAAATATATTTCCTGACAATATCAACTTCTCTTTCCAGCGGCACCATATCTCCCATAGGTCCTATGATATAATGAATTTGGGAAGACAGTGCGTCTATCATGTTCGATACTCTTTCATCCCCTTCGTTCAGAGCGGTCATACGGATGACTTCAAGGGTATTGTATAGAAAATGCGGATATATCTGGGACTTTAAAGCGGTCATTTCAGCCTCATTTTGCTTGATTTGAGCTACATAGGACTGATTGATATAATTCTCAAGCTCTTTCGACATTTGGTTAAAGCGCCTTGAGAGAATACCGATTTCATCTTTGGATTCCACCGCCAGTTCTATTTTAAAGTCACCATTCTCAATCCTTGCCATCTGTCCCATCATATTCTGTATAGGCTTTGTAAGCCGCCTTGTCTGAAAAGCAATGACAATCGCAATGATACTGGATACCACAATTAAAATGAAAGTTATGGTGCGAATGTTGTCAAGCTGCTCGACGAGGGAGGTTTCCGGTATCAGGCTGCAAATGACCGCACCGGTCTTGCCAATCTTGGAGTAAAAGAACAGATACCTGCTCCCGTTATAATTCACTTTCGTAGAACCTGCATTTTCATCACTTTCAAATTTTGTATTAATATATTTGCTAAGCTTAAGCGTTCCGGTCATATCCGGAAGATTGTCCTGTGTATAGATAATTTCCTTATCTTCTGCCGTTATAAAGGCCGAAATACACTCTTTGCCAAAATCCAGCTGCTGTAAGACCTTTAAAATTGCCTGAGCGCTGACATCAATAACGATGCAGGATTTTGAAGATTGAAATGCTCTTGCATAGCGGATTCCATATTCTGAAGAATCGATATCTAACAGCTTATCCATAGCAGACTCCTGGCTCATCCATATACCGGTTCTTTTATTGGTCAACAGAGGTTTCCCTTCATTTTTAATAAATTCGGTATAAATAACCGTTTTATTTCCATTCTTTGTGTCATTAATCAGGTTTTGCGTCTTATTTCCTGTAGTGTTCATACCATATTGTTCTGAAAGAAGGTAGATATTATCAATAAAACTGTTTGCCGCTCTTTTGGTCAGAATCAGTCTTTGGATTGCTTCCGACTTTGATATGGATTCCATATCCGTAGCGGAAGCATTGGAATACATGCCAAGATAATAGTTTTTTACCTCTTCGTTGGATATCAGTTCAAAGGCAACTGCTTCAATCCCTGAAAAACCAAAACGTATGTATTCACTAGTCATCTTAATTCCTTCCAGAGTGGATTCCATATATTTTTTTGTTATGATTTTAGAAGCCTGTCCATAAGATAATAAACCAATAAAAATAATAAGAAAAACAGGTATCATAAAGTACATCAGTATCTTAAAGCCTATACTGTTATACCATAAAAGCCTGTGTTGTTTTCCGTCTGTTACCGGAAAGATATCCTTTTTATTTTTTCTTTTACCCACCTGTTTCACCCCATAATTATATTTTAAGGCTTTTTATTGGAAAAGTATTCGTTCAGTTGTTTTTTTAATTCTTCTTTTACTGCCGAAGAATATTCCATAATTAAATAAGTCATTATTGGCATATTTACCCCCGGTGGCCGCAAGTTGTCATCTACTACAGGCTTACAGCCTAATTGAACCCGCCAGTCTCCACGGATAAAAATACAAAGTAAAACCCTCTTCTCCTTGTACTAATTCAATTATACTGCAAATTCTTGTTTAATTATACCATGTATTCTGATGCAATACTTTTCAGGGCTGTTGCCCCTTTCGCTTTTAAACAGAAGGAACAATCTGCTTTCCCTTTACCCAGAGAAAACAAACTGCTCCTTCTGAAATTTTGATTATTTCATCTGATTATTTTTTATTGGCAAAATAGTCATTCATTTGTTTTTTAACTTCTTCCTTTAATGCCGCGGAATAATCTTTTGTCTTCCCATAGAATTCGTCCAGTTTCGCTTGTGTTTCCGAACCAAAGAGTCCGCTCATAAACTGTTTGTAATAATCCTGCTGTATGGTAGTAAAAGCGGTGTATTCTGTTGCTATATTCGTTATATCAAAATTGAAACCGGCAAAAGGGTTCTTTTTAAAGTTATTGGCATCCGCCGACCATTTAATATAATCAAGGATATCCGCCGGTAATTCAGCGTCATAACGCATATATGTGGGATTATTGGACCATAACCAGGTAGGAAATGTGTATTGGGCATCATTTGTAAGTACTTTATACTGGGAGTCTCCTACCGCTTCATAATCCTCTCCTTCAATACCGTAATTAAACAGATCATTGTTCTTCTGGTTCTCAAAAACCCAGTCAAGCACTGCCATTGCGCGGTCAGGATTTTCGTTAAAATACGGCACACAAAGGTAATTGTTGGAAATTGCAGGGTACATATATACACTGCTTTTGTTTCTGATCTGATCATCATAGATATAATATTCCAATTTGGCATTGGGATCTGTCTTTTTCAGTTCTTTTTCTATGGTTGGAAGACCTGAAAGTTCATTTTCAACTGCCCCGTAAAGGCCGGTCTGGAATTTGGAGGTTTTATCGGCACCGCTTAACGTAATAGCATCGCCGTTAACAAATTTACTCCAGGTATTCGCCAGATTCAGGGTGCTTGCATTGAGGAAATTATTTGTAATAGGCCAATCTGCGAATTCAGAATCAGGGTCGCCTACATAGGCAACATCCAGTACCTGATTGTTAGCGTCATTCAACAATACATAGGCATATTGGGTTATACGTGCTCCGGTACTGGGGACTTCAAATATATGCTTATCCTGTAAATCATAAGCTTTATTCTGGAAGTAATAGAATTCGCGGTCACCCAATCCCATTGCCGATACCGCACCCAGTTCATCCTTGTGGGCATCCACTGCCTCCAAATACTTTTGTAAAGTGGCATCATCCACGACAGGGTCACAGCCAAGCTTTTCTCTCCAATCTCCGCGGATAAGAATTGCAGGTATATTGTTATAACTGGTATAGAAAGGAATTCCATAAATCATGCCGTCTGCAGGATTCTTCATGGACTCTACCACATCAGGGGAAAATGCCTTTTGTAAACCGGGATACTCCGGATTATTGAAATATTTTGATATATCCTGGTACATACCCTGGCTAATGTTACTTGCCATGTTCAGCCACCCCGCATCGAAAATCAGGTCAATATCCCCCTGGGCGGCAAGCTGCAGCGGCTGTTCAGTCTTAATATCGGATGCCCATTGAAAATTCAAGTCCGTTTTTAAAGTATCCTTGGTCAATTCCTCAAATTTTGATATGACCTTTTCATAGTTTTGGCCTTCTGAGAATGCAAATATATTTACAGAGCCGCTGCCGTCTAAGGTAATTCCATCTGTAAACCCATCTCCATTATTGTCTGCCATAGGATCCTTTGCAGCATCTTTTGTTGCTTCAGCTTCTTTCGAAGGTGTCGTTGTTGCTTCCCCTTTGGAATTGGAATCGGATGGTTCACCTTTCTTACTGCAGCCTGCAAGCCCGGATATCAGCAGACCGGTTATTAAAGCCATACACATAATTCTTTTTCCTAAAATACTTTTTTTCATTGTCTTTCTCCTTTTCTCCTTTTTTATATCAATGCCGCTATAAAGCAAACAGACATAAATATCAATTCTTATTCTTTCACGGAGCCGACTAATATTCCGGATGTAAAATACTTCTGAGCAAAGGGATATGCCAGAATAATCGGCCCTATGGTACAGATAGCAGTAGCCAGTTTCATTGTTGTGGTAGGTACCGTCAGCCCGGTAATACTTACTCCCTGTCCGGCCATCGCTTTTATAGTAGCAATCTCATTCATCATCTTCATAATCTGGAACTGGAGCGTCCATTTGGACCTGTCTGCCGAATTGTATAACATGACCTTATACCATTCATTCCAATAACCCAATGCGTAAAACAAGCCTACTGTCGCTAAGGCAGGTTTGGAGCAGGGCAGGATAATCCGGAACAAAATACCCGGCTCCCCGCATCCGTCAATACGTGCCGATTCAGCCAGAGAAGACGGAATAGCTTTAAAAAAATTCCGGAGCAAGAACATATTCCAAGGTATCAGCAGAGACGGAAGAATTAAAACCCAGTAGGTATTTGACAAATGTAAGCCCTGCGTGTACCAGATGAAGGTGGGAACCAGGCCTCCGCTGAAAATCATGGTAAAGTAGATGTAAAAATTAATTGCATTTCCATATTTGAGCCTTCCCGTAGATAAAGGGTATGCAAAAAAAGACGAAAAGACCAGGCTGGCAACTGTTCCGAATAAAGTTGTTCCGATGGACACACCATAGCATTGGTATATTTGTTTTCCGGCGAATATGGTTTTGTAGGCTGCGGCGGTAAAACCGGCTGGCAGCAGCTTTAAATTGCCTCTCAGCATTTCATTTTCCGAGCTGAAGGAGCCTGACAGCAAATACAGTAATGGAACAATACATATCAGGGCGAAAGCTATTCCAATGAAGTAGCAGATAAATACCACCAGACGGTCTGCGCTGCTGTGCCTCTTTTTATTTATACTTTTCATTCTTTGACCTCCTAGAATATTGCCGAATCCGGTTCGAATCTTTTGGCAAGTTTATTGGCTCCTACTACAAAGATGAAGCCTGCAATTGATTGCATAAGCCCGATTGCTGCCGTAATATCATACCGCTGCATCTGACGCATCATTCTGTAAACATAAGTATCAATTGTGTCTGTTGTAGGATATAAAGCCGATTTATCACCAATAAGGGCATATATCATTCCAAAATCGCCATAGAAGATTCGTCCTACGCTGAACAAAGTAAGGAGTATAATGGTAGGTTTCAATATAGGAAGGGTAATATGAAGGATTCTCTTCCACTTATTTGCTCCATCGATTTCTGCCGCTTCAATAATCTGTGTATCAATACCTGTAATGGTAGCCAGATAAACAATTGCTGAATAACCGGCTCCCTGCCATATTCTGAGTATTACCAGCAGCGGCCTCCATACGGCAGCATCCGTATAAAAATCAATTGAGCCATTCTTTAGCATTCCGGTACTGGGATTAATGAACATATCAAGTATCAAAGCAATAACCGACCAGGAAAGGAAATAGGGAAGGATGGATAATGACTGGGCTATTCCCGCGAATTTTTTGGCTTTCATCTCACTGAAAGCAATTGCCAGCAGAATAGCCATTACTGTCGTAGTAACAATAAATAATACATTCAGCAGCAATGTGTTCTTAAGAGCAGTGGTGATGCCGGTAAATATGCTTTTATCCAGCAGCAGTTTAAAATTATCAAGCCCTGTAAACGGACTATGAATTCCTGTTCTCAGGGAATATTTTTGAAAAGCAATAATTAACCCTCCCATAGGTATGTAACTGAATATGGCCGCCAGGACTATTCCAGGTACTGTCATTCCATATAAGAAGGCATTTTTTTTAAATTCATGTAATATACCCTTTTTCTTTTTCATGTTTTTCCTTTCCTTTGACTGTGTTTTCTTATGCTGTATGTATAATAAACCTTGCAGTATTTTTATAAAACCAGGTTTTTTTAGGTCTGATTACATTTTCTTTGGATGTTTCTTATTGTTACTTTCCTTCCCGCCATTGACAATTTACCCGGGTACAAAAAGCAGGATTGAATTCCATTCTGCCTGCAGATAAAATAGTAAAATCTACAGCCAGGATGAAGAAGAAAAAACTCCCCAGGAGGTATATGACGTCACATACCCCCCAGGGAGAGTTTTCTCCTGGTTACTTCTTGATATTCCTCTACCGGACCAGATAACCAGCTTACCGGCTTTCACCGTCAATTTTTATAAATATCGATTTACAAAATCATAACATCCGCCATACCATTCATGGTTTCCTTCAAAAACCAGATGGAATACCTTCTCTTCACTGCCGGATAATTGATAGCCCTTTCTTATTATATCTCCTTGTTCTTTCGGGTCTGAAATTCCTCTCGGACCGTTCAATATATCGTATTTTCCGTTTTCCATATACAGATACCTTGGGGCAATCAGAGCGGCAATATCGCAGATATCCGCATACTGCCAGAGTTTCGGGAGATAATTGCAGGGGCAAAGATGGGTTTCTAAAATACTGTCAAAATAACCGTGAATATATCCGCTTACCACAGCCAGCTTTATTCTCTCATCCATAGCTGCCAGCCATAACGTGTAAAGTCCTCCTCCGGAAAATCCGGCACATCCGATTCTTGACTCATCAATAAAAGGCTGCCCTGCCGCAAAATCCAGCAGACACATCATGTCCCATAAGACCAGTCCCTGAAAGCTTATCCCCAGAGCTTCCGCCGTTTGAGCCAAATCTTTACAGGAGGACCCCAATACATTTATCTTTCGGTTCGGAAGAAAGGCCTTATCCTCCATGGAATACTTTTCCACGCGTTCACCGTATCCGGGCGGGTCCGGACACAGTACTACATATCCTTTCTTTACAAATTCCTTCCCATAGCTTTCTTTCGGCGATTGATCCATTTTTATTTTTATATCGTCACTGCTGTTAACTCCGGCTACGCTGTCTTTATTTGCACCATGGGCGGGTATTGTTATCATGGCTCTTTCCCTTTTGCCCTCCCCGAGGGAATCGGGTTTTAAAAGATAAAAGGGCATATGGACTCCTGGAAGGGTTTCCATACGGTATTTTATACGTATATATCCGTCTTCTTTTACCGATTCCAATTTCTCCACCCGTTGAGTTCCGTCTCTGTAAGGCAATCCCATTGTTCTTAACTGTTCCATTCCGAGGATTTCGTCCAGCTTTCCTTTTAATTCCCTTCTCCATGATACAATGTCCCTGGAAGGGATGTCTTCCCATACCGTTATCCTGTTCTGGTTCCGGTATAACTGCTGAAAAAATTCCAAATAAGAATATTCTTTCTCCATCTGATAGCTCCAGACCTTCTTTCCTTCTCTCATTTATAACTGTATTTACCGGTTCTTCGGAATGAATGCGGCTGACCTTGGAAGTAAAAGTCCCTTTTCGCATCCATATTGATATATGGTACCCTCCGGAAAGTCCCGGTAGATGGGGCTGGAGTTATGGTTTACCACCACAATTCCATTGGTGAAGACTGCTGTCTCCACAAGCTTTCCGCTGTAGTAATTGCTCTCCACGCCATGGTTCTCCAAAATATCCTTTAGCAGCATGCTTTTCATTAGTGGTATGGGGTATAACTCATTATTCATCTGTTCCCGGGGTACGTGGGGAGCAACTTTTGCCGTATAAGAATAGCCGTAATAGAAACCAAAGGAGTAGATGTTTCCCCTGCCGTACTGATTCCTTACAACACAGCCCTTATTATCCTTCATATAAGGCGCAATTATTTCTCCTTCAAAGGCTTCATACCGCTCCCCCTGAGTCATAACCCCTTCTTTATAATAAATGGCACCAGATGCATGGTTCTCCCCTTTTATCCCAAAGGCAGCCTCCAGCAGGTAATCCTGAGGCCCGTGAAGAAGGATGCCGCCGTTCTTGACCCATTCACAGAGCTTCTCTTCTGCTTTCTTATGGGTCTCCATCCAGTAACAGTCATTGGCAGGAATAATTAAAACCTGATATTCTTCAAGACAAGCCTTCTCTATGCCGTTAATATCAATTACATCCGTATCATATCCGGCATCACAGCAGAGCTGGTACCAGCCTAACAGATCCAGCCTTCTTTCTTTATTGCCCCGGACCTGCATGGTTTCAAAGGCCGCCATGGCAGAAGGAAATAGAACAGCCGCCTGTTTTCTCCTTTTCCCAAGCAATGGAATAACCTTTCTGGCCCATTCATTTGCCTTTGACAGTGATGCTGTAAAAGTCCCATCCATCCGGTGCAGCACTCCGCCATCGTCCAGTCCGCACATCCCATAAGAGGAATATCCGCTGATACCGTTAGCCACCATACTTCCCACGATCTCACAGGGTGTGAGAAATTCATAGATATCATTGTAAAGGAATCGTCCCCAGTAAATACCTCCGATAAATTCCCTTCCGTCATTCATGGCTCTCATCATACTATGCTGACAGGAAACCACATAGGCATTGGGATCACCGAAAGGGGTTACCGGTACGGTAATAAAGTGACAGCTGTCCACAGATGGCGCTATCTCATAGATATCAATTCCCCTTACGGCCGTGTCCCAAAGATCGCTCATTCCCACACCTGTCAGCATGGAACCATCTATGTTGAGGAAATAGCTCCACTGGGCAAGATTAGGACAAAGAAACACTTCCGGGTCAACTGCTTTCAATCTTTCCTTCATATCCGCAAAATAAAGGACAAGTTCCCTTTTCTTCCATTTCATATTGTCGGACCACAGGATACTCTTTGGATTCCTGCTCTGAATATCTTCCAATGAACAGGTAATGTCCTCCGGATATTTGCAGAAATACCAATATTCCTCTTTCGTAAGCTCACCAAAGTCTTCTGCATTGATTCCGTATGCCTGATTCAGCTCCGCTATGCTATGGTCATATTGACCGGCAAGCCAGTCCAGGTAACGGGATTTTCCTTCCTCATCAAAGCTCGGTGCGACAATGGGGTCCCACATACTGCATATAGGCCTGACGGTTTTCCCCTGAATCTCAACTTCCACATAATTATCATGGTATTGGTGAAGCAGCCCTCTGACGTGTTCGACCATAGAGTCTTTTGCTTTCCCGGACCAATAGCGGTACCATTTTCCGTCCCTGCCGTACTGGTCTGTAACAGATTCTCCATATACAGGCGGGCTAAAACGGATATTGGGGTACAAATTATCCCCGTTAAGATACAGAGCAAGAAATTCATGGCTCATATCATTTTTCTTAATTTCCTGCTGCATAAATTCCTGCATGGCAACATAGGGAGATGCCTCGCCACCTTCAAACCGTTCCTGAAAATCTGCCCAGGCCTTGGAATCCAGCAGGATGCTGTTAAAGCCCCATTGTTTTAATGCTTTTATTGAATTTGCAACAAACTCTTTGTCATCATAGGCAGGTTTATAAAAATTTCCGAACCATACATTAATGTAGGGTTGTTTTGTTTTTTTATCAATCATATTAATTGTCCCCATTCTAATGGTCTATCTGACTTCTGCCGCCTTATATTCAAAATAATCAAAATCAGCATAGGTTCGAAAGCCGGTCAAATCCTGACAACAGATACCTACCATCGCTCCGCTGAACCATCCCTCGTTACAGGCTTCATCCGACAGAATACTGGCGTCAAGCTGAGGCCCTATTTCAATATATCCCTCTTCACCGTTCGTACTATAGTAGAATTGAAGCTTATCATGATCCACTGTCACTTTCAGATAGATTTTCCCATTATCCGTTATTGGCCGGAACCCCACAGGATACCCATATTTCTGATTCTCTGCGGTAAGTATGGAAATACATTTTCCCGCATCTTCATCCTGTGTAACATGCAGATAAAAGTAGTTATCATAGTCATACATACAGATCAGACCGGCCATATTCTTAAATACGACAGGTTCATATTCCATACAGGTACTGGCTTCAAACTGAAATTCCGTCCATCTTCTGGCAATCAGACTCTGGCTGAACCTGGAGGAAAGTCCCGACCGCCCGTACAGGCGAAGGTAGCCTTTGCGGGCGGAGAGAGAATAATAAGTATCATCCAAAGGGATTCGCAGGGACTGGAATTCCATATCCAGCCTCTCCTGGTCAAAATCATCCCTTACCGGTTTTTCGGGAAATGGATATTCAGGCAGCTCCGGTGCATCCACTGTCTCCTCCGGAAGATTCGTACCATTTGCAAGTACCAGCCAGTCATCCTCCGTCCATCTCATCTTCTGTATGGCGGTTTCACGTCCCAGCGTATACCGTCTGGCACCGGCAAATTTCACTCCCTCGGGATTGCGGTTAGCAAGAGCCCGTCCGCACAAATGAACCGCGTACCACTCACCGTTTTGGGTCTCAACAAGATCACAATGACCGGACTTTTGCAGCAATAACTCCGGATGATTTCTGGCAGTAAGAATGGAATTGCCTTCATACCATTCATAAGGACCCCAGACTGACCTTGAACGCTGGATGGATTGTCCGTGTCCTTCGCCGGTTCCGGTATCCGCTGTGAACAGATAATAATAGCTGCCTCTCTTAAAGATATGGGGACCTTCCAGAAAGATTTTATCCCCTTTGTATATTTCCTTCACTTCCCCCACCATCTTCTGCTCCTCATGGGAATATTCCTGAAGAACCAGCCGGCCAACATATTTCTTAGGTATGCGGTGGTCGGTAACCATACTCACCATGTATTTTCTCCCGTCGTCATCATGGAACAGCGAAGGGTCAAAGCCAAAATTATTCAATGGAACAGGTTCCGACCAGGGCCCATTGATATCCGTTGCCGTCACCAAATAATTATTTGTATCATACATGTTGCAATAAAAGGAATTGACCACCGTGTATACCAGAAAAAAGGTACCTTTCTCATAGGTCAGACAGGGCGCCCAAATTCCCTGGGAAGCACCCACCCCTCTTAAATCCAGCTGGGAGACCCGGGTCAGCGGATATCCTATCAGTTCCCAATTCACCAAATCCTTTGAGTGATGTATACGCACTCCGGGCCACCATTCAAAAGTTGATGTAGCAATATAGTAATCATCCGCCACTCTGATAATGGATGGATCCGGATGAAAACCCTTTAATATCGGATTTTTTATTTTCATATATTCTTCTCTTCCTTCTCCGGTAATCAACCAGTTATATAATATTCCGCCGGTGCATGCCTGTTTTCTGCTGCTTTTGTCCGGGGTGTATTTGAAAAATACCTGTGCCGAGCTGGAGATTGTACTTACCACATAAAATAATCATTCTCTTTTAATTTCAGCAGAGCTTCCAGATAAAAATAATCCGCATAGGTCAGATTTACATGATGGGGCGCATGATGGTAATCCCCTGAGCAATGGGTCAAGATGCCGTCACTGTCCCGGGAAAAATCACAATGGTTATCTGTCAGCGCTTTTAACATCCTTATTGCGGCATTCAGATAAATCTCTCTGTCCCCTTCTCCCGCTTCCTTTGATAGTTCAATCAATCCCCCTGCCGCAATTGCCGCTGCCGTATCGTCCATCCAATGAGGTTCCTTAGGCTGGCGAAAATCCACCGGAATCAGGCCATCCTGAGGAATATTTGCAATAAAGTAATTGGCTGCTCTCTTGGCGGTATCCAGATATTCTTTTTTACAGGTATGCTTGTAACTAATTATAAAACCATAAAGTGCCCAAGCCTGTCCTCTGGTCCAGGAAGAGCCATCCTCATAGCCCTGTCCGCCGTAGGTTTTCACTACCTCTCCGTTCTCCGGATTAAATTCCACAATATGATTGGAAGAGCCGTCGGGCCTGATGAATACCTTCATTACCGTATCTGCATGAAGCATGGCAATCTGGCGATACCTGGGGTCTCCTGTTTCAGAAGCTGCCCAGTATAGTAGGGGGATGTTAAACAGACAATCAATAATTGCCCACCCTCTGGTATCACTGCCCGCTAAGTCATTCCAGGCACGGATAAATCCTCCGGCAGGATTAAAACGCCCTGCCAGCAGGTTTGCGGCATGAAGTCCTCTCTTTCTGGATTCTTCATTACCTGTCAGCCTGTAATCTGCTACTGCCGTCGGCAGCCACATAAATCCCACATCATGATGGAGTCCGTAATAATCCTGAAAGCACTGATCCAGTTTTTTCTCAGATATTCGTGCAATCTCAGCAAAACGTTCCCTGCCCGTCTCGTGATACATCAGCCATAGCAGGCCTGCCCAAAATCCATTGGTCCACCAGTTAAGCCCATTATCAAGGCTCCAGTCATTCCTTCCGTCAGCCCTGTCATCATGCTCGCCATTAACGGTAGTGGCAGGAATTTTATCCTTGGATTTTTCACTCACCCACTCTATCTTTTTCATAAGCTTTTTCAGAGTCTCATCCAGCCAAATCTTATCGTCATTATTTAAATCCATTACATTTCTCCTTTCTGATATTACTTTTATGTTATCCGCATTTACCGGGAAATGGAATGGGTTTTGCTCCGTTTGATTTGACTTTTTCTCCGATAATGATAAAATAAATATCAGAACTTTATCAACTTCCGGAAGGAGAAGTTATGTACCACATAAATTACAGCGGCTATAATATTTACAGTGAAGACTCCTATGTCATCTACCGTCCGGGTGGCAGCACAGACTACCTGCTTTTGCTGTTTCTTGCCCAGATGCAGGTCCACTTTGAAGACGGCAGTAAAATGATTACCGAGCCGGGAGCATGTATTCTGTATCCGCCGGGAGTTTTTCAGCACTACCATGCAGTTTCAAAATTTTATAACAGTTATCTTCATTTTTCCGTGGACGAGGAATTTTTAGATAAATTTCCGATTCCCGTGAACCAGGTTTTTTATCCGGAAAATTTCCAGGAGCTGAATTTAATATTTAAAATGTTGGCAGAGGAATTTTTTCTGCAAAATTTGCACCGGGAATATAAGCTGGATCTATTAATCCGGAACCTTTTAATTGAGCTGTCCAGATCCATTCATCAAAAAGGCAGGAACAGTCTGTCAGGGGAGAAGGAGCTCCATGAAATATTTGACCACGCCAGACTTACCATACTGCAAAACTGCCAAAAGAACTGGAGTACGGATGAAATGTGTAAATTGGTGAATCTGGGAAAAAGCCAGTTCTTTTTCTACTACAATCAATTTTATAACTGCACACCAAGGCTGGACCTGCTGGAGGCACGTTTAGACAAGGCCAAAAACATGCTGACCAATGAAGCCATGCAGATATCGGCTGTTTCCGAAGCCTGCGGCTT
>JAEXGM010000110.1 GCA_023450835.1 Bacillota bacterium | reverse complement strand
CAGTGAAACTGAGAGGCTGCTCTTACAAGTAAAGTAGCCGGCCTGGCATGAATACCTAATGTATCCTGAACGATGTAATTAAACGATTTCATATAGTTATCTCCTTCTAATCAATTGCTCTGATTGTTTCTCTTAATGGCAGAATGAATACCGGCGAAACTGATAGTTCATCTACCCCAAGACAGAGCAGCTGTTCTGTCATTTCCATATCTGCTGCTAACTCTCCGCATATACCGCACCATATTCCGGCATCATGTGCATGATTGACCGTCATTTCTATCATACGCAGTAATGCTTTATGGTGGGGATTATAATAATTCTCCAATGACTGGTTCTGCCGGTCAATTGCCAGGGTGTACTGGGTAAGATCATTGGTTCCGATACTGAAGAAATCCACTTCTTTCGCAAGTTCATCACTGATCATAACGGCCGCGGGAGTCTCAATCATAATCCCCAGTTCCGCCTGCCCGAGGGATACCCCCTCAGCCAGCAGTTCCTCCTTCACTTCCTTCACAATCTCTTTAATTTTGAGTATTTCCTCTAAGGAAGTTATCATGGGAAACATGATTGCTGTAGTTCCAAAAGCTGAGGCCCGGTAAATAGCTCTCAATTGGGTTTTAAATATCTGTACTCTTTCAAGGCATATCCTGATGGCCCGAAATCCCATAGCCGGATTCTCTTCCCGGGGAAGTTCAAAATAATCCGCCTGCTTATCGGCACCGATATCCAGCGTGCGGATAATAACCTTCTTCCCCTTCATCCCTTGTATTACCTTCCGGTATGCTTGAAATTGTTCTTCCTCGGCAGGATAATCTGTTCTGCCCATATATAAAAATTCACTTCTGAACAGACCGATGCCTTCCGAATCATTTGCTAGTGCCATATCCAAATCATCAGGCCCGCCGATGTTGGCATACAGCTTCACCTTTCTGCCGGATTTTGTAGCTGAAGCCATTCCTTTCAGTGCTCCCTGGAAAGACCGCTTTTTCAACAGTGCTTCCTGCTTTGTTCCATACTCCAGGGCGGTACCGGCATCAGGCTCGAGAATCAGGATGCCGTCTTCGCTATCTACAATAGCCTGCATATGGTTAAGTTCCCCAAGCAATTCAATATCACCGGAAATCAGATAGGGAACGTTCATCATTCTTGCCAGAATTGCTGTATGGGAGTTGGCAGACCCTTTCTTCGTTACAAAGGCTAATACCTTTTGTTTATCAAACTGTACTGTTTCACTGGGTGTCAGATCTTCGGCAATTATTATTACAGGTTCTGTCATCTGTAAAGCCGGTGTCTGACTGCCGCTCATAATAGAAATTACTCTTTGTGACACATCTATGATATCCGCTGCTCTGGCTTTCATATAGTCATCATCCATTTTGGCAAAGAACTCCGCAATTTTCCTGCCTGTTTCAGAAACTGCAAATTCCGCATTTATTTTATCCTGAGAAATCATATTACTGATTCCTTCTAAGAAATCCAGGTCATTAAGCATCATCTGATGCGCATGAAAGATCAGGGCTTCTTCTCCAATCTCCCTCTGCGCCTTCTGATAAAGTACTTCTAATTGTTCCTCCGCAACAGCCTTTGCATTCAGAAAACGCTGCAGCTCCTCTTTGATGTTCTCCACTGAATACTTTTTTATTATATGGTTTCCCTGTTTCATCAACCAGACCGGGCCCATTGCGATGCCTGAAAACACGCATTTCCCATAATATGATTTCATACAAAGTTCTCCTTATAACTCGGAAGCAATGGTGTAGCCTTCCAGTGTTGCTTCTTGTATTTTTCTGGGCTTCTCGCAATCGCCTATCATATACGTCATAGGTACAATTCCATAAAAGCTTTCTGCTATTTTACGGTTTGCTCTGACCCCGGCAGCAATAATGACAGTATCCGCAGGAAGTGTTACTTCCTTACCCTCTTTATCAATTACACGGACACAGCCGCTAAGTATTTCCTGACATTTTGCTTCCAGCATAACAGATAAGGACTTCGCTTCTTCCATCTTATGCCGAAGTGCAATCTTATACAGCATATTGCCTTGCGCCGCGATGGTATCAGTCATCTCAACAACTGTAACCTTCTTGCCTTTTAATAAGGCTAATTCCAGACCTATTTCAGCTCCTATGGTACCGCCGCCAATTACTACAACATTATCTCCGATTTCTTCTTCCTTTGAAATCGCCTCATAAAAACCTATTACATTGGGCAATTGTATGCCCGGTATAGGAGGCACTGCCGGTTCTGCTCCAATGGCTATAATTACGGCATCCGGGTTCAGAGCTTTCACTGTCTCCGGCGTTGCTTGCGTATTCAGCCTGACCTCAACCTTAGACTTAGCCAGCTGGGTCTTCAGATACTCCAGATAAGCTTTGATATCCTCTTTAAAATATTCCATTGCAACATAATGAATTGCACCGCCGATATAATTCTCTTTTTCCAGCAGGATTACTTCATGACCTCTTTCCTCGGCTGTCAGTGCTGCTTTACATCCGGCCGGTCCTGCACCGATGATTACTACCCGGCGTTTTTTCTCTGCTTTGGGCAATACCCTTGGTACCCAGGCTTCATTGGTATATCTGGGATTGACCGAACAGCCCACATTTCTGCGATTGGTGGAGATATGATAGCACTGAAGGCATCTGATACAAGGAATAATATCCTCCGCTCTTTCCTCCAACGCTTTTATCGGCCAGTCCGGGTCCGCTACCAACGGTCTTCCCAAGGCAACCATATCTACAATACCGTCTGCAATCAGACTTTCTGCTTCCTCCGGATTCATGATGGCACCAACAACAGATACCAGAATATTTACATTCTCTTTTACTATCCTGGCATATTTAACATTTGGCATATGCTCTGAGAAATTTGTGGTAGCCATATAGACATTGGCTTCATGCTCAATATCCAATCCACAGGATATTTGAACCATATCAATATATTCCTGAGCGGCTTTAATGAAGGTTAATACATCACTAAATTCAATACCGCCCGGCATCCACTCTGTGGCGGAAACACGCATATCAACGGGAAATAACGGACCAACTGCTTCCCGGATGGCTTTCAGAATCCGAAGAGGGAACTTCATACGGTTTTCGATAGGGCCGCCATATTCATCTTCCCTTTTGTTAAAGAGCGGTGACAGGAATTCTGTTACCAGCCAGCCATGACCGAAGTGCAGGAATATCATGTCAAAGCCTACCTCCTTCGCATCTTTCGCGGCCTGGGCAAACCAATAGATAACCTCTTTCATCATGGCTTCGTCCATTGCCCGCACTTCCACACCATCAGCTCTGGTATAGGAAGTCGGTCCGATAGCGAAATCACCGGCAGCCACCCTGGCATACTGGCCTGCATGCCCAAGTTCTATGGATGCCTTCGCACCGCCTCTATGGGCAGTCAATATCCTCTGCCTTGTTTTTTCTACCTCATATTTATGAAAACCGTAGGGTTCCTCCGGAGAGGCCCAGGAGGACTTTCCGGGCTGGGTAATCACTGATCCGGCTATTACAACTCCGGGCCGTCCCAGAGCTTTATCTTCATATACATGACCTACGGGGTTTGCAATAATGCGGTTACTGACCATAATTGAGTTGATTTTTAAGGGTGAAAATAAATGCGGGTACTTCATAATAAACCTACCTCTCTTCCAAGTCTTCACCATTGCTGGCGATTACTTTTTTGTACCAGTCAAAGGAAGCCTTTTTCCTTCGGTCTAAACTTCCTTTTCCCTCATTATCTTTGTCTACATATATAAAACCATAGCGTTTCTTCATCTCACCAGTACCGGCAGATACCAAATCAATACAGCCCCAGGAGGTATATCCAATCAGCTCTACTCCATCCTCCCCTACAGCCAATTTCATCTGCCTGATGTGCTCCCGCAGATAAGCAATCCGGTAATCATCCTGTATAGTCCCGTCTGCCTCAATCTTATCCACCGCTCCCAAACCATTTTCTACAATAAACAGAGGCAGCTGATAACGGTCATACAGATTATTCAAGGCAATCCGCAGTCCCACCGGGTCTACCGTCCATCCCCAATCAGAGGCCTTTAAATAAGGATTTTTTATTGCATTCAGCATATTGCCGCCGGTCATATCTTTATCCATCTGATGCGAAGCCACATTGGAGTTGTAATAACTAAAACCAATATAATCTACCGTGCCGACCTTTAAGGCCAGAGCATCCTCTGTCTCCATTTCCAGCTGAATCCCGTTGCGGCGAAAAAAGCTAAGTGCCTTACGAGAATATTCTCCTCTTACCTGAACGTCAGAAAATAAATAATGGCAATCAATTGCTTCCATGCTTTTCAGCTGATCCAGGGGGTGACAAGTCTCCCCATAAAAAGTGGGATAAAGCATCATCATTCCTATCTTAAAATCAGGGTTAATGGAATGCCCCATACTGACTGCCTTTGCACTGGCGACAAGCATATTGTGGGCCGCCTGGTATACTACCTGATTGTAGTTTTCGTCCTTTTCAATCCGTATACCTGCTGCCATTACCGGATGTAATGTAATTACATTGATCTCATTAAATGTCATCCAGTATTTCACCTTGGATCGATAACGTTTGAATATTGTTTCACAGAATTTTAAATAACAATCAATCATTTTCCTGCTGCGCCAGCTGCCATACTTTTGCACCAGCCCATAGGGGGTCTCATAATGGGAAATCGTAATAACTGGCTGAATCCCGTATTTTAAACATTCATCAAATAAATCATCATAAAACTTAAGCCCTTTTTCATTGGGTTCTGCCTCATCGCCAAGGGGGAAAATCCTGGACCAGCTGATGGAGGTTCTAAAGCACTTAAAGCCCATTTCCGCAAACATTGCAAGGTCTTCTTTATAGCGGTGATAAAAATCAATCGCTTCATGGCTGGGATAATTTTCTCCCTCCACAATACCATCCGTATACATTCTGGCCCTGTCTACAGAGCCTGCCGTGATGCAGTCCGCCGTACTGATGCCTTTTCCATCAGCACAATAAGCCCCTTCACATTGGTTTGCAGCTACTGCTCCTCCCCACAAAAAGTTATCCTGTAATGTTGACATCATCTCTCCTTATGTGAGAAGGAGAGGTTATCCTCTCCTTCTTGAAATTCATTTTAAATTATTATTCTGCCGCTACGGATTCTTCCTTTACAATCTGCCTGTCTACAAGTCTAAAGAACGGGAACCAAATCAGCGTAGTGACAAGAATTAATACTATCTGTAGTACGGCTGTCGGAATACCCTGGGCAAGAAAGCCGGAAATAATCGTGGGCATCGTCCAGTTAACCGTCGTTCCGGTAAGTCTGGGTGTAATGCCAAATGCGATGGAAATATAACTGATGGAGGTACAAATAATCGGATTAAGAACATAAGGAATGAATAATAAAGGGTTTAACATAATGGGAATACCGAACAGAAGAGGCTCATTAATACCAAAAATGGCAGGTACAATCGATAATCTTCCCAGGGTCTTCATTCTCTTGCTCTTAGCCGCAAATGCCATCAGGAATGCTAATCCAAAGGTACCGCCGATACCGCCGGGCTGGCACAATACGGAGAAGGAATCGATAATAATATGGGGCAGCGGTGTTCCTGCGGCCAAGGCACTGAGGTTTTCGGCAGATGCATTCATGGTCAGCGGAGAAATAATACTGAAAATCGCATTTCCATGAATACCGCAGAACATAAACAGGGTCGACAGAACCTGTACAAACAGGTAGGCCGGGAAGGAGAGGCCAAAGCTCTGTAAAGGAGTCTGAATAAAGGTATAAATCACCTGATGAATGCTTCCAAAGCTGGTCTTTGCCATTAATACATTGATAGTAATACCCACAACAGCGAATATCAGTGTAGGCAGCATCGCTTTAAAGGATTCCTCTACCATAGGGGGTACGCCATCGGGCATATGGATATACCATCCCTTATCAACCAATAATTTGCTAAGTCTTACTACAACAACCGTAATAATCATACAGGTAAACAATCCGGGGAAACCCAACCATTTTTCAGGAATGTTGGTATAAAGTTCCGTGGGAGTTACCAAAAGAAAAGTCATAAAGGTTGTGATGGCACTGGAAAGAGGAGCTCCTCCAATTTTGGATGCATATTGATACGGCAATACAAAAGCTATGTAAAGCGTAATTATACTAAGAGTCAGGGACTGAACTGTCATAAATACAGAAGCAAGTCCTGTGCCGGTAACAAAGCTCTGCCAGGCAGGGATATTTAAAAATGCACCCAGGCAGGAAAAGGAACCAATCATAATAATCGGAAGCAATATCTGAAACGTAGCTCCCAGCGCACTTAAGAATTTAATAGCGCTGATTTTATTTGCCAACGGCATCAAAGCTTTTTGCAATGAATCAATTAATTTATTCATTTTTTCTCTCCTTTATTTGTCGGCAATCTTAATTGCATCGCTTAAAATTTTCTCTCCGTTCATCATTCCAAAATCCACCGGACTGATAGTTTCCATCTTATCCGCATATTTCTCAAATGCCTTTTTGGCCTGAGTTAACTTATATGCCAGCTGGGGTCCGAACAATATTACATCTTTTTCATCAATAAAATTCTCCAGTTGGGTAAACGGGTACGCTTTTATCTCTGCTTCAATCCCCTTTTTTTCAGCTGCAGCTTGCATTTTACGTACTACCATACCGGTACTGGCACCATTTTCACATACCAATGCTATCCTATACATTTTTAATCTCCTTATACATATGAACGATTTCTTCTGCCATCTCTCTAATAATGTCAGCACTCGTCAAGTGGTCTGCGGCATGCACCAAAAGCATTGAAATCTGTAAATCACTGTGCTCTGCATCATAAAACAATAATTCACTATGCTGCTGGTGACATTTCACAATCGCCTCGTCTGCCTGTTTCAGTAATTCTTCCGCTTCCGAAAAGGCTCCTGTTCTTGCTTTTTGTATTGCCTGCATGGCAAGACTCTTGCCTTCGCCGCCATACGCAATGATTTCCATGCTTTTCTCAATTCCGTCCATGAGCATATCCTCCTTCCCTTTTTAGTGTTTTTGCAACACCTTATAAATTCATTATATTTTTTTACTCATAATTTTCTATTACAGGTTTTGCACTATTAAAGTGCAATCGTTGCCATTGTTTTAATTTTAAGTTTTTATATAATAAAATTATAAATAGGTATTCTATTCATAAAATCATGCAAAATAAAGAATATATCCAATTCATAAAATCATGCAGAATGGAGGCTTTGAGTGAAAGATAAAAAATATCAGGTATTAACTTATTTAAGCCAGCAAAAAACATGGGTTACCGCTGTTGAAATCTCAGTTGCACTAAATTACTCCGTGCGCAGTGTAAAATCTTACATTGCTGATTTAAATTCAGCCTACCCGGATATTATTGCATCTTCCCGCAATGGCTTCCTTTTGGAGAACTTTTCTTTGGCTTCCCAGATTCTTAATGCCTCAGACTCTTCCATTCCGCAGAATTCAGAAGGACGAATTTCTTATATTATAAAGAAGTTAATTATGGAAGGACTTTCTTATAATCTGGATCAACTGGCAGAAGACCTTTGTATCTCTCCTTTGACCCTGACGAATGAAATCAGCAAATTAAAATCCAAGCTGGGGGAATTTGATTTAGTATTTCGGAGTAAAAACAACATTGGAAGCATTGAAGGTTCTGAAAAGAATAAGAAAAAATTGATATCACATCTGATTTACGAGGATACAAAGGACTTCTGCTGTAATCTTGAATCCTTGCAGGTCTATCTGCCTAATCTTGACCTCAAGATAGTAAAGCATATTATTACGGATATCCTGCTAAAACATCAATTATTTATTGATGATTTCGCTTTGATGAATTTTATCCTCCATGTAGGCATTACAATGGAGCGTTCCAGAGAAGGAGCAAGCTCTAAGGAGCCCCTGCCTGAGAATGTGGACACCATACTTGCTCCTTTTATTCTGGAAATCATGGAGAAAATGGCAAAAGAGATAAAGCAGTATTTTAACATCACCCTTACCTCCGGCGATATTTATGATTTATCTCTTCTTCTGATGTCCCAGGTGGTACCTGAAAATCTAATGGATGCAAAGAAAACTTCCCTGGAAGATGTTATTACTCCTGAAATCCATGATTTAATAGAATTAATTCAGAATAAAGTACGCAACACTTACCGCTTTAATCTAAACAGCCAGGATTTTATCCTTCGCTTCGCACTGCACCTGCGTAACATGCTGGTACGGTTAAAGCACAATATCCATCTGCGAAATCCGCAGTTTTTGACCATAAAGAATACCTGTCCTTTTATTTACGATGTTTCTGTTTTTATTGCGGATATCATCAACCAGCAGAAGGGCTGCATTCTATCTGAAGATGAAATTGCTTATATTGCGCTGCATATCGGCGTATTGATTGAAGAGCAGCGGGCATTGATGAATAAGGTCATGGTATTAATTGTGTGTCCGCAATATTATTCTATTCATCTGAACCTGGTAAAAAAGATCAGTATGATATTTGAAGATGATATCATTATTGCCGGGGTGATATCCTCCTCCGATGAATTAACAAACTACAAGGATTATCAGTTCATCATTTCCACGATTCCGATTAATCCCCACCCCTCAGTCCCTCTGATACAGATTCCGGTTCAGATGGGGAATAAAGATATCGGAGCGATAACTTCAGTGATTGAAAGTATCAAAAAGCAGCAGTTAAAAATGAAAATGGAGAATAAATTGAAATTCCTTTTTTATGAAGATTTGATTTTCTTCAATCAGGACT
This sequence comes from Bacillota bacterium, assembly GCA_023450835.1. GTDB lineage: Bacteria > Bacillota > Clostridia > Lachnospirales > Lachnospiraceae > Anaerocolumna. The sequence goes on along the minus strand of JAEXGM010000110.1, from coordinate 32,818 downwards.
TTCCTTCTGAAAAAGAAGCAATCACTTTTATGGCCGATGCCTTAGAACATCAGGGGTTTGTAGATGCAGATTTCAAAGAAAGTATTTTTGAACGCGAATCCATCAGTTCCAGTGCTTATACCAACATTGCCATGCCACATCCCTTTGAAATGTGTTCAAAACAAACAGCCATCGCAGTATCTGTTCATCCCTCCGGCATCAATTGGAAGAACAACAAGGTCAATATCATCTTTATGCTGGCCATTCAGGAGGATGACCGTCCGATCTTCCGGGATATCTTTGATTTTGTAACAGAAATCATATCCGATAACCGGTATCTGCATGCACTGGTATCAACGAAATCTTATCAGGAATTTATTGATTTACTCGTTTCTCTTGTTTAAGAATAACGAATGAATGGAGGCCAAATATGTTAAAGCAAGCACCTGTAACAAAACGATTTATAGCTTTTATTATTGATTGGTATATCGCTTCCTTACTGGGAAGTATCCCTGTGATTATATTTCAATCCATCCAGGGCAGAGATCTCATCATCACCAATACCCTGGAAGGTCTTTCCCTGGGGCTGGCATGGGCAGCAGGAATCGCTGCCCTCCTCTGCCACTTTTTCTATTACTGCATTATACCGTACCGATTCAAAAATAAAGGATATACCGGGCAGACTCTTGGATGGCGTATCATGCGCTTGCAGCTGCTTACTTCGGACAAAGCCCGATTGAATGCAGCTCGATTGAATGCTATCCGGGCAGACGCAGCTCAAGCTGACATCTCCCGTGAGAATACAGCCCGGGAGGATACTTTCGTCAGCCTGAAATCACTCTTTCTCCGCCACATGGTATTCTTTGTGTTGCTGCAGGGGTATTTAACCACATCCAATATTTACATCATTACTTTGATTAAAATGTCCTTTCATATTAATGCGGTAGCCTATTTTCAGACTTTCTACTATATAACTACGCTGGTTTCACTAGCCATTTATTTTCTCAGTAAAAGAACGCAGCTGCTCCAGGACAAATTATCCGGGACTATGCTTTATGAGATGGAACCGGTCAAGGAATCCCAGGGTCTTTCAAGCCTTCATAAGCAGACAAATGGCCTCAAAATGCCCTGAGAACGTGCGCCCGCCGGGCGCGAGTAAAAAGATGCCGCCAAAACCTAATACCTAATGGCCTTGGCGGCATCTTTTTATCTTCTGCTTCTTTGTTACGTTATCCTTGATAAAGCTTTTCATCCATTAGAAATCTGGAATTTACGAATTTATTTGTATCGGTCTTATGAAAGTTTATACTTATAAGCCTTGAGATTTCAGGTTTCAGATATTCTCTCATGGTTTTTAATTCTTTGACCTTCTTTACCACAATGGATGCGGGGGAGTTATTATACCTTTACATTGTCTCATTCTTGATTATATAATTGCTTTTTTAGTTCGTTATAAACAACTAAATTATAGGCATTAAATGCTAATGATTTTTTCTCTAATGAAGGAAATTCTCCGTTATCCGACCAAACTACTGTGACCATTCTGGCATTTTGTGAAAAAGTATCCCAATTTTCATCATTCAATCCAGGTTGATATGTTTCCCATTGATCTCTATAATTTTCTTTTTCTTTTTCAGAAATAAATTCTTTAACGGATCTGCCAGCCCATAATTTTAAGTGTTCGGATTCTGTATATTTTTTTTCGGGTATTTTATCTTCGAATACTTGAAACAGATCATAAATGCTAATATTAGAAACCGTTTTACCATATGCCTTTTTCATTTTCTTTAATACATTATCCATATTTGTACTCTCAGGATAAGTTGCTTTCACAGAGCAAAGTACTGGGTTCCCGTTTTTTAAATCTATAAAATTAAATATGATTTCAGACGTCTTCTCGCCGAATAATTCATAACCTTTTATACTAAACACCGAACCCTCATTATAGTAACTCGTATCCTTTTCCGATATCCCATAAGTATTTAAAGTTTCATCCATACTCATGCCCCATTTTGTTTTGGGAAATTCCGGATAATCGCCATCCTTCTTTCTACTGCACGAGCATAGTAATATAGCAGCAAGAAATATTATAAATATAATCTTTTTCATATTTGTTCCTTCACTTATTATTCTACTTTCCTAATATATTATTAATATTTTCAATTGCTCTTTAATTATAAGCCGTTTCCCATAATCCAGTAGGATTATTCTCAGTTAAAGAATAGGCCAAAATAAAGGACTTTGTACCAGCATTAATAACTGATCTACAAGATCTACCACAAGCCAGAGTTATATATGTTACCATATCTGTATTTGCAGGAGAGTAATGATATGCCACATTACCCTGCGGATTATTAATTTGTTTTGTTATGTCTGCATATTCAAAAAACGGTTCCGGAGTATATTTTGAATCCTGAATTAAACTCCCTGCCTTTAATGATGTACCATAAATTAAGGTTGTATCAAACCAGTTAAACCGTACCTTATGAGCACTTGTATCATTTGTCACACTCACACTCATTGAGGCATAAATGCTATATTCACTAAGTTGACCACTTCCATTTTCTATTGAAGTAGCGGTAACCAAATTATTATTATTATCTAATACTAATAGATTTGTTGTTACTATGTCTTCTAAAATATGTCCATTGTTATCAATATTTTTATCTAGTATTTGAGTTATGGACAAACTATCATCATCTACTGTTTGGTCTTTTTCAGATGCTAATAATCCTTTTCCACTATTAATTCTTTCTTCATACTGAGCTAATGCTACTCTTATTACATCTGCATCATTAGTAATATCTCCAGTAAGTACTTCAGCATAGACTCTTTCGTTCAGTTTTGTTCCAGATTCTATATCTGCCTCAGAAAAAGAAGCTGCATTTGCTCTACCAGCAGGAACAAATACCAAACTTAAAACCAAATACAATAATAGTGCTCTTTTCTTCATACTCATTCTCCATATTAAATCAAATGTTAGGATAGAAGTAGTAATCCAGACTTTGCAATTACTATTTTTATCAGTTTCATTCCCTTAATACTCTTATACTATATCAATAGTAAAAGTATTACAAACAGGATTATAGACCCTTCTATAGATAAAGTCAACTATTACACTAGTCACAAAACTGCCCTTTTCTCCCTGAAAGGAATCGTAATTATTGTTATTCTTCCTATCCTTATCCAATGAGGCATATTACAAATTGTAGTCATTTGTGGTATTATGAAATATATTAGTAACTCTAGGAGGATAAAACAATGGGACATCCAGGCTTTTCATATACAGGTCTGATTTTCTTACTGATGTTGACAATTCCCAATCTCATATGGGCAAAACATCAGCCAAAAGGCTATGATTTTCAAAGTGAAAACAAGGTCTTACTGCTCTTTGAACGAGCCGGTCAGGTTCTTGTTACCGGTACAGCACTCATCTTTTCAGACTTTAATCTTCGCCCCTGGTCGCTATGGACACTGTGGCTTATTGCCGCCGTAATATTAATGCTCATGTATGAAGGCTGGTGGATCAGATATTTTAAAAGCCCGAAAACATTAGCTGATTTTTACGGCAATTTTTGTGGTATTCCTGTAGCCGGTGCGACCTTACCCGTTGCCGCGTTTTTACTGCTCGCTGTATATGGTAAAGTAATTTGGCTTTTTATTGCAGCAGTGATTTTAGGGATTGGGCATATCGGCATTCACTTACAGCACCGCAAGGAAGTTATGAAATAAATTCCATCTTTAGTCATACCATAACCTCCCGGTATAAATCCAAAGCATGCCCTGTCTTTATAGGTTCTCCTTCTCTCAGACAGAAGCTTCTTGTTCCGTCATCCGCTCTGTCCGCCCGCAGGAATACGTCTTCCGGCCTGTTCTTCCTGTAGAGGCGATAACTGAACTCATAATTATGAGTAACATAAAGACAGGTAATATTGCTTTCTTTAATACCGTTAAGAAGTTCTTCCGCTAAGTAAGCGGCATCATAGTCTGTCGTAGTTGCAAAGGTTTCATTCAGTAACAGCAGGCTTCCCGGTGTAATGCCGGTGATGATATCACTTAGTTTCAGCAGCTCCTGCTCCAGGAGCCCATGTTTTGCCGCGGCATCTTCCTCTTCCGGGAAATGGGTGAAGACTTTCTGGTAAACATTGCAGACGTACTGTTTTGCGGCAACAAAATATCCGCTTTGTGCCAGAAGCTGGGCTGTACCGATGCTTCTTAAAAAAGTAGTTTTTCCACCCTGATTCACTCCGGTAATAATCCAATTACTTTTATCTTTGTAAGAAAAACTGTTGGTCACTGCCGAACCGTCTTTTATTACCAGAAACAGGTCAGACAATGCAGATATGGCTAAACGATTACAGGTATCCGTAAATTTCGGAAAGCAAATAGAAATCTTTTGTTCCCACAGATATCTGTATAGATTCAGTCCCCCACAGTAAAAACCGAATTGAAATTTCAGTTGTTCCAGCAGGTGTTTCACAGAATAATTGAAATTACTTACTGCTTTTAAGACCCAGGTAAGCCCAACATCTATCATTTCACGCACTTCATTTTCAATAGTAATATTATCTATTTTTATTTCATAGGCGTTTTGTGTTTTATAAGCAAAAGAAAACAATCCCTTCTTTTCCTGTGACAAAGCTTCCTTGGGACAGATATTGTGAAGGGTCATATCTGCCATTTTCATACCTTTTCCAATATGTGCGCCAATAGAAATGGCATCCGTTTTCTTTAAAACGGTAAGAGATTGAAGAAGGTATCTGACCTCACTGATGTAATTATCCGTATATTGCTCGGTAAACGCAAGACAGAAGGAGGAAAGAGTTTCCGACTCAGGATTATTTATTTGAGTTATACTGCTCCTGATTACTTCCAGGTATTCCAATGCCGTTAAAGCTGTTTCCACCTGGGTGAGTATTTTCTTGGGAACCGGAATAACATAATTATATTGATGCTTGGCAGCATCCTCATAATCTTTTATCTTTTGGGCAGCCTGCAGGGCAGAACGATAGACGGACTGAAACTGCTCTGCATGGGATATTCCGTCTTGTAACACGGTCTGTCGTTTTAAAATCTCTGTAATCTTTGTGGAAGGGTCAAGAAGTACCTGGCTGCAAATCTTATAGAGCTCTTTATCTCCTCCTGTAATCACATCAAGGAGAGCAGAAAGCTTTAAATCCCTGATAAGTAAACTATTATCCGCTTGTGTATTATGGCTTGTGTTATCAGTTGTTATAAGATTAATCTCCATTGCTCATACGCTCCTTTATCTGTTCCCCTGATAAATGATATTTTAGGGCGATATCAATGGCCCGGGCACTTAGTACCGCTTCTCCCGGTTCTATTTTATAGTTTCTTTTATAACCGTCTTCTTCCCTCACGGCAGCAATCAGACTGGCCATTCCATCCCTTTTCTCTGCCAGCTCCGGAACATGGGTAACACACAGTACCATGCCGGATTTTTCAAGCAGCTGCGGAAGCAGTAAACTAGTCAGCTCATAGGTATCGGCAGCCGTCGTGGAGGAGAACATCTCATTCAGAATATAAAGGCATTTCCCGGGAGCACTCGCAAGAATTTCTTTTAGATGATGTAATTCTTCCAGCAGTTTTCCATTATCCACCAGTTGATTTTCTTCCACGGTAAAATGAGTATAGATGCCGCCAAAATAACAAAGCTGTGCTTTATTTGCAATTACCGGCATACCAAGCATAGCAAGATAAACCGCCTGGCCTGCACTTCTTGCAAATGTGGTTTTTCCCCCTTGATTTGCACCTGTTATGAACGCTCCCTTCATACCTTCCTGTAATACCAGGTCGTTAAGAGCAATATCTTTTGCTTTCTCAGCAGATAAGGCAAGCTTAATATCACAAATTCCCTGCAAATATAAACCGCCCTGCTTCTGAATATCCGGATAAGTCAGAGTAAAACCCTTCTCTTTTAATCTTTCCGCAATCCTGTGACCGGACAGAAAAAACTCAGACTCTTTGTATAGTTTTATCAGAGTCGCATCTATCAGCGGCCGGCTGCCGGCAGTGAATCCTATAACCTCTTTGCATAACTTGGGATACTCTTTTTCTACAAGAGACATAAGCCTATTCTCAAATTGATTTAGCGCCGGCTGGTTAAAAAGGCTGACAGGATTAGTGCAGGCCTTCTCCTGTCGAAAAACGCTCTGAACCGTTCCGGAAAAATCTTCCGAACTTCTTTCAAAACTAACTTTCACAACATTTCCCGCTATTGTTAAGGTACAATAGATAGCTTCTAACTTATCTTTTAAACTTTCTGCCTGAAGGCAGAATTCGCAATAATCCTTCCGTTCTAAATAAGCTTTTAAAATGGATAGCAAAGAGGTCAATGCAGCAGAATCAGCATGTTCCCCTAAGATATGATACAACTTATAGATAGATTGATAATAAAGTACGGCTGCATCCAAATAATATTTTCCCTGCTGTAGAGGATGGTCTGAATGAAGACGATAGTTCAACAACCGGTCTGCTTCCGTAAAACCGTTTCTGAAATCTGTAAGTCCCTTGTAAACAGCCGGTTTATCAAGATCCTGATAGATTTCCTGCCGATATATAATTGTTTGGATATCCTGGGGGAAGCTAAATAGGAGCTGCCTGATATCCTCCGATAAATTCCCTTCATACTCGGGTAAAAAGACAGCCTCCAGATTTAAATCCTGAAAGAAACTTGGCATATTCTCCGAAGGATTCATGGCTTCCTCTTTCATCACCATTCTGGACCCCACAAAGTAAGCCTTTTTTTGGGTTTTCTGCTTTGCCCTGTAATAGACCTGGCTTTGAGACTGTTTTTTTGCTGCATTTTCCTGTTCCTGATTTTCATAAAACAAACTGAAATACGCCATAGGTACACCTCCTACAGGAAGTGTAAACTATGACGCATGTGTAGAGTCAATCTTAAATTTTTACAGCCATAAAATATGAGAAAACTCATTTTCCAGCTTTTCATTTTCAAGGCAATAGATTCTGGATAGATTTAAGGCTTCCGCTTCCGGCGTTGCCTTCTCGGTCTTGTCCTCCAATGCGGTAAGCAAGGAATCTATCGCTTCATTATTATAGCTTAAGATTTGGATATTCGTGTTATTCTCCGCTTTCTTACTCTGCAATTTTCCGATGACTGCCTCCTTGGAGTAAGCCTTTGCTTTCATATCCTTAATATCGGCCAGAGAAACACCAAGCTTTTTAAAACTGATAATGGCATTCAACTCTTTCATCTGTTCCGAATCATAATAGCGGTATCCATTGGATTTATCAATTTGAGCCGGTGTCAGCAGGTTAAGTCTGTCATATAAATGTAATGTACGGACTGATATATTACAAAAATCTGCAAATTCTTTTATTTTCAGCAGCATATAGTTTGTCCTCCCTAAGCCAATATACATACCCTGTGATGGAATTTAATTCCTTAAATAGATTAGTTTAATTATATCAAATTATGATTAATAAACAAGAAACTATTAGTAATTTCTGTAATTTTTAAAATTCAATCAAATGTAACACCTATTGTCTGAATCTCTAATCTAAGAAGTATTTTCAAAAATTAATATTACATTATAATTATCAAATAAGGATAGACAAATGATGGCACTTACTATAATATATTACAGGAGTGTGTCAAGATGCCAATGGCATCATTATTACAAAATAATATTTAAAGCATAAGTAAACACTATTATAATAGAAACAAGTGCCGGCACATTACCGATCTTAAAACAAACATTTGTAAAAGGAGTAAAAAAAACCGTGGTTTCATCAAAAAAATCTTGCATAACTAAACTCTCACTTGGAGGTATTCTGGTAACATTAGGCGTAGTATACGGAGATATCGGTACTTCACCGCTATATGTAATGAAATCAGTTCTTCAAGGGAATGGAGGTTTAGAAAACGTATCTGAAAATTTTATTCTTGGAACATTATCATTGGTTTTTTGGACCCTTACTATTTTAACAACCATAAAATATGTTTTTATAACACTTAAAGCTGATAATAAAGGAGAAGGCGGTATTTTCTCACTTTTTGCACTTGTCAGGAACCGTTCCAAATGGCTTGTCATTCCTGCGATGATTGGCGGGTCTGCTCTTTTAGCTGACGGAATGCTGACACCTGCCGTAACCGTTACCTCCGCCGTTGAAGGATTGAAACTGCTTCCGGTCTTTGATAATTTATTCGGAGACAGCCAGCGTAATATCGTTATTCTTGTTATTTTTATAATCTGTACGTTATTTTTTATTCAGCACAGCGGAACTGAATTTATCGGAAAACTATTTGGCCCTATTATGTTTTTATGGTTCAGCAGTTTAGCGGTTTTCGGAATTGTAAATCTTGCAGGTAACCTTTCCCTGTTACGTGCTTTTTCACCATATTATGCGGTTACTATCCTCTTTAGTAATGATAATAAACTTGGTTTTTTTATACTGGGCAGTATATTTTTATGTTCGACCGGTGCGGAAGCTCTCTATTCGGATCTTGGGCACGTAGGAAGAAAACATATTTATGCCACATGGCCCTTTGTTAAGTTATGTTTACTGCTCAACTACTTTGGCCAGGGAGCATGGATTTTATCTGCCAAAAACAGCACCTCCCATACCATATTGGAGGATATCAATCCTTTTTATCAGATGATTCCATCAGGATTTCTGATATATGGCATCGTAATCTCCACACTTGCTGCTATTATAGCTTCACAAGCTCTGATTTCAGGCTCCTTTACGCTTGTATCAGAGGCAATTAAATTGAATCTGTTTCCAAGGCTACATACGTTATATCCATCCTCTTTAAAGGGTCAGCTCTACATTCCCGCAATTAACAGGATATTATGCGTTGTTTGTATCGGAATTGTTCTTTACTTTCAAAGCTCCGACAAAATGGAAGCAGCATACGGTCTTGCCATCACAGTTACCATGCTTATGACAACAATTCTGCTGTTTAACTACATGCGGAAGAAAAAAGCACCTATTGTACTTGCAGTCATCATGCTTGTTTTCTTTATGAGTTTTGAAGCTTCTTTCTTCCTGGCAAATATTATTAAGTTCTTCCATGGTGGATTCGTTGCGGTAATTATCGCAATTTCTATTTTATTCATCATGTATATCTGGGACAGATCGCATATCATAAAGATGCGCTTTCGAGAAGTTGTACCGATTGAAAATTATATTAAACAATTAAGCGAATTACGCCATGACCCGGATGTTCCGAAATATGCAAGTAATCTCGTATGCCTGACTAATTGCCCCAACACAAAAGAAATAGAACGCAAGATAATGTACTTCCTGTTAGATAAAAGGCCAAAAAGAGCCGATGTTTACTGGTTTGTGAATGTATATGTTACAGATGAGCCTTATCAGGCCGACTATGTAGTTGAAAAATACAACACATCCTTTATCGTAAACATCCAGATAAATCTTGGTTTCCGAATCGAGCAGAATCTAAATGTATTCTTACGTCAGATATCAACAGAAATGGTGAATAATAAGGAGATTGATAATCAATCCAATGCTTATTCTATTATTCCGAACCGTAAGCTTGGAGACTTCCGTTTTGTATTTATTGAAGAAGTGCTTTCCAATCAATCCTCTCTGTCAGGCTGGGATTCATTTTTGTTAAGAACAAAGTTCTTTATACAGAAGTTCACGGTCTCTCCGTCTAATTGGTTCGGCCTTGACACCAGTGATGTTTACATTGAAAAGGTTCCAATGATACTCGGTCATTCAAACCGTACTGTTCTAAAGAGAAGTTCAAAACCTGCCATTGAAAAGCATTGAGAAGATTTCAATAGGCTGTAACAAAGTAGCTCATAAATATAAAGAAGGATGCCAGGGTTTGCTTTCCTGGCATCCTTTCAATTTATCCTTCGTTAATTAATTATTCCAAACTTATTTTGTAAGGCTAAGGACACAAGCCGCCTCATAATAATAGTGACCGACTTCTCGGACAAGTTCGGCCAATTTAGTACGGAAGTCTTTGTCTAAAAGTGCTTTGCGGTTTGCATCAAAGAAATATCCTCCCTGAAATTCCACGATTTTTTGAAGTGTATCATTTTCTCTGTCATAAACCTGCTTAAGTTTTTCAATTATATTTCTCATATCAGGGCAGTACTCAAAAGCACGGTTAAGGTATTCTTGAATATAATGCATATTGGTACCAACAGAAACCATACAACTGCCATAGGTGTCCATTGGTCCCGCCAGCATATCTTCATTTTCAAAGTATTCATCACATAATAATGACCCAGCCCATTTTTCAAAAGCATTTTTGCCAAAATATATATTGCTCCCGGCTGCCATTGAAGCCCAAACAGGTATGTTTAAAATTGATAAACGCATACTTTCTGCCATATCCGGCATTTTTTCTTTTCTTTTCAAAAAAATCAAAGCTTCTGAACGGTCAAGACCGTTTTTCTTCGAAAAATAATTTTCCGAGGTTACCAAATCCATCGGACTATCTTCCTGAAGTTCATCCGTGAACTGTGACCATCCGATTAATACCTCACCATTTTCGTCATATCCGCAGATAATTGAGCAAATAGGCGGGCCGACAATACCAAAGGTTAAAACAGGCAGGCCTTTATCTATAGAATCAACTATTTTTTGTGTACATTCACGTTTCATTCTTGTTATATCGTCTTTATAAAAGTATTCATATGAGTATCCGCAAGCATCAAAGGCTGCTTTTATAGGTAATTGAGTATCCTTACATACATTGGAATAAGAATCGTTATATTGCCATTTTGGCTCGAGCCATAACTGTGAAAATAAATCCCCTGTAACACCGGCAAAGAAAAGAAAATCCATCTCATTTTTTTCAATAAGCACATCCATTACAGACCTCATACAACTGGGAAACATATAGTTTTCGGCAGGGTTTTCGTACAACTTTGAGACATTTGGAATTAATCTTCTGGACATGGTGAATCCTCCCTTTACATTGATTTGTATTGTGAGAGGACTGAAACATTTGAGACATTTATAAAATGAACTTACCTCCGATGGGGTAATGCCATGAAAACGTGAAAATGCCTTTGTAAAGCTTTCGGGGGTTTCGTATCCATATTTTAAAGCAATATCTATTATTTTGCTTTTTGAGGATAATAACTCTTCTCCCGCAAGTGATAATTTTCTATTTCGCATATATTCGCTGATGGAGAAACCCGTCACAATACGAAATACTCTATTGAAATAATCACTTGATGAATTCACATGGTTTGACACATCATTAATACTGATGTCTTCCAATAAATGCATTTCTATATAATTTATTGCCTCTTGAGTATCTTTAATCCAATCCATATCAGCCACCTCACAGTACAAGTATAGCGAACTATCCAATGATTTTCCTGTCTTTTTCCGGTTTTATCTGTCCACCAAACTTAAATACTGCACTTTACCCAATGTTCCCTTATTTTCGTTTTACTATTGCTGAATAAGGATGATCGCCTGTTCCTACTGAAAGCTCAAGTAACTTTCCCGATTGTATCATCGCCCGTATTCTTAAATATAACCAGCGGTCACCTACACCGGGTATTAGACCTATTGTTTTGCCAATTAGTTGTCCGACCTTTAACGCTTCTTCCGACAGGTTAAATAGAAGTGCGAAATCATAAAAATCCACTGGTACACTAATAACACCTCCATTTATAATTGCACGCAAAGGAGCATTTTCACGCACCAGTCCACACCAGATACCGGCATAGGCTCTTCGCTGTAATTCGCTTATAGCTTCCTCATACTCAGTAAATGCTCCAAGCTCTTCTGCCTCTACTTCTCCGGTGCTGCGGTACCATATTATACGGTTATCTTTCTCAATCAGTTTTGGAATATATACGACAGAGAGAGGTGTTTGTGAATCGGACATCAAGTGACATATAAAATACATACCGCACATTTCTGCCGGATCGCTGGTGCTTACCCACATTCGTACAGGTTCCAGCGAAGTTTTCGCTTCCTGAAGCCGCATCAAGGCATGCTGATTTAATTTCCACATTCTATCAAATGCTCCCGGAAAGTCTAAAAACAGGCCCTCCAACAGCTTTTCGCGTTTGTTTATATCGATATCCATGTCTGAAATATCACCAATATCCAACTCAAGTGTTAATGTAATGACATCCGTAGAACTGCCTTCCATCTCCATGCCGGTCCAGTTATGAGGTTTTATTGCTTCACGCTTTTCCTTTTCAGTGCCTCCGAACACAGCAGCCGCACCGCCCAAACTTTCTCCCGGTTTCCTTGATTTTGCCATTTTCAGGGCACCGGCAGGGCTTTCGCCAAAGACAAGTTCAATCATATGATGTCTCCTTTCCTGTGTGATAAAGCTCACATTTTTTTACATGGCAGATAATATCCAAAAGTAAAGATGTTATTCCCATCCTCTTCAATATTGGCATACTTATCGAATGAGTAATATTCCATTGATATTCCCCCATCCATCCAATCGTGTCTCCGAGCGGAGATACCCGCTCAGGCAGGCTTTGGAGAAAATCATTGGTTCCATCATTTAATATCTTTTCCCATAAATCAGGAACACGATTCTTCTTTCCAGCAAGAACTTCTTTTCCTATAAATCTGACCGCTTTAAAGTTCTGCACTTCAAAATATGTCTTTACTCCCATAAGACCTCCCTTGTGTATATCCTGAAACTATTTCTTTTATCCCAACGCATTTATATTACTCCATATAGCTGACTTCAGGTATGCTGCCGTAATAAATCTTAGGGGCAAATGTATCCATCACAAGATTTATAAAGTCAATTCAAAACTAAATATTATTTTATAGTAAATTGGGAAATATTTCAATAAAAACAAGGACAGCTTATTTTAACACAAGCAGTTTTATCCTCGGAATTCAATTAATTCGCCGTCAGGGCCTTGAAAAACAACTCTTTTCCAGTCTGCTTCCTGAGGTGTCCGGGGCTCGGGAATATGGGGCTCTGTTACAACCGGAATCCCTGCATTTTTAAGCCTCTGATAATCCGAATCAAAATCATCGCTAATGAGACAGAAATGATACCCCCTATTCTCCTTTTCATGTGTCCAATGTTCAAACTCTAACACAGTATCGCCTAACTGAAGATAAACAACCTTTTCGAGGTCAGGTACCCCTGGAACATCGTGTTCGTAATATTTTTTGAACCCAAAGTTTTTTTCATAGAAGTCAATGGACTTCTGCCTGTCTTTTACAGAAAATGCAACATGGTCAATTCGTGTAAACACTAATTAATACCTCCTGTTCTCACTTTTGAAATATATAGATAATTAATGGTTCCCGGAAATGTCAATCTTAATCTGCAATACGACCCAGTTATCAGAACTGGTATTATTAAATCCATGTGTCTCCCCATTCGGTGAGAAAACGATATCCTTTTCTTTCAGATGTATTTCTTCCTTGTTTATTGTGATTGTTCCTTCGCCGGAAATTACATAAAAGACTTCATCAATATCCGAATGTTTATGATCAGGTGTTGTCTGCCCTGGGGCATACAGCAAAAGCCCTGTATCCAGGTGCCCCTCTTTGAATATTGCCTTACGAGCGCTTTTTTCAGTTGCAAAATCAAGAATATCACCAATATTCATTTTTTCCATTTCTTATTGCTCCTATCTTTTTAAATTTTAGAGTTTAATTATTACTTACCATAAACAATTAATCTCAAATCAGCTGATTTAAAAGTTACTGTTGTACACTCACTATAATAGTGTTACAAACTATTTGCAAGAAGGCACTATTTCGTGCTATACTAACCAAAAAGTAAGTATAAAGTTACAATTGACAGGAGTGATAGTAATGCCATGTGATAAATCATGCCCCATTGAACATACAGTCAACCTAATCGGGCACAAATGGAAAGTTCTTATCCTAAGAAATCTATTCAATAACGGAACACAAAGATTCAGTGAACTCAGCAAAGGAATTAACAAAATAAGCCAGAAGATGCTGACACAACAGCTTCGGCAGCTGGAAGAAGACGGAATCATCTATAGAAAAGTTTATCCGGAGGTACCGCCAAAGGTCGAATATTCTCTTACGGAACTGGGGAAATCTTTAAAACCGATCTTAGATGAAATGAATACTTGGGGACTAGAACACCTAAAGCAAAGTAATCAGAATCAGCAAAATAATGGATAGTATTCCCTGCCCCTCATGGTAAAAAGCGTGGTGCGGCGGCTATTCTATACAAAAAAGACATTAACGCAGCTTTACCTCCCGGTATCAATCAGCTTGCGTTAATGTCTTTTATATTTTATTATGGCCTTTTAGCGCTACTGGACAATAACTTATCCAGATAGATGGATTTAAATTGTTTACTGGCCAACATCTGCTTTAAAGGCGGTAATTTAAGTATAACTCCAAGTACTGCTGCCATGGCACGATGATTGGCAAATGCCTGGTTATCAAATATAAGATTTTGGAGGGTTCCCTTCTCGATTGCCTGCAGCACAAATCTATGGGTGCTGTTTACCGGTGTAATGACTTGAACTTCCCTTCGTACTAATTCAATGGCACCTTTGGGGCAGCTTCGCACACAAACACCACAGCCAAGACATACTTCCTTATCTACCACTGCCGCCTTACCCTCTTTTTTGCTTGCCATGGAAATAGCCAATACGGGACATACTTTTTCACATTTACCGCAGCCTATACATTCATCTGAAATCTTGGGTATATAATTCGTAGTAGCAACAGGCTGCATGGGGCTGAATTTTCTTGCTGCCTGCAAGGCTTCACAGCAACAGCCGCAGCAATTACAAATAAATGCCGGGTCTTCCCGGACATTTTCACCGATTTGCACCAGATTGGCTGCATAAGAACGTTCTAATACATCCATTGCCTCTTTCTTATCGATTAATCGCGCATGCTGTCCATTCTCAGCAAGAGAACGGGCGACATTTCCAAAGGTGAGACAAACATCCAAAGGAGCGTCTATTTCACATGGATGCCCTGCATGTAACATCTTATGTCTGCAATAACAGGTTCCAAGACCTATATGAGAAGCTTCCTCAACAATATGGCTTGCTCTTTCATAATCCAGAATATGAATGGTGTTGGCATTCGTCAGAACCGGCTCCTGCACATAGACCCGTCCAAGATGGGTCTCCGTTGCGAAAAACAAATCCTTCACGAAATCTTCTTCCACATTCATATATTGATAATACAATTCACTTAAATATTTCTGATCAATATCGCCTCTTGTACGCATCAAGGCAAATTCAATAAACCCTGCCATTGGGGGCGGCATTACAAATTGACGTTCCCCTTTATAAAAAGAATCCACGAGCAACGCCTTCTCGCAAAGATGCTCTAAGAAGGTTTCTGCTTTCCCTTCGCTGGTATTCCAGATCTTTGCTGCCTTCTTTGCTGTAAATGGGCGAACCGGCAATCGTGCGACCCATTTGGCTTCCTTCTCCGTAAACAGGACCTGCAGGATTTTATACAGGCTGTCCGACGGCGGAGCCCCTTGTGTAAACCAATTGATTCTTTCTTCTAAATTTTTATAGGCATCTCTGCTAGTAATATGACCCATGGATTTACCTTCCTAATAGTAAGTTTGGATAGAATATAATCATTTTATCAAATTGTATCAAAACTTACCAGACAAACAAAATATAATTTTCTGCTTGTACATCCAATTGAGTCAATCTTTCTTTTAGCAGGCCACTGGTAAACACCTCAGCGCCACTATGTTCTTCTTGTGATATGCCCTATTCTGTCTGGGTCACTCTTTTATCCCTTGGCTGCCGGAGATTCCTGAGGATTCCAATAATCCCGGATGAGTTGTATCCGTCCGTTCTTGGTACGGCACACATCAATATAGCGCCTTTCATAAGCATCACCGGTTGCCAGCACAGTTCCGTACCCTGTCATTTCTATTACAACGCAGTCAGGGTCAATCATGCGATGGATTTCAACCTCTTTAAGGCCTGTGACTTTGGTGATGCTCATAACTTGCATGTTATACTTAATGATATTATCTTTTCCCTCGACCCGTCGCGGCCGTCCGGGGGGGTGCGAAGGGAAACTCCATTACTGCATCTTCAGCTATCAGCTCAAACAATACCTGCAGATTTCCAGTTTTGAATGCTTCAAGTATTTGTCCAAAGACTTCGGCAGCTCCCATGGAAGCATGTTGGGCTGACTGAGGCTGACCGGACATTAATTGTGGATTTTGCAAATCAGACATTTAGTTTTACCTCCCATATATTATTATCGGACCGTGGTCCGCTTGTCTTGGCGTCTAAGGTGCTTACCAATAAACTGCTAAAAAACTAAGGCAAAGGCATAATTAATAACCATTCAGCTTCGCCAGCTCCTGCCATGAAATATCAGGATGTGTGTACCGCTTCCTGTCCTGTGTTTTGTCCTTGTAGTTGATGGCTTTCACCGGACAGTGTTGAATACAGGCTAAGCATTGTTCACAATGGTGTTTAAAATATGGCCTTTTATCCTGATTCAGATCAATGTTGTTTACCGGGCAGACTTTCTGACAGATACCGCAATGAATACACGCGTCCGATACCTTGAAATTCTTATCCATATGAGGGGCAAAGTGAAAAAAGCCTTTATATATAAGGTGCTCCAATGGTTTTATTCCCGATTCACTCAGAGCAGCGGTCCTTTCTTTAATATTACTGATGATGGGCTCCAAATCACAGGCTGATTGCCGCGTTTCCTCTTCAACGGTATCATGCATGTCAAACATGACAATATAGTTTGAAAACATATCGAGTTTTTCAGCGTAACTTAACGTAATTCCTTTTCTTTTCAGTAAATTGCGTAATTGAACTGTCGCATTGCAGGCAGTGTCCACACTCCCGCAGGTAGCAACGGCAAAAAAATAGGCTTTCTTATTATTTTGAAAATCTGATTGCAAAATAAAATCCCGGACTTTTGCAGGTATCCCCCGGTAATAGGTCGGATAGACAAAACCAATGACCTCGTATTCATCTGTCAGCGTATATTTCTTATGACTGCCCATTGATACAATTTCGCAGTTTTCCAGCTCTTCCGAGATTTTCTTTGCAGCCCATAAACTGTTGCCTGTTCCTGAAAAGACGAAAATAATGTTTTTTCCCATTATATTAAACTCCTTTAAGAACTTATTTTATAACCGGAATGTATATTCCGTTTATGGGTCATATTATACGGAATCATAATTCCGTTGTCAATATGTAATTTTTCAGGTAAAATACAAAAAGAAAGAGGAGGTTATCTTGATGGCAAGGAAAAAGAACTTTTCAGATGAAACATACAATAGCAATGAACCTGTGAATATACAGCCCAATAATTCGGATGTTTTGGATTCAGAAAAATCACTGCGGGCAGATGCCAAACAGAACAGGGAGCAGATATTGCAAACAGCCCATAATATTTTTGCCAAAAAGGGGCTGTCAGTTCCAATCAGCGAAATTGCCCGGGAAGCCGGAATCGGCATAGGTACGGTATACCGCCATTTCCCGACCAAAGAAGCACTGTTTAATGCAGTTAATATCAGTTACAAGGAAAAGTTTACAGAAGAAGCCAAATCCCTTATACATCATGCCGACCCCGGCAAAGCATTTTTTGACTTCTTTCTTTATATCATGGAAGAGTGCTTTACGAATAAGGCAGTAAGGGACTCTTTCAGAATCGGCACCTTTCGTGTACGGCCGGCAACCTCCGGCGTATTGCTCGATTTTCAGTCGGCATGTGCCGACCTCCTCACCCGGGCCCAGCAGGCAAAGGTGGTGCGGGAAGATATTGACATAATGGATCTATTCGTCTTTATGTCCGGTCTGCTCATAGTTGCGGATGAAACGGAAGATGTTTTCAATAAAAGCAGATTCGATCAGTTGCTGTCTATTGTTTGTGACGGACTTCGTTATAAGAATACCGATATAAAGAAATAAAAAGGGATGTCGCAAAATGAGGCCCTGCGGAGCATGAATTGCCATAATGCACTGTTTGACAGACAGATGATATCAGATGTCAGTCAATCGGTGTGAGGCAAATTATGCTCCCCAGGACCTCATTTTACAGCAGTCCCTTTATTCAGTTTTCATTTCAAAACCACAATCTATTATGGCCTGTAAATCTCATAGTAACCTTGCGGATATCCGCAAATCGGGCATATTGCGGGGGCACATACTCCGCTTAATATATTACCGCAGCCCAGGCATATCCATAAATTTTCCTGAGGTTTGCAGAATAGCTGGTTGTTTTCCATATTGTCTGCAAAGGTTTGTAAAGTACTGTAATGATTCAGCTTAATATTTGCGATGCCATTAAATAAAGACGCTAAATCATTATAACCTTCTTCTGTTGCCACATGGGAAAATTCATTATATATATTGTTTGCAACAAAGGCTTCCTGGTTGGCTGCATCTACTAAATTTTGATAAGTAGTCGTATCTCCGTCATTAATTATCCGGCGTAGCCTTTCGCCTATGAACTGAGCATTTCTGGAAATGGTTTCAAAAACACCACTGATTTCCAAAAGCACCTCCTGATCTGACCTTTTCCTATATAAACCGTATAACGCATTCGTTCTTAGTTCATTTTCCAAAGCAGCTTGCAGGTTAAGATAAGATTTACTGTCCCGGAATTCCAAATTATCTCCTTGCAATACTTCCAGATTCTTTTGATATATAGTATGTGTTTCAGATGATTATTGTGTCTGTGCCTGCGGCGGTAAAATCATCAAGTCTTACTTCAAATACTTTCCTTCATATGATGGTGTTTTCAATATGCCTTTACGAATGAGAATCAGCATCGTAATTCCCAAAGCAATCAGCAATAGAGAAAGCATCTGTGAGACCCGTATCCCAGGCACAATATATAAACTGTCCGTACGAAGCCCTTCAATCCAGAACCGCCCTAAGCCGTATCCGATAAAATAAGCAGAAAGTAAAATGCCGTCTTTCACTTTTCTGCGGCTCAGCAGAAGAATAACAAATAATAACGCAACGTTCCAGGCGCTTTCATAAAAGAAAGTCGCTTGATGCCACTCTCCCAGTCTGTCAATATAAACGGCAAGGGGGAAAAATTGCAGGGAGGGATTACTTATGACATTCCCGAAAGCCTCCTGATTAATAAAATTCCCCCAGCGGCCCATTACCTGGCCAAGAATCAGACTTGGAACAGCTAAGTCAAGCAGGGTAAGTATCGGAAACTTATTAATGATGCAGAAAATAATCGCAGCAATCATACCTCCGATAACACCGCCATAAATAGCAAGACCGCCCTGGTTAACAGCAAATATTTTGATTATATTACCGGCATAACTTTTCCACTCAAATATTACATAATATACTCTCGCCCCTACTATTGCCAAAGGTAATGCCCAGAACAGGTAGTCAATAATCACATCTGACCGATAGCCTCTCTGCTTCGCTCTGCGGCCAGCAAGCAGAACGCCAAGAATTATCCCGCAGCCAATGATAATACCGTACCATGCGATATTTAACCCCCGTATCCCGAATAAATTTTCAAAAGCAAAACGATTCATATAATTCCTCCACTGTTTAGTAACCTTCTACCATTCTCAATTGATACATTCCTCATTTTCCTCTAAGTTATACATGAAACCACTGAAACAGATAGTATTTCACGAAATCAATTATAAGCACACAAACTATCACAATACCCAGTATACTAAAAACCACTCCTGTATCTACAGCCGGAACGACTAATCCGAAGACACCAAGCAAAGCAAAAGCGATGATGGTGATGACATTGACCGTTAACAGGTATGCACTGGGTCTTGAGGACCAGAAGTGCTTTCTTTCTCTTACTATCAGCATTCTGAACTGGGTATTAAAAACCAGTGCCAGCAGCACTACTGTCTGCAATTGTTCAAAGGACAGACGGAATATGTGGGTTCCGGCCCATATAATGAACAAATCCTCAAGGGCAAACAAAATGCCCAAAAGAAAAGAAGAGGCCGTAATATCCCGCAGATTCCATTTGTTTGGAGATTCCGTGGATTTTACCCGGTCGGTAGCGATGGACATGGTAACGAAATCATTTGCAAAGACCAATAGGGACATACCAAGCAATGATACAAGGGTATTTTGCAGCCAGAAAAATCCAACCGTAAACAGCAGGACCACTTCGACGACCTTAGTAATTTTATTAATAACCCAGGTCAGCATCCGCTGATAAGTTTTTCTGCTGACATCAACAGCGTCAATAATTTCACCCAGTCCCGGCTGGGTAAGGATGATACTTGCGGAAGCTTTGGCCACATCTGTTGCTTCGCATACGGCTGTACCAAGTTCCGCCTGCTTAAGTGCCGGAGAGTCATTTACACCGTCCCCTGTCATACCTACCATATGTCCGTTTTCCTGAAGTAATTTTACGATTTCGTATTTGTCCTCCGGAAATACTTCCGCAAAACCATCGTTTTCCCGAAGCTGCTTAAGCTGCTCTTCGCGGCTGACTTCCTTAAACTCGGAAGCACGTAAAATCCTGCTTCCAATTCCGACCTGCTCCGCGACCTCCCTCGCAATGGGTGCGCTGTCACCGGTAATCATGATAGGCTTAATCCCTAAGTCCCGAATCCTGGAAATCATACGGGCGGAATCCTTTCGCGGCGGGTCGGCAATGGCCAGCAGACCCGCAAAATGCGTCCGGCCATCTTCCGTGACCGCAACCGCCAGGGAACGGAACCCTTTTCCGGAGAAAGCCTCGTCAGTCCGGCTGATATCCCCCATCACCAAGCCATCCATTTCATCGCAGAGTGCAAGAATCGTCGGAACGGCTCCTTTCATGATTCGGATTTCCTTTTCCTGCTCCAATATTACCGCTTCCGTCCGCTTGATTTCAGGGCTGAAGGGTACAAATTGGATTTGTTTTTCATAATCAGGCGTAAAGCCGGATTCTTTTGCATAAGCGATAATGGCAGTATCAATGGGGTCCATTCCTTCCTTTTGGGATGCCTGTGCCGCCAGACATATCAATTCCTCCCTCCCATAACCTCCAAAGGGAGCACAATCAACCACTGATAACAGATTTTGTGTAATCGTTCCTGTCTTGTCAAAACAAAACATATCAATGGATGCGGCATCCTCTATACAGTCTAACTTCGTAACAAGGACCCCCTTTTTAGACAACTCCATTGCTCCCGCTGCCTGCACAATAGTGAGGACAGCAGGGAGTGCGACGGGGATAGCGCCAATCAGGAAAATAACAATAAAGGATAGGATAAACAGAATTTCCTTATGCAGATAGATGCCATAGGCCGAAACGATGATAGAAGCCGCAATTCCCAGATACATCATATATTTAACAATAGTAAGCATCAGTTCCTCTTGCTTTGATTTTGGTTTTGCTACCTTTACCAGCTCTACTGTTTTCCCAAAGTATGTATTTGTGCCGGTATTTAATACCATACATTTGGCATCTCCACGCTTCACAACACTTCCTGAGTATATAATATCCGAAGATGCGGCACTGACAGGCATGGACTCACCGGTCAATGCCGATTGGTCCACCGAAAGCTCCCCGCTTAAAAGGTAAGCATCTGCAGGAACTAAATCACCAAGTTTGAGCCTGATAATATCCCCGGGTACAATCTCTCTGGCATTAAGCAGCACCCAATCTTTGTTTCTGAGGACCTGGACCTGGATTTCAAGTTTCTTCTTTAGCACTTCAACAGCTTTGTTGGAATTCCTGGATTGCAGATAACCAATGACAGCATTGATTGTCAGAAGGGTAAATATAATAATGCTTTCCGTATAATGCTTTAGTACCAGCGTAAGTATAATAGAAATTTCCAGAAGCCAGGGCATAGGTCCCCAGTAACGCTTCAAAAACTCCAGTACAGGATTTCGCTTAACTTCCTGAATCTCATTGTATCCGAACTGCCGAAGCCGGTCACTTACTTCCTCTGAAGGAAGTCCGCCTTCACAGGTCTCCAGCCTTTGCATAATCTCTTCCCCTGACATTGTTTTGTATTCGGATGTATTAATTACCTTCATTGTCATCTCTCCTGCTTTTATTTATTTAGCCAAATATTTTTCCCTTTGCAGCAATGGTTCATTACCATTGCGGCTGAACCGATTGCTATGGTATTTTCCTGAAAAGCTCCGCCTTTACTGAACAAAATGGTATCGGAATAAAGATAATTACTGTAAAAGCTTTTAAGGCATTCCTGGTAGTAATCTTCCAGATTCATCATGAGAGGACCGCTGAGTATGATTACCTCCGGATTTAAAAGACGCGAAAAATTGGAAAGTCCGATACCGAAAAACTCAGCTCTTTCACGGATAATTCTCTTAAAGTTCTCATTTTCATTCGGTAGTTCCGCCAGAAATTCTTTATAATTTTCTTCATTCAATTCAACAGTGCTAAGATTCAATTCAGCCGCAACAGCATGAATTATGGCCCCCAGAGCTGAAATCCCTTCAATACTGTCCCTGTGTCCGGGCTCAACGAACATAACCATACTGCCAAAGGCATCTTCCTGATTGTTCATGGTCCGGACAATCATACCATCCTTGATAACCGCCGAGCGGATACCAATTCCACAGTGGATATAGGCGACACTTCTCTTGTTTTTCCCCATACCAAACAGATATTCCGCTAATACTGCGGCATTTGCTCCATTGTCAACTAAGCAGGGGATAGAAAGTCTGTTTTCTATGCGCTCCTTGAGGGAGACATTGCCCCAGCCCGGAGCCGGAAATCCATGGGGACTGAGCATAACTCCCCGCTCACGGTCTAAGGGACCGACAGTTCCCACGCCAATACCAAGGATTTGGTTCTGGGATATGGCCTCCTCCTGCATCATTCTTTCAATCCGATAGAAGATACTATCAATAACCTTTTCTGCAAAATCCTGCTCATGCAGAAAAAATACTTCTGTTTTCAGAACATCCAGTTTCAAATTGGTGAGAACTATATTCACATAAGTTCTGGACAGGTCGACACCTATCAAATACAGATTCTGATGAGTGACATCATAGGTAACCGCCTTCCTGCCGCCCGTAGAATCCGCTTCCCCCAAAGAGACAATCAGTTTCCTTTCATCCAATTCCTTCATTGCCCGGTTCAGGGTCGTCAGCTTTAAATTCATGACAGACTGTATTTCTTTCTTGGTTAAAGGGCCTCTTTTATAGAGCTCATAGAATATATTTAATGTCCTGCTGTCCAAACCGCTTAATCTTTCTTCCATAACTCTCCTTTTATTACACTCGGCATGTAACGTGATATCATTCTGTTTTGGGAAACTTGCCGTTTCATTGTGAAAAACTGACTTTTTGCCGGGTAAATCATTTATAAATGAATCATACACTCTTTTGACCAAAATGGCAATAAGTTTGGCGTTTCAATTTACATAGGTACCATTTTGTTATATAATTATATCTATAACTATTTCGTTATGATAAGGAGGTCATGATGACATTAAGGCATATGCAAATATTTATTACCGTCTGTAAGGAAAAGAGCATTACATCAGCCGCTAAAAAGCTCTATATTTCACAGCCGGCTGTCAGTAATGCAATCAAAGAACTGGAAGCCCATTATGGCACTCCCCTCTTTGACCGCATATCTAAAAAGCTATATTTAACGGAATCCGGCAAGACAGCTTATCCTTATGCAGTTCAGATCGATGCACTTTTTGAAAAGTTAGAAAATTCTTTAAAGAATCCGGAAGGCGCCGGTCAGCTGAAAATCGGCTCAAGCATCACCATAGGTACTCATTTTATGCCTAACTATGTCAGGGAATTTTCAGAGCGTTATCCCAATATCCAAATCCATGTTACCATAGACAGTTCAGATATTATCGAAAATCTGGTGCTGGAAAATGAGTTGGATTTCGCCTTAATAGAAGGTGTTGTTCATTCAGAAAATATTGTTTCAAAGGATTTTATCAAGGATGAACTTGTCGTTATCAGTGACTTAAATAATCCTCTGCTAAAAAAAGACACTGTATCTGCAGAGGATTTATCAAATCAAAATTTCCTTATGAGAGAGAAAAATAGCGGAACCAGGGAACTGGTCGAGTCCATCTTATCCCTTCATAACATTTATCTTACGCCGCTTTGGGAAAGCACCAGTACCGAAGCCATTATTCAGGGTGTCTCAAAAGGGATTGGAATCTCAATTCTTCCCTTGCATTTAGTAAAGGATTATATTGAAAAAAACGAAATAGCAAAAATAAATGTAAATGGTATAACATTTTGCCGCCAATATCACATAATCCACCACAAAAACAAATATCTTACTCCCATCTCATTAGAGTTTATGAAGCTTTGCAATGCCACATACCCGGACGATTCCTGCTGCCAGGACTGAAAAGCCCATCGGAAGTTTAAATAATTTTTGAATGAAGGGAACTAGGAGACTTAGTCCAATCCAGCCGTATACCACCAAAGGTATATCAACAAAAATCTCTATTGCCGGCAGAATTATTCTATTCTCATACTTCGGTGATATCTCCGTAATAAAAATCGCCGCGGATAAACTAAAAGGCACTGCCAGTCCGTATTTGAAAAAAACTTCCAAACCTTTATATATTAAAAATGCCCCGATTGCAAGGTAATAAATATCACGAACAAACCGCAGATAGTAACCGCATACTTTCCAATGATATCTTTTTTCTTATTCATCAGCCAGTTTCACTTCCTTCCATGCAAAAACGGGCAGGCTAATAAAAAGCTATTAAAAACGGCCATTCTGAGCGTATCTAAATTTATACTCAGAATGACCGTTTCTTAAAAAAGCCTCATATTGTTTCATTATTCATTGTCTGTCTTTATAAGATGATATTATCTGCCGCTAAATACAGGAAAATAACTAAACTCTCCATAATCACTAACAGACTCAATTGCCTTTAATATTTCCATATCTGTTTTGGAGATATTAAACTCCAGCTGTGCATTCTCTTTCATGTGTATAGGATTAGCCGTTTTGGGAAGCGCAACAGCACCCAGTTCCATCACATACTTAATGCACAACTGTGCCACGGATACACCGTACTTGCCTGCCATGGCAGCAATTTTCTCACTTTCTAAAGCCTTCCCATGGGCAATCGGAGAATATGCCTCCACCAAAATCTCCTTCTCTTTACAAAAAGAAATTAACTCCATAGGCGTATTGCCGATATGGGCCAGAATCTGATTGACCATCGGCTTAATTTCACAGTCTGCCAGTAAATTTTCAAGGTCGTCTATCAAAAAATTAGAAACACCAATTGCCTTTAATTTACCAGCCTTATAAGCATCCTCCAAAGCTTTCCATACTTCTTTATTCTCATCAAAATAACGTTCTTCACCACGCCACTGCGCCCATGGCTGGGGACTGTGAATAATCATCATGTCAATATAAGAAAGCCCCATTTTCCTGAGAGACTCATCGATTGATTTTGCAGCCGCCTCGTAAGATTTAGCCTCCGCAGCCACTTTACTGGTCACAAAAATCTCTTCTCTCCCAATACCACAGCTTTGTATGCCTTCACCTACACCTGCCTCATTCTGATAAGCCTGTGCGGTATCAATATGCCGGTAGCCTATGGACACAGCCTGTTTAACAGCTTCAGCCGCCTTATCATCCGTAATGAACCATGTACCAAGTCCCAGCTTAGGGATCTTCACTCCGTTTAATAACGTATAAGTTTCATTTAAAATCATACTCTCAATCCTTTCCTGTTAATACTTTTAAAAGTCATCTTAATTCTTTAACCGCTCTTGCGTACACAAAATAATATAAAAACATTGCTGAAATAACCACACCGGCCATGCACACATATAGTCCTCTGAAACCTGTCACAGGAATTATAAATCCTAAGATGGACGGACCAATTCCGATACCCATATCGGATATAGCCTGAAATGTTGAGGTAGCCAATCCTTTCCTGTGGTCCGATACCAACTTAATTGCAATTGCCTGAGAACTGGATGCAAAGGTGCCAAAGCCGACCCCCATAAGAGCTCCCGCCAGCAAGAGAACAAAGCCGTTCTCCGCCTGACTGATGGTGACCAGGCCAATGGCAAACAGCAAAAAGGAGGGATACATCACAAAATTCTCACCCTTTTTG
Organism: Bacillota bacterium; assembly: GCA_023450835.1. GTDB lineage: Bacteria > Bacillota > Clostridia > Lachnospirales > Lachnospiraceae > Anaerocolumna. Next base: position 6,810 of record JAEXGM010000110.1, on the reverse strand, counting down.
TCAAACAATCGGCCGGATATCATCCTTGATATCAATATTGCAGCAGAATAAACAACAAAAAAGTAACTGCCGGCATAAATCAAATGAATTTCTTTGGCATAGGACGAAAGAAAGCTAATAATACTTGAATAGCTGAAATAAACAACCAAACCTACCACTGCAATGGGAAGGACCTTCACTTCAAAGAAATTTCGGAATGTAATGCCTTTCATATCTGCTATTTGTTCCCGGGTAAGCTCTGCTCTTGGTACTTTTAAGAAGAACAGCATAAGAAAGATAAAAACCATCAGCACTATGCTTAAGAATATAATTGCACGGAAGCTTACGTGCTGGTAGAGATTCATCCCAATTAACGGACCGATAGAGGATGCAAGTGAATTGCTCATAGAATAATAGCCGATTCCTTCTCCCCGGCGCTCATCCGGGATAATATAAGCAATAATTGTAGCCGTACATGTGGTTGCAATCCCCCAGCCAATTCCATGTAGAATCCGTACGATATAAAGAAAGAATAAGCAGTCTGCCTTACTATACAGCAATGTGGCAATTAAAAAAATCCCCGACCCAATTACAAGCATTCTTTTACGCCCGATTACTTCTATCATCATACCCGCAAAGATACGTGAAGGCAGCGCAGCCAAGATAAATATCCCTGCCGCAAGTCCGGCTTCACTGGAAGATGCGTGCAAATGTTCCGATGCATGGATTGCGATAATGACCATAAACAGGTAATATACTATAAAGATTACGAAATTGATGGTTGTATTTAATATAAAATTCCTTGTCCATAACCTGGGTCTACTCATTATTCTCATCCGTAACAGGTTCCAGCCATTCATTTGATGCTCCTTCTGCCGGAACTTCTACTGCAAGATGGCAAAACCAGCTATCCTTTGCAGCACCATGCCAATGTTTTACTTCCGGAGGAATGTTGACCACATCGCCGGCACTTAAGGCCCTTGCAGGTTTTCCCCATTCCTGGTACCATCCCTTTCCTCCGGTCACCAGAAGAATCTGTCCGCCCTTGTGATGAATATGCCAGTTATTCCTGCAGCCTGGCTCAAAAGTCACATTTCCGATTGATACACCTGTAGTAGAAAGCATATTCAAGTAACTTTGTCCGCTAAAGTATTTTGCATAAGTTTCGTTTTTACCGCCTCTTTCAAATACACTTAATTCCTTTTCCATCTTACTTTTCCTCCTCACACTTTTCATTTTGCCATTATTCCAGCTCTCTTCCTAATGTTCTTCCTTTGCCGATAGTTTCTCCCGTTCTCAAACAGGTATAACCCGGCATTTCAAATAAGACCGGCTTAAATCTTCCAAAACTTTATCTTTGATTTCCTTTTTTAATTTCATATCTCAGGTAATCGAGCCGTTCCAGTTGCTTCTCTTTAAAATGGATTTCTTCTAAGGTACTTCCCCTCTTTTTATTCAGTATGCTCATCCGCTCCGCTTCTGTGGATTCACCCTCCAGCAAGAGTCTCATATACTTTTTAATTCCCGCATTATCAAATCCAATATCGTGCAAAGTCATGATTGTACTTAATCGTTCTAAGTCCTGTTCATCATACTGCCATGCACCCATGATTTTTTTAACTTCTCCGCACAATCCCCAACTCTCATATTCCTTCAGAACTTTTATGGGAATGTTATACTGTTGGCTTGCTTCATCAATTGTCACTTTTTATGTGCTGCCTCCTTTCGAAGATATCCGGATCATAGGCTTGCCTTCCAAAATCAAGGTGCTTCTTTTTGGATTATCTATATTATAATTTGGCCTTTCAGAAATAGCCAATACTTATATCGTATCTCATGAAATGCATTTTAGTTATTTCTTTGTAAAAAATTTGGTACAATAAAAAAAGACCTTAGGGTCTCTTCTTATAACACCTAAGGTCTTTTCTCTTCTTTTAAATATTTCCTGGCAAATTCTATAAACGCACTGCCTGTGGGCGATAAAACCTGATTTTTTTTCCAGACCATAACCGAACCTGTTTCTAACTGTGGTAAAAGTGGGATAAAACAAAGATCCTCATAGGAACAGTCTAATTCAATACAAAGTGCAATCCCTAATTTATGCCGCACCATAATAGCCACATTATAGAGCAGATTATAACTGGCTATGATATCAAGCTGTTCATAATACTCACCGAACCAATTTGCAAGTTCATTTTGAACAAGCACACTTCTGGAAATCATCAGACGCTTATCAATTAACTCCTCCGGCCTTATATATTCTTTTTCCGCCAACTCGGAATCTTTTCGGACTAAAATACCCCATTTCTCTTTCTGTGCCATATGAATGAACTCATATTTTCTAAGGTCTACCGGCTCTATCAATAAGCCAAAATCCAGAATTCCATTCTCAATCTGTTCCCTGATATAATCTGCATTTCCACTATACAGATTATACCGGACCAGCGGATACTTTTCACTAAAGGAATACAGGAACCACGAAAAGCAGTCCATGCTATGGAATTCACCGCTTCCAATTGCAATTTCTCCCCGCAATTCCTCTTCCTGATGCAAAAATTCCTGTTTTGTCTTATCTGCAAGTGAAATCATTTCCTGGGCCCTGCGTTTTAACAGCATTCCGCTATCCGTAAGAATAATATTATGACTGCTTCTCTCAAACAGCTTTACCCCCAATTCTTCTTCAAGCTGCATGAGCTGCCTGGATAAGGTCGGTTGTGAGACATGCAAGAGCTGTGCCGCTTTTGTAATGTTTTCTTCTCTTGCCGCCATTAAAAAATAATTCAACACGCGAAGCTCCAAAGCTGATATCCTCCTTTTTGTATCTTGATATATTCAAGGCCTTATGACTGCCTCCTTTTTCTACACTTCATAGTTTTTATAAATCCCCAAAGAGATAATACCTGAAATTCCGAACAAAATCAGTCCAATGGCAATTCCAGACAACAAAAGCAGAACCTGGTGTGCAGAAAAATACAGGAGAATATTCTTAAAACTATTGAGAGCATTTGGCTTTCTGCTGAGAAAAACCCCACCTATAAATATTAAGTACATGGGCACCATGGTAAATATATATGCTTTTGAAAAGCCGAATTTAAAATAAATCGGAAAAGCAACACCAGTCGCAAAACAAAAATAGATAAAGGACAGGGATAAAGTGGCTGTAATCGCAAAATTATCCGGTACTATTTCCGTTGCACGAGAAATCACATATGAGATGATTCCTGCCAAAATTGCCTGGGTAATTCCAAAAAGAAAGCAATATAAATATCTTCCGATAACAACATCAGATTTTCTGAGAGGCAAAATCCCATATAGCTTATCGAGATGATTTTTCTCATATATAGAAAAAACCATCCCGCTGTAAAATACACCGAAGACCATAATGAGAAAAATCGGTATTATCGGCTGTGTGACAGCACCTAATAGAATTGAGATGAAATAGGTTATAAGTGTCATCCGATAGATTGACTTTACAGTATAAAAATCCAGCCTGACAACATTTTGTATATTACTCACAGTTCCTGCCTCCTCCTTTACTGATAAAAATCAATATCTCATCGATAGTTAATGCTTCAGAGGATGGTAACAGCCCGGAAAATTGTTTCCACAAATCGTCTTTCGTTCCGGTATAAATAATGTTTCCATTATCAATCAGGGTAATATAATCTGCTACTTTCTCCAGGTCCGAAGTGATATGAGTTGAAAAAAGAATGCTTCTCTGCCCATTGGAGACATAAGCCTGAAATATTTCCAACAACTCATTGCGGGCAACAGGGTCAAGTCCGCTTGTTGGTTCATCGAGTATCAAAAGTTCGGCCTCATAGGACAGGGCTGCCGCCAGCATCAATTTCACTTTCATGCCACGTGATAAATCTTTCACTTTTTTATTCACCGGCAATTTGAATTTTGCTAAATACTCTCCGTAGAGTTTGCTGTCCCATTTGTTGTAAAAGCCACTAATGGCTCTTTCGACCTCGCAGACTTTCCAGGTATCAACAAAAAAGAGCTCGTCAAATACAGCAGCAATGTCCTGTTTGATTCTCTGCTCATTCGTTAAATTGTCGAGTCCAAAGATATTAATTTCTCCGCTGTCTCTCTTCGCCATATTGAGTATCAGGCGAATTGTGGTAGTCTTACCTGCACCGTTTTGACCGACAAGCCCCATAATACTGCCCATGGGAAAAGAAAAAGAGAGATTATTTAATGAGAAATCTTTATAATTTTTACAAAGATTTTTTACCTCAATTACATTACTCATATTGATGCCTCCCTGATAAATTCAAAGATACCCTGCCGTACCATTAATGATTTTGTGTGCCAATTCCGGTAAATGAAACCGGATGTTCAACACCATTTCCGTTTCTCTTAACGTTGTCTTGCTTGAATACCCCTCCGGTATATAGTGCATGCAGAGCCCTCCTGATAAATATATTTATGAATAGATGCATCCCTTCGTATCTTTAATATTCCTTTAAGCTGCACATCCTTATTATTTATTGATTATACCATGTTTTTCCCAAAAATATATCTTCTTTTTATATCATAAAGAGTATCACAACGTATATGACTACCGCAGAAATACCACCCTTATATGATGGCAACGTTCACAATTGACGGCATATAAAAATAGAGTCACCAGGATTTGCCATCCCAATACCTCTATATTTTCCTGTATAAAATTCTCATCCAGCCAATGTCAGCAGGAAGTATCAAGCATTTTTCTTTTCCCCCACTCATTGATAATCTCTAAAGCGGGCAGCAGCTGCTTGCAGCTCTCGGTAAGGGAGTATTCCACATGAGGCGGTATCTGGCAGAGTTCCACACGCCTGACCAGCCCCTGCTCTTCCAGGCCCTGCAATGCCCTGGTCAGCATAATATTGGTAATTCCATCCAGGCAGCGTTTCAGCTCGTTATATCGCATGCTTTCCTTTGCAGAGAGTTCCCAGATAATCGGCAGCCGCCATTTCCCTCCGATAATTTCGAGTGCATGTATCACGGCGCATTTCTTTTTATGAACCGCCTTTGTCATTTCACATTCTTCCGGCATTATAAGCTCCTAATCTAAGGCACAAAAATGTGCGTACTTGTAGATATGTTCCTTATAGAATATACTTAGTATAATCAATTCCATGGGATATGTAAAGACCGGTTTTCATAATACTGTGGGATAAAAGCATAAATATTAGTGAAACCGAACTTATCTCAAAGCAGCCAGCTTCTGCCAAATCAGCAGATACATAATCACAAAAAATATTAGCCGGTACTTTATTCTGTAATCATTTTAAGAAAAGGAAGTAAAAACTATGGCAAAACTGCAGGAATCCCTCACAATTCGGGGAAATACAATCAAAAATAGAATTGTTATGGAGCCTATGGTCACGTTTTCTTTCCACGGAGACAACGGTTCCTTTTACGGCAGCCAGCACATTGAGCATTACACCGCCCGTGCCAAAGGTGGCGCAGGTCTGATATTCATTCAGGCCACCGCCGTTTTCGGTGCAGCAAATTCTACCGAAAAGTGGTCGGAGGACAACACCAAAGTATTAAAACAGATTGCCCATAACTGTCACGAATATGGCGCGGTTGTCATGATGCAGCTTTCCTGCGGTGATCTGGATATCAATGAGCTGACACTTTCGGAAATTCATTCAATGCAGCAGGATATGATACAGGCGGCTGTCACTGCCTGTGCATTAGGCTTTAACGGTGCAGAATTCCATTTTGCCCATGGCTATACCTTATGCAAATTCATCGATGCCTCTTATAACCGGCGCACCGATGAGTATGGCGGTAATGTGGATAATCGCACGAGAATCCTTACCGGGATTCTGCCGGAGATACGAAAGAAAACCCATGAAAACTTCATTTTAGGTATTCGAATGGGTGAGTATCAGCCGGAAAGCAAAGATGGTATTGCATCAGCCAAGCTCTTTGAAAAAGCCGGGATTGATATCCTCAATATTTCTTTTGGCATGAAACCACCTCTACAACCTGTTCCTAAGGACTTTTTATGCAGTTCCATGACCTATAGCGGATGTAAAATCAGGAAAGAAGTAAGCATCCCTGTGATTGCGGTCAATGACCTCCGGACAGAAGAACAGGTCCGATTTCTGATTGAAAATGATTATGTAGACCTTGCAGGCATTGGCAAAGGCATGCTGACCGATCCTGAATTTGCTGAGCATGTGCTGAGAAGCGAGCCGGTCAATATGTGCCGCAGTTGTAAAAACTGCCTCTGGTTTACAGACCACACCAAATGTCCGGCAAAAAAGTTGATTTTAGCATAGACTAACATAACAGGCAGCCGGAATATATGAGGCTGCAGACAGGAGGATTCACTGTGATTGAGAACGAAGTATTGAACAGTATCCATGCACGCAGGAGCATTCGCTCCTTCCAGGAGCGGCAGGTTGAGCCGGAATACCTGGAAACACTCCTTGATGCCGCCATTTGGGCTCCCAGCGGCGGAAATAATCAAACCTGGCTGTTCACCGCCATTCAGAATAAGGAAATTCTCTTGAAGCTGAACGAGCTCGTACGGGAAGGCTTCCAGCACTGGGTACCGGATGACGACTACCCCGGCAAGCTAGGAGCGAAAGCGGCTTCACAACGGGAAGGCTATAATTTTTATTATCATGCTCCTACTCTCATCATTGCCTCAAACCGGCCAAATTATGAGAATGCGATGGCGGACTGCGCCCTCGGACTGGAAAACCTATTTCTAGCGGCACAGTCACTTGGACTGGGCAGCTGCTATATCAATCAGCTGCACTGGCTGCGCGGCGACTCCGGCGTGCGCGAAGCCCTCTTTGAACTGGGCATCCCCAAAGA
>JAEXGM010000197.1 GCA_023450835.1 Bacillota bacterium | reverse complement strand
TAATTCATAAATTGAATTATAATCTTATTCTGAAGCTCGTCCAAATCCTTTGTAAGAAGCTCTTTATCTTCTTTTTCAGCCACTTTTTCTGTTTCTCTTAATGCAAGCTCCAGGTATTTGGTACATTCGCTCTTATTGCCTTTTACCAGATAGGCCCTTGTCAAGGCTTCATAGGCATATGCCAGATCAAATCCTTCAAAACCGTTTGCTTCACATAAGCGCAGTGCTCTCTTTCCATGGTATAAACAAGAATCAAAATTGCCAAGGAGTGCATATACTCTTGATATTTGCCATTCTCCCACGTAGAAATTATGAGGTGTTCCTATCTGCATCCAATGGTATAAAGAAGCGTGTGCCATATGAACCATAAGGTAATTATCCTCTTCGGTCCTGTCCTCTTTGTCCATCAAAGCCCAAACACCATTGAATAGCTTTGCTGCCAGTTCTTTTGTCTCTTCACTCATATTGTCTCCTCCTTAGCCCTTACTAACCCTTGCGAAAATAATTCTTATTACTATAGTATTATTTTCTGGCCTAACAGTCAATAGGAATAACTGTATAAATTCAATCTTTTATGATTTTAAGCAGCGTGGTAAGGAATTTATCAGACTCATCTTTCTTAAGTACATCTCTTACATACCCCGGGTTATCCGTTATTATATTATCCACACCGATTCTTTTTAATCTTTCAATCTCACTTCTGGTATTGACGGTCCAGACATGTACTTCCCTGCCGTTTTTATGAGCTTCATCTACAGTATTCTTTGTAACAAGGCTGGCTTTCATACTAAAGAAATCAATCGCTTTATTCTTAATTATACTTCCGTAAATGCCATAGGTGATAAGTCCTGTCCTGATTTCCGAATCTTCCTCTTTTACCTGCTTTAGACATTGAATACTGGTAGAAGTAATAACGCATTGCTTTTCCATATCATATTCCTTCATTAATTCCACTACCTTCTTTGCAAGGTCCTCGGAGTCATTCCGGTATTTCAGGTCCATATTAATTTTCACCTGCCCTTTGGCAAGTTCAAAAAGCTCCCTTAGAGTAGGTATCTTTGTACCTGTAAATTCATCTGCGAACCAGCTGCCCGCATCCAGCTGGCTGACTTTTTCATAAGGGACATCCCATATATACTTATTATACCCGGTTGTCCGCTTAAGACTGGGGTCATGTAAAAGTACCAGTTCCCCATCCTTGGTAACCCTTACATCTACCTCCACATAATCAGCCCCTTCTGCTATTGCCTTTGTAACAGCCATAAGAGTGTTCTCCGGCACTGAGTGGGAATAACCTCGATGGGAAGTGACCTGAACGTCCTGCAGGTTCATATAGTCAAAAGCAGAACCATTGTGGACCACCTGGTAAAAGTAATAAACGTTTATGGTAAACAGCGTAATAATCAGAAAATATGTCATCTTTTTATAGGAATAGGCAGGCTTAAAGAAATCCTCCGCTTCTTCATGCCCGTTAATTTTAAGCTTCCTGTGCCGATGGAAGGTGTAGGAAATCAGCGCCATGTTGGAGGTAATACCAAACACGAAAATTACCAGTGCAAGATAGACACTCATACGGTCATAAACCTCAATAAAAGTGGAGGTCGCCTCCAATCGGTCTGAAAATCCCGATACCAGAACTGCTGTCATGGCCATCGTAAATATATAGATCAAGAAAAGAAAGGCTGCCAGCAGCGTATTCCATCCGCCTATGGAAATAAGAAGATTTCTTCGTTCATGAGGCCTTATATCCTTCCTGCTCACAGTTACCAGGCCGTTTTTCTCCGTCAGAAGGCTGTGATAATAGTACGGGCCGATAAAATAAAGGAATAACAGCATTCCTATGACTAAAACAAATAATCCCAGGAACAGATATCTGTCAGGGGTTTCCTCCATATAATATTTAAAATTTCGAAAACGCCATATTGAGAACATAAGAAAGGGAACACTGCTGATTACCGTCAGAACCCAGGAAGTAAACAAGGCCGTCATTCTGCCCTTCTTTAAGCAATAAAAAAGACGGTATATCGTAAGCTTTGCCAACATAACAACTTTTAATTTCTGCTCCCTTTCAGTCAGTGAAAAGAAGGTAATCAAAAACAGTATATCCAGGGTCAGAAATACGCCAATTACGATAAACAGCAGGAGCAGCATCAGAATAGTGACCGGATGCACAAGGAATCGAAAGAGGTTGCCCGCTGTGACATAGCTGTAGCCTGTCAGCCTCAGAGTATCATCTACAATCATATTAATAAATGGAAAAAGCAGAAAATAAGCGATACCCATTAATATTATCTGCCCCGCTATCAGGTACAGAATATTTCCCAGAATGATCTTTAAGGTTTTAGAATATATATGAAGAATCTTTTTTAATCCGTTTGTTTTAGGGGTCTGCTGATTATTTTCCATGTTCGTTTCCTTGTCGTACAAATCTATGCATATCATTTTATACATATCGCTATCCATAAGTCAAGCTTATCAAAAAATGGGCGGCAAAAAAAACTTTTTCGCTCGCCCACCTTTTTGCATATCTATGTCAAGCAGCCGAATATATTTGTGCTTTTCAAGGTGAAGACTTAAAGTATGAGAAGTTCGGCTGCGAATTTTTTAGATATGTAATAAGTTCTTTTCCGCCCAGACTCTCTTACCTGTTTCATTGAAAAAACACTGCTAACTGCTTTCCTGATATTATTATATTCCCGGAGCAGGTAATTGTTCCTTTAGAGGCGGCTTTTGGCTTTTGCGGCACAAAAAAAGGCTGAACCCGGTAAGAGCAGCCTTTCTTGTTCTTATTCGTTTTATTTCTTTAACAAGGACGTAGGATCTACGGTCTCACTGTCCTTTTCTACCATAAAATAAAGGTTGCTTCCTTCAACAGAGTAGTACATTGTAGGTTTTGCTACGGTTCCAAGGACTTCACCCTTTTGAACCAGATCGCCGGCCTTTGCCTTAATACTGTCCTTATCCAACTGACCATATACCAGACTGTAGCCGCTTCCGATATTAACCTTTACAGTAACACCGGTCTCATCTTCCTTGGTTATAGAAGTGATAACACCTGTGGCTGCATTGGCTACCTCAGCTCCTATCTTGGCCTGAATCACAATGGCGGGATTGCAGCGGAACTGCTCCAAGGTCTTAAAATAAATTACTCTGTCAGGGCTGTAGTTCAGCAGTACATCACCGTTGATAGGCCAGGTCAAACCTTTATCTGTATCAAAATACAGAGTATCCGGATTTACAACCTGTTTGGTGTCATCAGCTGCCTTTGCGGTTTCTTCCTGCTTACCCTTGTCAGCTTCTGCTGTTTGATTTGCTTTATCATTTTCAGCATTCTTTAAATTAGGGTCATCTGTAACTTCAGAACCCTCTAAATTATCTCCGGTACCGCCTGGTTCAGTTGGGGTTACCTGAGCTTCTTGCTTTCCGCCGGATGTACTGCCAGTCTCATTTTTAGCAGTGTCCGAGGAAGTTGTGTTATCAGGAATGTCTGTAGCTCCAAGAGAGCCGTTATCAGCTACATTCGTGTTAGGCTCATTCAAATCAGCAAGATTTTGTCCTCCGCCTTTTCCTGAGGGCTGATTTAAGCTGACTACCGTTATAGCAATGATAGCTAATGCACCGACACCCAATAACACATAAAAGCTTTTGCTTTTGAAAAATTCAGCTAAGCTATGTTTTTTCATTATCATCACCTCTAGATATATTGTCACCAGAAATGATTTCTTTATTCAGCTTCGTTTATTTTTCTTTTGCTTTTCTTCTATAGTTCAAACTGATTTACTTCCTCCAATAACCGGGCGGATAATTCTTTTAATTTATTTGTCTGCGTCATAACTTCTTCCATTTGCGCAAGCTGTTCTTCGGAGGAAGCAGACACTTCTTCGGCCGCCGCCGAGGTCTCCTGAGTGGAATCTGTGATATCTCCCATGATTCTTATAATTTCATTTTTCTCATTCCTCATAGAATTGCTTTCTTTATTAATTTTCTCTACATGCTCAGCCAATTCTTTTAAAGCGGTCTGTATCTCTTCAAAAGCTTTTCTTGTACTGTCTACGGCCAGGTTCTGCTCTTGCTCCACAGACTCTACTTTTTCCATTGTTGCAGCGGAGGTGGCGGCATAATCCTGTATTTCTTTGATAATTCCTTTTATCTCATCCACGGACTTATTGGATTCTTCCGCAAGTTTTCGTATTTCATCCGCTACTACGGCGAAGCCTTTACCAGCCTCCCCTGCTCTGGCAGCTTCGATGGATGCATTCAGGGCAAGGAGATTGGTCTGATCTGCAATCTGTGTTATACTTTCGGCAATTACACTTATTTTATCGGTGCTCTCCTTTACCTGAATGGTCGCTCTTCCGATTTCAGAAATTGCTTCATTGCCTTTATTATTGGCTTTCATAAGGTCCTCAATTACAACAATACCATCCCTGCTTAGATTGCTGGTCCGTTCCGCCATATCATCGGTTGAAAAAGCTTCTTCTGCCACAGCCTCGATTCCCCCGGCAAGTGTATCTACCTTATTAGATGCAGACTGGGTATTCATAGCTTCATCTCCCACCGCCTGGGCTACTTCCTGTATGGTTATCGCAACCTCATTGATTGCCCGCTTGGTCTCATCGGTTATCTGGGTAAGAAAGTCCGAAGAGTCCATAACTTCCCTGGAAGACTCCTTTACCGTCCCTATTAAGCGTCTGACATTTAGTAACATGATATTATAAGCCTGAGAAAGTGCTCCGATTTCATCCTTGTTCTTTATATGGATTTCTGTCAATGAGAGATTTCCTCTTGACATCTCCTCCAGGGTATTGCTGATGATTTTTACAGGCTTTGCTATATGAGCGGCAAAGAGGATAATGGTTACAATCCCTGCCGCCAGGGCTGCTCCCATAACAATAATGAGCATTTTCAGAAGATTATAGGAGCCCTGGTTAAAGTCGCTCATATATGTACCGGCAACAACGACCCATCCCCAATCCTTATCGTATTCCTGATAAGTAATCTTTTTACCGAGGGTCTCGCTGCCGGGCAGGGTCCATGTATAGGTAACATAGCCCCCGCCTCCTATAGCAGTCTTAATCTGGTCCTGGACAAAGTACACGCCATTCCCGCTCTTGTCCTTTGTCTCCCACACATTCTGCCCTTCCAGGGAAGGATGGGCGACCTCAAGACCTTTCTCATCGTAAACAATAAAGTATCCGTTATTTCCAAGATTGATATTCTTATTAATGGAACGCTTTCCTTCGCTGTCCTTTTCCCCAAGCAGATACTGTTTGACAGATTCCTGGGCATCCTCTTTTGTTATATAACCTGCTTCTACATCTTTTTTCTTATCGTCTATCAGTATCATTGCCTGACGGACGCTGTTCTTTAATATAACTTTTCCCTTATCGTCCAGTTCTCCCTTTGATACGAAGTATCCTGTTATGATAGCAACAGACAAGGGGATTATCAGCAATATGGATGTAATAATAATTAGTTTAAGCCTTAGGGTGAATCGAACCTTTTTCTCTTTCTTCATTTGTACCTCATTCCTATACGCATACTTTGTGCTTTATGAGTGAAAGCTTTCTCATTTATCTTTGAACTTTGTTCAGGTGCCAGATATCTTTTACATACTCTTCAATTGTACGGTCTGATGAGAATTTTCCGCACTTTGCAGTATTTATCATAGCTGACCTTGCCCATCCTTCTTTATTAAGGTAGGCTTTCTCAACTTCTTTCTGAGCTTCTGCATAGGACTTAAAATCCTTTAGAATAAAATATCTGTCAGCGGGCTCTCCCCCTCTTCCTGCAAGGAGGGAATCATAGAGAGGTGCAAAAAGCGACTTATCCGCATTATAGGTTCCATCCACCAGCTGATCTACAACGCGCTTGATATCTTTATTGGAATTGTACAGTTCTCTCGGGCTGTAGCCTCCGTGCTGCTCATACTCGATTACTTCATCGGAATGAAGGCCAAAGAGAAATACATTCTCCTCTCCTGCTTCTTCCACAATCTCAACATTGGCTCCGTCTAAGGTTCCCAGAGTTAAGGCGCCGTTTAACATAAATTTCATATTGCCGGTACCGGAGGCTTCCTTGCTGGCTGTTGATATCTGTTCGGAGACATCTGCCGCGGCAAAGATTATCTCCGCATTGGATACCCTGTAATTCTCAATGAATATAATTTTTATCTTATCCTGTATTGTTTCATCGTTATTAACAACCTCTGCCACACTGTTTATGAGCTTAATAATTGCCTTCGCCCTCTCATACCCGGCAGATGCCTTGGCACCAAAGATAAAGGTTCTCGGATAGAATTCCATGTCCGGCTCACTTTTAAGCTGATTGTACAGATACATTACATGGAGAATATTAAGAAGCTGTCTTTTATATTCATGGAGTCTTTTTACCTGCACATCAAAGATAGAGTCCGGATTGACGGTAATTCCGTTCTTTTCCTTAATATACGCCGCAAGCCTTACCTTGTTTTTGTATTTAATGTCCATGAACTCTTTCCGGCTTTGCTCATCTTCTATATATGGCAGAAGTTTCTCCATCCGGGAGAGGTCCGTAATCCAGCCATCCCCAATCTTTGCGGTCACCCAGGACGCCAGGAGGGGATTGCCGTGGAGTAAGAATCTTCTCTGGGTAATACCATTGGTCTTGTTATTGAATTTCCAGGGAAACATCTCATAGAAATCTTTTAATTCCTGCTTCTTTAATATCTCCGTATGAAGTTTTGCTACGCCGTTTACGGAATAGCTTCCGACGATAGCAAGATTAGCCATTCTTACCTGTCCGTCATAGAGAATAGCCATTTTCTCTATCTTCTTCGCCTCCGACGGGTATTCCGCCAATATCTGCATGATAAATCTGCGGTTGATCTCTTCTACTATCTGATAGATTCTGGGCAGAAGTTTTCGAAACAGGTCAATGGGCCATTTCTCCAAAGCTTCCGACATAATTGTGTGATTGGTATAGGCACAGGTCTTTGTTGTAATCTCCCAGGCCTCCTCCCAGCCAAGGTAGTAATCGTCAAGGAGTATTCTCATCAGCTCCGGCACCGTTACCGTAGGATGGGTATCGTTGAGCTGAAAGGCTACCTTTTCATAGAGATTATGAATATCCTCATGTGCCTCCATATACTTTGCCACAGCCCTCTGAATGCTGGCGGATACAAAGAAATACTGCTGCTTCAGGCGAAGTTCTTTTCCTGCTATATGATTATCGTTGGGATAGAGCACCTCGCAGATGGTCCTGGCCAGATTCTGCTGTTCTACCGCCTTCTGGTATTCTCCCTTATCAAAAGAATCCAGATTAAAGGTATCAATGGCCTCCGCATCCCAGATACGAAGAGTATTCACTACATGGTTCCCATAACCCAATATGGGCATATCATAGGGAATTGCACGGACTGACTGATAATCCTCCTGGACGAACCGGTCATTGCCGTATTCATCCCGAATCATTCTTACATAACCGCCGAACTTTACCGTAGTGGCATATTCACTTCTTTTAATTTCAAAGGGATTGCCATTCTTTAGCCAGTTATCCGGCACCTCCACCTGATAACCATTTTCTATCTTTTGTTCAAACATACCGTATTTATAGCGGATTCCGCACCCATAAGCCGGATAACCAAGAGTGGAGAGGGAGTCCAGGAAGCAGGCCGCCAGTCTTCCAAGACCGCCGTTTCCAAGGGCCGCATCAGGTTCCTCATCCTCGATATTTTCCAAATCATAACCTAGTTCCTCCAACACCTCACGGATGGATGAATCTGCTTTTAAATTGGTAATCATATTTCCTAAAGCCCTTCCTACTAAAAATTCCATGGAAAGGTAATAAACTGTCTTTAGATCCTGTTCTTCATAAGCCTTATGGGTTTCCAGCCAATCATCTATAATCATGTTTTTAACAGTATAGGCAACTCCCTGGTATACCTGCTGTTTTGTGGCTTCTTCAATAGGTCTTCGAAAAAAAACACCGATATATTCTTCTACATTCTTTATAAATTCTTTCTTGTCAAATTCCTGCATATATCCTCCTGTCTGTCGACACCTGGCAGCATCTGCCGGTGAAACTTGAAAATACATTGCCAAGGAGAAGTATCCTTTAATGCTTTTCTCTTTTGTACTGCAATACTTATCCAGCGTTTTTTGGTTATTCACATTATATCTTATGCATTACCCGGTACACAAGAGAAAACTTTAAGACTGTTTAAAACAGACATATATAGGTATTTTATCCACATATATACTTACAATACTATCTTTCATCCACATTTTAAAATAGTAATATTCTACTAATAATCAGTTTGAGCTTACAACATTATTTTAATATGCTATAATAAAAATGCGTATCTTGCTTTAAGCAAGTAAATAGGATGGGAGTCAGGTACACTGACCTCCCCATAAGAAAAGAGGTTAACATGGAACAGAACTACATAAGAAAAATCATTAGAAAAAACGCCTGGAGGCCTATATTTATAAGCCTTATCTTCGTATTCATTACCCTTACCGGCTTTCTTAGCGAATCTGACAAGTGGAGCACCTTATTTACTCCTCTGGCAGAGGGAAACAGTGTTACCGGAATTCAAGAACTTTACGCTAAGGATAAATATTATTTCCAGTTAAAGAATGCCGATGTTTATTTTCTGGATTATGCAATTTACAGCTATGATACCGTTAACGGTGTCAAATCCAGTGACGAAGAGCTCTCCCAGATATATGGTATAATTTATTACGATGATGGTTATCTGCTGGCTCTGCTGCCAAAGGACTACCTCGACATGACTGATGAGGAACTGAGCTCCGTAACTGCGGTAGCAGACCTGAAGGCCTTAAGCGACGACCAATACCATCAGGAAGCCTACGAAAAAATGGTTACCACCCTGAGCGAAGCCTACAATGCAGATCCATCCACCGTCCGTGAGAGTATACCTGAAATCTGTGTAACCATCACCGAACACGCCCGTCAGGGTGACCAGCTTGTCTTTATAATATTAGGACTGCTGCTGTTGGCATCCGCGTCCGTATTCATCTATCAGCTTTTGATCCTGATTAATTACAAATACTCCGGCTTTTATAAAAAGCTTGCAAAAACCGGCAATCCGGAGGATGTTGAATATCGTATAAACAGCGCAATAGCCGGTGAGCATTATCTGTATATGTCCCCCTTAAGGTCTGCTGCTTATACCGGCCTGATTACCGCTGATTACATAATAGGAAAGACCAACCATCCTCTTGCAATCTACCCAACAAGAGACTTAATCTGGGTACACTTAAATACCTTTAAGCGTAAATCTCACTTTATCACCATAAGCAAGACTTATCAGGTGCTTTTCTACTTCAAGGACATTAAATTACCTGTTGCCATCAATTTCCCCAAAGCAGCTATGGCAACTGAGCTGATTCAGAGGGTAGCGGACACTCTGCCCGTAATGTGCGGCTATTCCGATGAGCTTAAGAAACTCTATAAAAAGGACTATTCTGCCTTTTTAAACCTCGCCCTGCAGAGAAAGGCTGAAAACGCTCATATGGAAGAAAGTAACGAAGTCAGCCAGGACAACCAGAGAACACCGGAGCAGGAATAGAATCTCCTGTAAAAAAATAAATCGCCAGGACTCTATGTGCAAGAACGAAATTGTTCTTCTGCACATAGAAACCTGGCTTAGTTTTTAGGTTCCAGACTATTTCTTTTCTACTCCAAGAACTACATTCTCACCATTAATATTCCACTCTTTGGTAAAGCCCTTGGTTTCTTCGGATATTTCTACTGCCAATACCTCGGATTTGATTTCTTCCCTATTTCTTTCAAAGATACCTTTGATGACTTCATTGCCTTTATGATATACCAGGATGTGGTCCATTACCTCAAAACCGGCATCTTTTCTCATGGTCTGTACCTTACTGATGATTTCTCTTACAAAGCCTTCTTCAATCAATTCAGGTGTCAGCCCGGTATCCAGAACTACCGTTATTCCTTTATCGGAATCGGACACAAACCCTTCCGTCTGAGCTGCTTCAATTAACAGATCATCCTTTTCCAGGTAATTTTCCGTTCCCTCAAGAGTAATCTTAAGCTTGCCGGTAGCATTAATTTCATCCATTGCCTCATTGCCATTAAGCTCTGCTAAAATTCCGCGGATAGCACCAATCTGCTTGCCAAACTTCGGTCCCAAAGTCTTTAACTGGGGCTTGAAGCTGTAAGATGTGAAGTTCCTTACATCCTGTGTAAAGATTACTTTCTTCACATTAAGCTCTTCTTCAATGATTTTCAGGAAAAAGTAAGGAAGTCCTTCTGCCTTTTCACCCTTCTCATCGGTATAGGTGTAGTCAGCTTTTACATACATGGTGCCGATTGGCTGCCTGTTCTTAATGTTTGCGGTATTACGGCAGGCACGGCCTAATACGACGATTTCAAGAAGTGCTTCCATGTTCTTCTCAAGTTCTTTATCGATATATTCTTCTTTGTAGGAAGGATATTCGCATAGGTGAATACTCTCCGGAGCTTCTTTATCAATCTTCACCACCAGGTTACGGTAGATATCTTCCGTCATATAAGGAATAAAAGGAGCAGATACCTTTGCTAAGGTAACCAGCGTAGTGTAAAGGGTCATATAAGCGTTAATCTTATCCTGTTCCATTCCCTTTGCCCAGAAGCGTTCCCTGCTTCTTCTTACATACCAGTTACTCATCTCATCTACAAAATCATCAAGGAGTCTGGCGGCCTCAGTAATACGGTAGCTTTCCAGGTGGCTGTCAACAGTCTTTACAAGTGTATTTAACTTAGAGAGCATCCATTTATCCATAACGGAGAGCTTCTCATAATCCAAAGTATATTTCGTAGCATCGAATTCATCGATATTGGCATAGAGTACAAAGAATGCATAGGTGTTCCAGAAGGTACCCATGAATTTTCTCTGTCCCTCTGTTACCGCTCCGCTGTGGAAACGGTTAGGAAGCCATAGGGCACTGTTAACATAGAAATACCAGCGCACGGCATCGGCTCCGTGTTCTGACAGAGTTTCGAAAGGATCTACTGCATTTCCCTTGGACTTTGACATCTTCTGTCCGTTCTCATCCTGAACGTGCCCAAGAACGATAACATTCTTATACGGAGACTTCTCAAATATCAGGGTGGAGATAGCAAGGAGGGAATAGAACCATCCTCTGGTCTGGTCAACTGCCTCGCTGATAAAGTCAGCAGGGAAGTTCTTATCGAACATTTCCTTGTTTTCAAAAGGATAATGCCATTGTGCAAAAGGCATGGAACCGGAATCAAACCAGCAGTCAATTACCGGTTTCACACGTTTCATTTCCTTACCGCATTCCGGGCACTTAATGGTTACCGCATCGATAAATGGTCTGTGAAGTTCTATATTATCCGGGCAGTTATCGGACATGGACTTTAATTCCTCAATACTTCCGATAGCATGACGGTGTCCGTCCTCACATTCCCAGATATTAAGGGGAGTTCCCCAATAACGGTCACGGCTGATGCCCCAGTCCTGAACATTCTTAATCCAGTCCCCGAATCTTCCCTGTCCGATACTCTCCGGCATCCAGTTAATGGTGTTATTATTAGCAACTAATTGATCCTTTACCTCTGTCATCTTAATGAACCAGGAGTCTCTCGCATAGTAGATAAGCGGTGTGTCACAACGCCAGCAGTGAGGATAACTGTGCTCGAATTTTAAAGTCTTAAATAACAGGTTCCTGGAAGCCAGTAATTTTATAATGCCTTCATCTGCCTTCTTACAGAACATTCCGGCAAAATCAGTTACTTCCGGCTTCATCTCACCTTTTCCGTCTACCAGTTGAACGAAAGGAAGATCATATCTGCGTCCGACATTGGCATCGTCTTCACCAAAGGCAGGTGCAATATGAACAACACCGGTACCGTCTGTTAAAGTTACATAGGTGTCACAGGTCACATAGTAAGCCTTCTTATCCGGTGTTACGTAGTCAAATAAAGGCTCATACTCTTTATATTCAAGGTCTGTACCCACATAGGTCTCTTCTACGGTATAGTCTCCGTCAATTACAGAAAGAAGGGCCTCTGCCAGAATGTATTTCTCTGTCTTCACTGCTTCTCTGTCTTCACTGTCTGCCTTTATAATATCTCCTTTGGCATTTAAGCTTACAGATACTTTTACATAAGTCTCTACCGGGTTAACGCAGAGCGCTACGTTGGAAGGAAGGGTCCAGGGAGTAGTGGTCCAGGCAAGAATATATTCGTCTTCTTCTCCCTTTACACGGAATTTGGCAATTGCGGACTTTTCCTTTACATCCTTATAGCCCATAGCTACTTCGTTACTGGAAAGAGGAGTTCCGCATCTTGGACAGTAAGGGACAATCTTAAAGCCTTTGTATAACAGTCCTTTCTCCCAAATCTGCTTTAAGGCCCACCACTCGGACTCAATAAAGTTGTTATCATAGGTAACATAAGGGTCTTCCATGTCCACCCAGTAACCTACGGTCTCGGAGAAATCCTCCCACATGCCCTTGTACTTCCATACACTTTCCTTACACTCATGGATAAAGGGTTCCAGACCATACTCTTCAATCTGTTCTTTCCCGTCAAGGCCCAGCTTTTTCTCAACCTCTAACTCAACAGGCAGTCCGTGGGTATCCCATCCTGCTTTTCTTAATACATTATAGCCCTTCATGGTACGGTATCTGGGTATAATATCCTTGATGACCCTGGTTAATACGTGGCCGATATGGGGCTTTCCGTTAGCTGTCGGGGGGCCGTCATAAAAGGTATAGGGCTTTCCGTTTTTTCTTTCTTCAATGGTCTTCTCGAAGATTTTTTCATTCTTCCAGAATTTCAGTACTTCTTTTTCACGTTCTACAAAGTTCAGATTCGTAGAGACCTTATCGTACATGTGATATCCTCCTTCACTTTATAAACAAATCATCAAAATTCTGCTTTGCCTTAGGACGAACTTTCCTAACGAATAAAAAAGCTCCCATCCATAAACAGGATGAGAGCGTTCGTGCTTCATTGTACCACCTATTTACATACGTTTCCTCCAGAGTTTTCCCTAAAAGGAACATGATATGCTTCTCTTTAACGGCAGATACCGGCTCGGCTTACTGGCTGAAGGCTTTCGGCTTGCAACTTGGGAGTGATTTTCGTAAATCCGCTACTGGTACCAGGCTTTCACTCTCCCCGGCTCGCTTTGAGGTTCGCTGATTTCTACTCTCTCCGTCATAGTTTTTCGTGATATTTATAATATTCTAATTCATAATAATAGTATAAAAGTTTTTAATTGTCAATCTTAAAGTTCCTGATTTTCTTCCAGGCTACTTAAGTATTCATCAAATTCTGTTTCCGATTCCTCATAATAAACATCAATGGAAGGTAAATTCAGTGCAAAGAAAAGTCCTAAGAGGGTCTTGGCATCAAAATCAAAGGTTCCGCTCTGAGTCTTTACTCTGACGTCCGTCTTGCACCTCTCTGCCTGACGATTGAACTCATAAAGATCATTTGCTTCTTTAAAAACGATAGTTTTAGTTTTCATCTCATATCCTCCTTCCTTATATCGAAATTTTTCCGTTCAGTCTGCATAAGATGTCATTCCTATTATACTGTAATCATCCTTCTAATACAATAACAAACATTTGGCCGTGAGGCTACTTGGTGTCGGATGGGAAATGTTTTTTATTTCACACTAACAATCATGCTATTTCCAACGCACCTCATGTTTGCGCCGAGGATTTCGCAGGCGCAAACATGTGTGTGAATTATATCTTTCAATAAATCACACTAACATTGCTCACAAATTGGTTCATAAATTCCTTCGTATCCAATACCTTTGCAAAGGTATTATTAAGTGCCGCCATAAAGGTATCATGTACGGTTTGGGCAGGAATTACTTCTCCCTCCCTCGAAATCAGATCCCTTGTAGTGCAGGCATCGCTTATCAGTGTAACCGAAAAGCCGTAATCCTGCGCCGCTCTGACCGTTGTGTCAATACACATATGACTCATCATACCTGCAATAACAAGATGTTCAATACCCTCTTCAAGAAGTTCCCCGGCCAAGCCCGTATTTAAAAAAGCGCTGGGATTATGCTTAATAACAACCTTTTCCTGTTCTAAGGGAGCCACACTCTCATGAAACTCTGCTCCTTTTGTATCCGGCAGAAAAAACGCAGCATCTTCTTTTGTGCTGATATGCTTTACATGATATACCGGCAGTTTCGCTCTTCGGAATAACTCCAGTATCTCCCTTCCATGTACTGCTGCCTCCTCCGGGTGATATAACTCACATTTTCCGCCTTTAAAATAATCATTTTGAATATCGATTAAAAGTACTGCACTTTTCATATCTGACTCCCATCTGCTTATTGATAGAAGTATTATAGCATTTACAATTCCAAAGTAAATTACCCACTTATTTGTGGGTATCTTCTGCCTTGTAGCATATACCCTTTTTGTCAAGCATATCCGTCATACCATGAGAAACCATATAATCAATACCAATCTCCTGCATAATTATGATGGCCTCCAGTATCTTCCTTCCCCTGCCTTCTGTCAGAAAGTATTCCACATGCAGCGGATATCCTGTGGAGACCTGCTTCTCCACTAATCCGAATTCCTGCAGCTCCTTTAATTGCTGCAGAAGCATCTTCTGGCTGATTCCTGTAATATCCCGCTCTAATTTTGATAGCTGCACCCGGCCATCTTTTAGTTGAAATAAAATAATGGTCTTCCATTTACCTTTGATAATATCATGGACAATTTCTAAAGGGCAGGTATAATCATCTCTTATCTTCATTCCGGTCACCGTCTCTTTTCTTTATTCATAACACCTAAATGTTTAAATCTGCCTTTTCCGCCTGCCTTATATTCACTGTAAGTACCTCCTTGATTCATTTAAAGTTATCATAACATATACTTTATTTATTTCCATCTGTTTTTGAAAACTGGCATAACTTTATGTACAAAACAGCCGCCCATGGTTGTTTCTATCCAACCCGGGCGGCTGTATATCTGTGATATATTTAATTACTTCAATCTTAGAAATATACTCCTTATGGCATTTGTGTAACTGTATCTCCGGCTCCGTCCGTCGGTGTGGCCGCTGTATCAGTAGGACTTGGAGTTACCTCTTCGGTCGGTGTAATCTCCGGCGTTTCCGTTACTTCTTCGGTCGGTGCAGGTGTTGCCGTTACTGTAGGTGTGCCCTTACCCGGTTTCTTGGTAGGTTCTGCAGAAGGAGTCGGTGTGGTACTTGGCTCTTCACTGGGGGTTGGTGTTTCGCTTGGTGTCGGCGTCGGCGTTTTTACCGGTGCTTTTGTAGGAACCTTTACATCATCCGGATTGATTCCGTATTCCTCCAGATTATCATAGTTTATGCTGTCACTATAATCCTCGGTTGGAGTAAATTTATAGTATTCCTCCAGGCACATATCGTTCTCATACAGATATTTTGCCAGGGATTTTCCCACATAACGGATATGCCACGGCTCAAAGGAATAGCCGGTTATGCTGGTCTTATCCTCCGGGTAACGTATGATAAAGCCATATAAATGTGCATTTTCCTTCAGCCATTGGTACTCATCGGTACCGGCAAAGGATTCATCGATATGGTAATTTACAGATTTTGTTGAAACATCAATTGCAAGTCCTGTCTGATGCTCACTATATCCCGGAATGGCAGAATACTGCAAAGTATGTCCCATTCCCTGGGTCTTTACATTATTGGTAAATATCTCGTACTGTCTTTTATAAGAACGATATGCCGAAACCCCGCACAGGGACAAATTATCCTTCTCCGCCGCATCAAAAAGCTCCTTTAACGCTTCTGCTGCCGGTTTTCGCATTAATTTTTTTTCGTCATAATAAGAAATTGAAAAGTTAACATTAGGTACCATCAAATCTGACGGAATATAGTCTGAGGGCAGCTTTAATTCTTTATTCACTAATACTGTCAGACTGTCAGGTGTTGTATCCAGTTCCACATTATCATTACCCGTAATTTCCGCTTCTTCTGTCGGATTACTCACAGGAGTATCCCCCTTAACCGTACTGTCATCATTCCCATCATATTCGGAGTCATTATCCTTATATGATGAATTATTATAAAAATGACCGGAAGTAGTGGATTCACTGGCACTTGATAATCTTTTCAAGGAAAAATAACCCATGCTGCCTATAAGGATAACCGGCAGCCCCACTAAGAGAAACCTTCTCATTCTTCTTTTCATTCTTCTGGTCTTTTTCCTATTGTTTTGCATATATCCCTCCATGTTGTATGTGAAAATTATCTTTAATTTTCACATTAACAAACATTTGGCCGTGAGGCCGCTTGGTATCAGATGTGAAATGGTCTCTGCTTAGTTGTTTCCGGCAATATTAATGCTGTCAAGCAGCGAATGCTTTAGTTGATATAAATCATTTGATAAATCCACATATACATCATGGGGATTTACAAGTCTTCTGGTCTCATCCCAAAGGGTATCAAGCTCCCTCTGGCAGTAATCTCTGATATCCATGACACTGGGAGATTCATATACACATTTTCCTTCTAAGAAGATGGGCCGCAGTAATTCGCGCAGTGTGTAGCTTCCGCCTTTTAAATACGTCTTCTTCCAGGTTGCCATGGGATCAAAAAGCTTAAGAGGATATTCCTCCCTATAGACCTCATCTGCCATACTGATAAGATCCGCTTTTATTTTACCGGTTTCTTTTTCATATATTCTGTAAATTGTCTTATTGCCGGGGTTTGTTATCTTCCATTGGTTCTCAGACAATTTTATCTTTGGTATGAATTCCTTCCCTTTCTTTATAGCCGCGAGCTTGTACACACCGCCAAAAGCAGGGCAGTCCTTGGAGGTTATAAGATTGGTACCTACCCCCCAGGAATTAATAGCGGCTCCCTGGGTCTTAAGGGAGTCAATTAAGTATTCGTCAAGGTCACTGGATGCCACAATAGTCGCATCATAGTACCCGGCTTCATTTAACATTTTTCTGGCTTTTTTGGATAAATAGGCAAGGTCGCCGCTGTCTAAACGAATTCCGTATTTAGAGGGCATCTTCCCTGATTCTCTTAATTCATTAAACACCTTGATAGCATTTGGCAGACCGGAACGAAGAGTGTCATAGGTATCCACCAACAGAGTGGTGTTCTGGGGATACAGCTTCGCATATTCACGGAAAGCCGTAATCTCATCCTCGAAACTCATGATCCAGCTGTGGGCGTGGGTACCAAGTGCCGGCACATCAAACATTTTGGCCGTCAGCACATTACTGGTTCCGGCGCAGCCTCCTATTACCGCAGCTCTGGCACCATAAATACCGGCATCCGGTCCCTGGGCCCTTCTAAGTCCGAACTCCATTACCGGTTCGCCCTTGGCTGCATAACAGACTCTGGAAGCTTTGGTGGCAATCAGACTCTGATGGTTAATAATATTTAAAATAGCCGTTTCAATAAGCTGTGCTTCAATAATCGGTGCAATTACCTTAAGCAAGGGTTCCATCGGAAAAACTACAGTTCCTTCTTCTACCGCATAGATATCCCCGGTAAAGTGAAAGTCTTTCAAGTAATTTAAAAAGTCTTCTTCAAACATTGTAAGGCTTCTTAAATAGCTGATATCCTCATCCGTAAAGCAAAGATTTCTGACATATTCAATAACCTGCTCTAATCCGGCGCATATGGAGTATCCGCTGCCGGAAGGGTTGTTACGGTAAAACACGTCAAACACAACCGTTTCGTTAGCATTATTTTTATAATACCCCTGCATCATAGTCAGTTCATAGAAGTCCGTCAGCAGTGTCAGATTCTCTCTTCCCATTATTCCTTCTTTCCGGAAATTTCGTATTCTTATCCTATATTCCCTTGTTTTATCCATAGTATAGACCGTATACCCCTTCTTAAACAGGTAACGGTCCTTCCTAGTTATTATAACACAATATTTTCAGA
This sequence comes from Bacillota bacterium, assembly GCA_023450835.1. Taxonomy (GTDB): domain Bacteria; phylum Bacillota; class Clostridia; order Lachnospirales; family Lachnospiraceae; genus Anaerocolumna. The sequence continues at coordinate 6,195 of JAEXGM010000197.1, read as the reverse complement.
GTACAAGAAATTGAAGCATTTTTAATTAACTTTAAGGAAATTGTAAATTATATTTAAAGTCGTTTTTTGGCATCTTTTCAAAAAATAGGAAATATTATATAATGGACTTGTTTTATGTTTTCTTTTCATAATGTTGTACCGCAGGTTATTTGAGGTACTTTCAAGTTTCACCGTATAGGGGTAAATTAAGAAAGAAACAGTTCTTGTCCATCAACTAATAACAACCATACAGGTGCAGGTCTTCAAGTCATCATCTGCTCCAAAGGCTCCTTTGCTTATGAATTTGCACATATTTCAACACCCTCTGTTCATGCAAGGCAGTACTGGCCTAAAATATTTAACATACATCTAATTTAATTGAGCAAACTACCTTCATATGGTATAATGATTCTAACGAAACCATCACAGGAGGGTTTATGAAAACCTTAATCATCACGCTGTTTTTATTAATATTTTTTATTGTCAGTCTTCCCTTGTTCCTATACGAAATGCTGCTTGGCAAAATCAATCCCAGAAAGAAAGCGGCATCTTCCCAGAGAATTGTTTCATGGGCTTTTCGTGTAATCCTTTTTCTTAGCGGCGCTAAATATGAGGTAAAAGGCCTTGAAAATATTCCAAAGGATGCAGCTGTATTATATGTCTCCAATCACCGCAGTTATTTTGATATTGTTCTTGCTTATTCCACGGTACCCACCTTGACCGGTTTTGTGGCCAAGAAAGAGATTAAGAAGGTTCCCATATTAAGAGTCTGGATGAAATACCTGAACTGCCTGTTCCTTGACAGAGACAACCCCAGAGAAGGTCTTAAGATGATACTTACCGGGGTGGACATGGTAAAACAGGGCTATTCTGTCTTTATCTCACCGGAAGGAACCAGGAACCATGGCAAAGACATGCTACCCTTTAAGGAAGGCAGTTTAAAGATAGCAGAAAAAGCTGCATGTCCTATCATTCCGGTAGCAATTACTAACACAGACAACCTGTTTGAAAACCATTTTCCCTGGATTAGAAAAGCCCATGTAGCCATTGAATACGGAGCGCCTGTTTATCCTGATGTTTTAAGCAAAGAAGAGCGTAAATTCCTTGGTTCCCATGTACAGAATATCATCCGTACAATGCTTGAGAAAAATGAAGAAGGGATTGTTTAATCTCTTGAACTTTTTCATAAATAATGATACAATAAATCCATTGCAAATTTCGGGGAAGGAGGTAGAATGTGAACCCTGGTTGGATAATATTAATTGTAGTTCTGGTTGTAGTTCTTGCGGCACTTATCTTCCTTTCCATCTACGGAAGAAAGCTCCAGAAAAGATCTGAAGAAGGTCAGGCCCAGATGAAGGCAGGCGCACAATCAGTATCTATTTTAGTAATAGATAAAAAGCGCATAAAACTAACGGAAGCCGATCTGCCAAAGATAGTTGTGGATCAGACTCCCAAGTACCTGCGCCGTTCAAAGGTTCCTATTGTAAAAGCAAAGATTGGACCTAAGATTATGAACTTGATGTGCGATGATAAGATTTTTGATCTCATTCCTGTAAAAAAGGAAGTGAAAGCCGTTATGAACGGTATCTATATCATGGATGTAAAAGGATTACGTACCAATTTGGATGTAAAACCTGAAAAGAAAAAATTATTTGCAAGACTTACAAGCAAATTTGTAAAAAAGCAAAATTTCTAAAAAAAGAACCGGCGTATTTAAATCAAATACGGCGGTTCTTATTTTTATTGTTTCTTTGATGTTATCTTCATCTGTATCTGACAGTCTGCAACAAAGGAATAATTGATATCAAGGCTGTAATGAATCAGAAGATTCAATTTGTCTTCCTCTTCCTCCACCTGTATCTTGGTAGTATATATACCTATCTGCAAATCTCCATAGGGAGTATTGTAAAAGGTATTATTTTTCTTTCCTGTCTCAAAAACCATATGGACATTATTGGAGCCTCTTTTGATAATATCTATCTGCTCTTTTGCGGCTTTTACAGTACAACTGGTTATGCCCTCCACATCCTCCAGTATTTCTTCATAACAGATATAATGCTTTCCGTTCTTATTGTAATACTGTCCTATGGATATTACTTCGATAGGCTCGTCCTTATCTATCTCATACTGAAGTCCGGATATGGAGACCAATACATCTTTTTTCATGAAAACCTCCAGGTGGCGCGCCTTGGCGCGGATTCAAACATAAGTCCCAATTATAAATGCTGCGGTCTTAATAAGAAGCCAGCAATGAATCAGCAAAACTCTCTATATTAACATCTTCTGTCTCAACCACATCACAGGGAAGTATCGTATTGGCAAAACGTTTGAATTTGTCCGCTCCGTCGCTTACATAAAACTTATGCTCCTTGTGGGGTCCGGCATTTTCAAGCCCTGCCTTCATAAGGACCTGCTTCAGTTCAATGGCTGTCTCATAGGCCGGATTCACTAACCTTACATCTTCTCCCACAATGGAACCGATAATATTTCTGATAAGAGGATAATGGGTACAGCCAAGTACCAATGTATCAATATTTATCTCTAACAGACTGCTTATATATCTTTTTGCCACCTCTACCGTGACCGGGTCCGTCAGCCATCCCTCTTCCACCAGGGGAACAAATAAGGGACAGGCTTTTCCGTAAACTCTGACCTCCGGATTCAGTTCTTTGATATAAGTATTATAAATACCGCTGTTAATCGTACCTTCCGTACCGATAATACCGATATTGCCATTCTTGGTCGTCATAGAAGCTACTTTAGCTCCCGGCTTCACCACTCCGATTACCGGAATGGACACTTCCTTTGCCACTGTCTCAAGAGCCAGGGCACTTGCTGTATTACAAGCTATAACAATAGCCTTTACATCCTTGGTCTGCAGAAATTTAATAATCTGCCTGGAATAGGTTATAATTGTCTTTTGTGATTTGCTTCCGTAGGGAACCCTGGCGGTATCTCCGAAATAGATTATCGTTTCTCCCGGAATCTGGCGCATGATTTCTCTGGCTACCGTCAGTCCTCCGATACCGGAATCAAAAACACCGATAGGTGCATTACAAGGCATCTCTTTCTCCTCCTGCTTCTACTGATCTGGCAAAGGCAAGCTGCAATAATTTTTCAACCAATTGAGGCTTTCCGATTCCTTTGCCTTCCCAAAGCATGGGATACATGCTGATAGAGGTGAAGCCAGGCATAGTATTAATCTCATTAAAGATGACTTCTCCGGTATTTCTGTCCACGAAAAAGTCCACTCTGGATAAACCATGTCCGTCCACTGCCTTAAATATCTTTAAGGCATAATCTCTGATTGTCTCAGCAGCACCTGCCGGTAAGTCAGGAGAGAGAATTGTCTTGGATTCCGCATTGTTATATTTGGCATCATAATCATAAAAATCTGCAGCAGCTACAATTTCACCTACACCGGAAGCCTTGGGTTCATTGCCGCCAAGTACTGCACATTCTACTTCACGTCCGTTAATCGTCTCTTCTACCAGTATTTTGCGGTCATGCTCTGAAGCAAGTTTTAAACCGCTTATCAACGCTTCTTTTGTTCCGGCCTTGGAGATACCTCTGGAGGAGCCTGCATTGGAAGGTTTGATAAATACCGGATAGGAAAGTGCGCTTTCAATAGTTTTTACGACCTCTTCCATATCAGTCAGGTCTTTCTTCATAACCGCTACATATTTTGCCTGTCTGATGCCAAGGTTATCTACAATAATTTTGGTATATAATTTATCCATGGATACGGCAGATGCCAGTACACCACATCCTACATAGGGTATCCTGGCCAGTTCCAGAAGTCCCTGCACCGTTCCGTCTTCTCCGTAAAGACCATGGAGCACCGGAAAAACCACATCTATTTTCACAATTTCAGATTCTTTGCCATTTAACAGTAAAACACTCTTCATAGAAGCATCGGGCAAAATCACTGCTGTTTCTGTATTCTTTCTCCAGGAGCCGGAAGTTATCTCTTCTGTATTGTTAACTTTCAGCCACTTTCCTTCTTTTGTGATACCTATAATGAGAATCTGGTAAATATCTGCATTAATATTACTTATAACGGTAGTAGCGGAAACGCAGGATACCTCATGCTCGGATGATTGCCCTCCGAACAGCACTGCAACTGTTTTTTTATTCATATTAATAACCATATCCTTTCCAATACCTGCTGCTTTTGACAGCGGGCAAATTCGTAACCTTCATATTACAGAAGGTATTTCAAATCTATCTCTTATTCTTTTATATTCATTTTGATATTACAAATTATAGATAATAAGCACAAATCACCACACCTTTTCCGGCGCCAGCGCAAAAAATAAGCAGTGTTATATCTATTTTATACTTATAGCTTTTTTTATTCTACTCTTTCTTTTTATAAATCGCAAGGTTTTTATTCTTTTCGCCCCTTTTGTTTAAATATTCCATTTCCCGCCTATACTTAATTAAAAGTATTTATACATAGAGGAGGGCAACCGTTGAAGAAACCAGACTTTCATATCATATTATATAGCATTAAGAAAAATACCAGAATAAATTTATTTTTTCTACATATGAAAAATATACTGTCAGACAAGGGCAACGTCAGAAATATCCTGGCGTCCTTAGGTCTGTGCCTAATCTGCATCCTTTTATCTGTCAGAGCCCTAAATGAAAGTTATACCAAAAGTGCCGAGGCCATGCAAAAGGATATTGCATCTGAAATTCTGCGTTTTCACGTTATCGCCAACAGTGATTCAACAGAAGACCAGGCCTTGAAGCTAAAAGTAAAATCTGCCGTAACTACAAGTCTCTATCCCGTATTATCCGGCGTTACGGATATCAGTACCGCAAAGGAACTTGTGAATGCCAAATTAGACAGCATTGAAACACTGGCGGAAAAAGTAATCAAAGACAACGGATATCATTATACCGTAACTGCTTCCCTGGAGGAGGGATACTTTCCTTTAAAGGTCTACGGAGACCTTACCCTGCCCCCGGGAAAGTATGAAGCCTTAAGAATTGAAATCGGAAAAGCTGCGGGCCAGAATTGGTGGTGTATTATGTTTCCTCCCCTTTGCTTTGTAGATGCCACCTACAGCGTTGTACCCAAAGAATCCAAAGCACAGTTAAAACAAGTCTTAACGGAAGAGGAATATGACTCTGTCTTTTCAGATAAAAAGGCTGAGATTAAAATAAAGTTTAAATTGCTTGATACTATTAAAGATTACTTTTCAAAGAAGTCTGCTTCTGAGGACGACAAGTGATGTAACCATATCAATAATTTTTGTACACCTTTCTTGCATTGTGCTTTTTCTATGCTTATATTATAATAGAATAACATGATTTTCGAATCTATAATACTTTCACACCAGAAGGAGTATCCATGAATTCCATTAAGCTGAAAGCATATGCAAAAATTAATCTTGGCTTAGATGTAGTAAGAAAGAGAGAAGACGGTTACCACGAAGTCCGCATGATTATGCAGACAATCGGTCTGTATGATAAAGTATCCATTCTTCGGACTAATAACACCGCCATAACAGTGAAGACAAACCTCCCCTATCTTCCGGTGGACGAAAATAATCTGGTATATAAAGCTGCAGCCTTGATTAAGAATACCTACCATATAAGCCAGGGTGTCCATATCATATTGGACAAAAAAATACCCGTTGCCGCAGGACTTGCAGGCGGAAGCAGTGATGCTGCTACTGTCCTTTACGGCCTGAACAGGCTCTTTCATTTGAATCTTCCCAAAGAGGAGCTGCTGGCTCTGGGGCTTAAGCTTGGTGCGGATGTACCTTACTGCCTTATGCGGGGCACTGCTCTGTCGGAAGGCATTGGTGAAAAGTTAACGGCGCTTCCTCCTTTCCCCTTCTGTCATGTACTGATTGTCAAACCAGGAATTAATGTTTCCACCAGATATGTCTACGAGAACCTTAAATTAAATGAAGAGGTCAAGCACCCGGACATCAGTGCTATTCTCGCTGCCATAAAGGCAAATGACTTAAGAGAAGCTGTGAGTCATTTTGGCAATGTTCTTGAAACAGTTACCGTAAGGGATTATCCTATTATCGGCCAGATTAAGGAACAGCTGATGGACTCCGGTGCCATTACATCCCTAATGAGCGGAAGCGGACCAACTGTTTTTGGACTCTTTGACAGCAAAGAGAAAGCGGAACGCGCATTTTATCGGTTTAAAACCGGAAATCTCGGAAAACAGGTATACTTAACAGG
>JAEXGM010000167.1 GCA_023450835.1 Bacillota bacterium | reverse complement strand
ATACCGCTGCCTAATCCCCAGACATTAAGAGGTCCGCGGTAAATTGCCAAAGGAGATAACAATCCAAAAATCAGGATAAACATCAAACTATTGGTAGGAATGATTGCATTCACAAGCGGAGCCAGTATCGTGGAAACTTCCGTTGCGGTTACTGCTTTCAATACCATACCTATACCAATCATTAAACCTGCGGCTCCGGCAGTCTCCTGAATTCCTTCTACAAAAGCACTGGAAACGACCTGTACTGCATTCTTTGGTGTGGAAAGAATCAAAGTTGCAACAATTCCGATAATAATAGAAGAAATTAACGGCAAGTGCCAAACAAAAACCAATGCAACCGGAATGATGGGGCTGATTAAAGCAATTGCTCTTACATTTTTCTCTGCTGCCAGATCATTGGAGGACGGCATCGCCCAGGCTTTTCTTGTTTTACTGCTGAATTTTGTAAAGTAAAGAATCATTGCAAAACCAACTATAATAAGCGGCAGCCCGCAAAGTAAGGAATAAGAGGTAACCTGATCCTGTGTTAATCCTAAAACATCAATGTAAACCGCCAATGTGCTTACACTGAAATTAACGCCGATTCCGTTTGCCAGTAAAAGAACTGTTCCTGCAACCAATGGGCTTAACCCTGCGCTGATCATGATAGGCATAATAATCGTACCAACTAAGATAACCATACCAAGTCCGTTGGATGCGGCAAATATAATGGAGCAGACCACCAAAAAGGCCAGCGCGATTGGAAGCGGCTTATCCCCTGCCATTTCCGCAGCTTTACGTATAATTGTTTTCGTAACGCCTACCTTGGATAATACTTTACCAAAGAATCCTCCGAAAAACAGTCCTGCAATAGCAGTACTCATACGCATGGAACCGCCTTCAATAACATCCGTTGTAATGCTGAATTCTCCACCCGTGAAACGAATTCCGGCAATGAGAGCAATTCCGATTGCCATAATCGGCAATGCAAGAATAGTAGGCAGCTTACGCATCATCATAAGAACTACCATGATAACAAACAGACCTAGAATACCAATAATTTGTAAAGTCATAAAAAATCTCCTCTTTTATTTTTTTAGATAAGCATTTTCTCTTATTAATTGTTCCTGCAGCTTTGGTACACTGATATTTCTCGTATCACCGTCTTCTTTCGCTGCAAGGGCCGCCGCTATTCCACAGGCATGGCCAAGGGCTCCTGCCGTCGGTGTGGTCCGAATTGCTGCCTGTGCTTCAAAAGTTGCCGATATACATCTTCCTGTCACCAGTAGATTAGATAACCTGCTGCTGACCATTACCTCATAAGGAATACTGTAGTAGGTTCCCGGCTCCGAAACAAAGGAGCTATTGGTTCCTTCTCCCTTTGGATTGTGAATATCAATGGGATAAGCCGAATGGGCAATGACTGTCGGAAATTCTTTTCTTGTTAAGATATCTTCCGCCGTTAACGTATAAATCCCTTTTAACTGCCTGGACCCGCGTATGCCAATAGAAGGACCGGTGAACTCTAAAATGGCATTTTGAAATCCCGGTATATACTTTCTTAAAAAGAGATCCAAATCCCTGCATTGCTTTCTTCCAATCAATTCTGCCTCACTGAGAGATGCGGCATCGGTACCATCTTTCCCAAGTATTCTCGTTGTATTAACAATAAATTCCCCCGGTACATTAGTCTCGAAGCTTAGGACCTCTTCTCTTAAGATATCCAGCTCACCTCGTTCTCTCGCTTCCTTAAATTCTTTTTCAAAGCCGGCAAAAGAAAGTCTTGAAGTTTGATACATCAGCTCAATATTGTTTACCATCCGGGGAAATTCCTCTGCATGGGCTGCCATGTGGTCCTTTAAACGAGCCGTATCAACATTGCAGTATTTCATATTCATGGTCATGGGCTGCATCGCTCCATCACTTTCTCTTCCCTTTGTCATCAGAGCCCCTGCCCATGTGGCGATATCTCCGTCACCGGTAGCATCAACGAATACGGTGCCTTTTACTTCCTGCAAACCATCCTTATTGCAGACAATCAGCGAGCGGATTTTTCCTTCTTCCGCTTTCACAGCACCAATTGCCGTATGGAACAGTACCTTACAGCCTGCCTGCTGAATCAATTCATCCAACACCAGTTTCAAGCCCTCCGATTGAAACGGGGTTAAATAGTTTATGTACTGCGTAGTATCTTTTACATGTCCTGGTGAATACCCTTTTTCCACCAATGCGTCCACCACTTCCTGCATAATCCCCTGAATTACCTGCTGCTCTCCCGCATGAAATGTCATCATTGGTCCAACTCCGCAGCCAGTCAGCGTTCCTCCAAAATAACCGGACTGTTCAATTACCAGTGTATCCGCCCCATTTCTTGCGGAAGCTATAGCAGCAACCGCTCCCGATACACCGCCTCCCGCAATAACTACATCATACACTCTGTCATAAGAAAAACCTTTCATCCCTGCCTCCCATTTTCAAATTTTACAAAAAATAAGATTAATTTGCCGCACTTATGAAAATCATTTTCATATTTCTAAATATAATTTGCAAATTATTTTACTAATTTTGTGTAATTGTTATATTTTTTCATGATTTCCACTCGTTATTACGTTATTATGCTAACATAATTTTCATTACATGTCAACACATATGACATTTAATTGCAAGTTTTTGAAGATTTTTTTCATTGCAATTGTTTGGAATTGCAATTATCGATACAGTATTGTATAATATTACTAGTAAAATCATAAGGAGTCTGTAAAATGGTATCTACCGTAATTTCCAAAATAGTTTCCATGCAGTACAGCTTTACACTGAGTGAAAACGAAATCAGCCAATATGTAATCAATAATCCGGATTTGGTTGTTTCCAGCACAATCACAACAATTGCAAAGGAAACAGGAACTTCGGAAGCAAGTATAAACAGATTCTGCAAGAAAATCGGTTACAAAGGTTTTAACGGCTTCAAAATAGCTCTGGCGCAGGAAAATTTCTATAATAACATGATGAAACAAAATACTTATTCAGTGGAGAATGGCTTTATCTCCTCTGTGACCGCCGATTACCGGCAAATGCTCATGAACACTTCCGCCATCTTGGACGAAAATACGGTTCTTGAAGCGGTGAATGCCGTAAAAAGTGCAAAAAACATTCATATATTTTCCCTGTCCAACCTATCCATTATCGCAAATGAGCTTCAATTCCGATTCGACCAGATCGGATTTCATTCAAAAGCCTATACCGATATACTGGAAATGAGAATTCAGGCGACGAATATCACTGCCGGAGATCTTTCCATCATTATTGCTCCGACTATATCCATGCGTGATATATTTCAGATTGCCGGAGCATCACTGGAACGGGGCGCTAAAAATTTGACTATAACAAGTTACGATTCTCCGAAATTGAATGATATTTCTGATTACAAATTCGTAATATCGGACAAGATTGTAGCCAACAACTCCGTTTCTCTCTCCAATAACATTATGTTTTTGTATGTCATTGACATTATTTTTACCGCACTGCTTAGCTCTGACAAAGCATTGCGGCAGAAAAAGTTAAACAGTGATGCCATATCCAATAACTATCAGATGATGGATTCCTTTGGATTTGATTATTAATAGAAATTTACAGAGAAAGAAAAAGAATTTTTATAGCACAAAGTTGCTGTTACAAAAGGAAGCTCCGGACCCTGTGACTTACCTCACACCAATCCAAAGCTTTCTTTTGCAACAGCTATATTTTTTCAAATACCAGCGGGCAGCCGGGAACAGATTCGATGTAATATTTTCCGCCCTTACTTACTATCGTTTCATTTCCGTTCTTCCAATTGCCTCTTGGTATATAAACTTCCCTTCCAGCACAGCCTTTTTGATAAACCGGAGCTACTAAAAGTCTGTCTCCTATCATAAACTGATCTATTATTTTTTCTACCGGTTCCTCCGGATATTCATAACTCATATATCTTACTACTGGTTCACCCGTCACCGCTGCCAATTCAACAAAGTGACATATACTATCCAGGTACTGCTTTCTAAATTCCAGACTCTTTAAGATAAGTTTAAAATTCTCTTCACTTAGAACTCTAAAAGGTGCTGCTGAAAACTGAATTGCCGGCATTAAACAAGCTATCTCACAATGTCTGATAAAAAGTTCCTGATCCAGATTGTTTTCTGCGGCCTCCTGAAAATTCACATATTCCCCTCCGCCAATCATATCCGGGCAGCCAAAAGGGTGTCCGGTAAGGCCCTGCAATAGTATATCCGGAATCAGTGAAGCAATCCCGCTGTCTCCCCAGGAATGGTCTTTATCACACAGTCTCTGCAAAAGTCCATAACCGCCTGCCCCAAAGGCAACACGATATTCGTTGAATTCAAACTGTTCCCCAAATTTTGCCCACAGATTAGAATGTTCATCCGGCGTCAAATTCTGAAAGGCCACATTATCTTCTCTATAATAGAGACTATCCCCTCCGTCAAATTTGAAACCATTCACTCCGATTTCCTGTAATTCCCTTAATTGCTCCCTTAACCATTCCTGTGCTTTCGGATTTGACATATCCAGAACAGCCGAATATCCGTTCCACCATTTTGTTATGTAAGTCTCCCCATCTTTTTGCTTTAACAGAAGGTCTTTTTTCACCGCATCCCGGTATGCCACCGTATCCGGTGTTATATAAGGGCACATCCAGACCATGACCTCAAATCCCATGTCATGCAGAGTAGCTATCATCTTCTTAGCATCGGGGAATTTACCGCTGTGAAATCTCCAGTCCCCGTAATACTCTGCCCAGCCGTCATCAATCATCAGCACCCCGGCCGGCATGCCGGAATTCAAAATACTCCTGGCATACTCCAGAATATCTCTTTGATTCTGATAAAAAGTGAACTCTATCCAGGTGTTATAAATAACCTTATTAAAAAGAGCTGCTGACGGCGCTATCCGGTGAAACGGGAAATATTCCTTCATAGCGGAAAGGTATGCGGCCTTTAGGCTGCCAAACCCTGATTTCAGAACTGTGTCCTCGGGAAATTCCATCTCACCTTTGTGAAAAGTAATCTGAAATCCGGACTTTCTCCAAAGAAACCGCCCTTTACTGGACACCAGAAAAGGCATAGCCGGATTAGGGGTTTCATTACTTCTGAAATCTAAGACACACTCACTTTCAGCGTCTAATGGCATTTTTAAACCATATTTTACACAAGTTCCATACCAGTATTCATTCTCTAACATTCTTTCTTTCATACATTCCTCCTAAGCAAAAGTCGGCACTAATGCTATATGGTTCTTTCATATTAGGTCTTTTTTATATTTTAAATACTTCTATCGATACATTTAAATCCAAGGCATGGCTGTTCAGCTCGTCAAATGCCAAATGCAGGTCATCGGCATGGATTAACTGCTGTTGCGTTACCCGGGTTACCTCCTCAGAGGATGCTACAATTTCCTCCATGACAGCTGACATGCTCTCAAGAGCGCTTAATACTGTCTGCTTGCTTGATTCCACAACGCTGATCTTATTTTGTATCCTATTGATTTTATCGATAAACGCAGCCAAATCTTTATTCATTATCTGAAAGCAATCTAATGCATTGTTTACGGCCACTTCCTGATGCTCTACAATTTCTTTTGCAGAAAAAGAACTCTCCACAACTTTATCAATACGCTGCTGCACATTACCGATTAATTTCTCAATCTCCTTTGAAGCCTCCATTGATTGATTTGAAAGGTTATGTATTTCATCGGCAACCACCGTAAAGCCTCTGCCCGATACTCCCGCCCTTGCAGCTTCAATAGACGCATTGAAAGAGAGAAGATTCGTCTGCTGTGCAATGTAATTTAAGACTTCCAGTACTTTTCTTATTGCCATTGAAGTCTTGTTAAGTTCCTGGACCTCATCAATGACCCGGATTGTAATTTGATTTGTATCTCTTGCTTTCTCTCTTAAGTCGCCAAACTTCATAATGTTTTGGTCTATATTATTGTTTGTATCAATTATCAGCCCATTGACTTCTTTTGTAATATTGTATATTTGCCCAATCTCTTCCGACAGGTCATCCATTTGCTTTAAGCATTCCGAGGAATCTCCTGCCTGCTGCTGCATCGCCTGTTCAATCTCTGCGATTGCTTTTGATATACTGCCGGTCTCATTCACAAAATACATGGTGGTATCTTCGACTCTATTTGAAGTTTTCTCTACTTTTCTGCTGATATCTCTTATATTTTCAATAAGCTTTCTATTATTTCCTATCATATCCGTCATACTATGCACCAAATCATGAAACTCATCACGTCTGTTTGTCTTGATTTCTATAGTCAGATCACCTTCCGCTGCTTTGCCCAGCTTATTTATGATAGAGGAAATGGTACCGCCAATCCCCCTGGAAATCATAAGGGTAATCATCAGCGCAATGACAGATGCAATCAATACGACGATAAATGTAATAATCCTAATTCTCAAAACCTGCTTTAATATTTCACTTTTTGGTATCAGAGCAGTCACCGCCGCTCCCGTAGTTCCAATCCTTGAGCTGCAAAATAAATACTCTCTTCCTTTTAAAACTGTAAAATAACAGCCTTCCTGATTTTTTGCCGCTTCATTTTTCATGAAATCACCCATTGTATTATCCGCGGCAGGATACATCAGATTTTTTCCTTCTTCTGTTACAAAACCATAATAGCTGTTTTCACCAAATTTCAGTTTACCCAGGGTATCCTCAATAGCACTTGAGCTTATATCAATTATAATCAATCCATCAAAATCCACAAAGGCTCTCATATAGCGCAGAGAATACTCTGAGGTCTTCAGCTGAAAGGAATCATCCAGCTCTTTGAGACCGCTTAACCATAATTCTGCTTTGGGGTTATCTTTTATGAAAGAACCTTCCTTCGTGCCCATTAACTTTTCATATAAACCGTTCTGTTCCGTCTGATTAGCTTTTTCAGCAGTACTTATTATTTGTGCATTGGGAGTTATCAAATGGATATTCCTGATAAAACTGTCTGCCATCCTTTTTGATAATAATTCTGTTTTAAAATTCTTATATACCTCTAAATAATCCGGAGAATTCTTACTGTATCTGCCTCTTAGATATTTTGCCAATTCGTTGTCCGATAAATACTGAACCGACAGGTCTCTGGAGGATTGTAAGCCAAAATCGATGTAATCACTTGTCATTCCCAACATCTGACTGACATTTGTTTTATAATTACTGATGATATTATCAGATGCAACTTTATAGGAAATTACGCCCAGTATTATGATGAATGATATTGGAAGCATAAATGATACGATCAGCTTATATCGGATTTTATTAAATATACCAATGAACATATAAATTCACCCCTTTGCAAAGCCAGGCAGGTGCAGGCTATAATAAGACCACCTAATATAAAACAGTATATCTGTTTTTGTTTTACATTTAGGTGGTCAGTTATAAATATATTAATTATTACTTACTCATCCCATACCTCTTAATGAATGCTTACTCAGCTTATATCTGCTCAATCATAACTTACTCAATTTATATCTCTTAATTATAAAAACAATTTATTTATTCTTATTAGCCATAAATTCATCAAATTGTTTCTGTACTTCTGCAATGTATTTATCAATTCCTGCCGCTTTTAATTTCTTAATGGCCGCATCATAGTTTGAATCAAAGTCCACAAATCCGTTTCTAATAGGAGCCAGGTCCTTCTGGCACACTTCGTATACGGCTGTTTCAATTTCTTTTACATTTTCATTGTTAAATACAAAGCCGATGGCATTGGATAATTTCGCATCATCATCCCAGTGCTGATACTGGTCAATGTACTCCTGGCTGGCATCCGGTGTGAAAACAGTATAATTCTTATTGCGGAACATCCACTCATAGAAGAAATCATTGGTTACCAGCCTGTTGATTCTTCCGTCTACCATTTCATAATCTGTTCCTTCTACGCCGTAGAGGGCAAATAAATAATTAGCCTGGGAAGAATAAATCCAGTTAATGAACTTCATAGCGCCTTCCGGATTGGGAGCTGTGTTCGGTATGCAAAGAACTTCTCCGCCGGTAGCTGTGATATAACGCGGCTTATCATCTGCCAGTAAATAATTCTTTAATTTTGCATCCGGTGCATTTGCTTTTACAGCATCAGAGATTTCCGTATCTTTTCCGAAAGAACCTTCCGTCCATATGTAAAGGCCGGTCTGCATACGATTTGTTCTTTCATTGTAGTTAGTAGATAATTCATCGGAATATAACCCTGAGGTATACATGCTTCTATTGAATTTTGCCACATCCTTAAAGGCATCTGTTTCATAGTAGCTGTATACTTTTCCTGTATCCTCGCCATAAACGGCTGTTTCTTCTTTTGCCACAAAGGTATACTGTTCAGGCTGAAAATATCTTGTAAGAGGCTTAAAGATAATATCTCCAGGTCCTTTTAACTCAGGATGCTTTTCCTTTACTTTGGTTGCATAGCTTACCAAATCATCGGGAGTATTCAGATCCGTCATACCAACTTCATCCATTAAATCCTGACGGACAGTTACGAATTGATACATACCGGAGGAGGAAGCATAGGAGGATGGAATACCATATATCTGACCATTTACTTTTGCTCCTTCAATGTGAGTTTCCGGTATCACCTTAAGCATATCCTGACCATATTTACTAATCAGATCATCAAGAGGCATTGCCTGCTTCTCATTTACTATCTGTGAAAGATTGGGGAGTCCATCCCAATATAAATCAATGGGTTCATTGGCTGCCAGCATGATATCCTTTTGTTCCCAGTAAGAATCCCAGGGTACATAAATCATCTTAACCTTTAAATTCAGGTCGGATAACATTTTATCAGCAAATTCATTTTCCAGAAATGAAGTCATACGGTCGGATTCATCTCCGGGATATAGAATTGTTAAAGTACTCGGTTTTTCCGAGGAATTATCTTTTGAACCTTTATCATTATTGCTTGTTGTGTTTGCCCCATTGCTTGTTTGTGCGCTATTGTTGTTGTTTTTGCCGCATGCTCCCAGTAACCCCATAATCATGGTGAGCACTAAAACAATAGCTAATAATTTTTGTTTCCTCATAAAATCCTCCTTAAAATAATTTTTATGTTAAGCGAAATTGCTTCCCATCTGAGTTTAGCTAGCTTTATTCTTTCACCGCACCGGTCATAATACCGTTGATAAAGAACTTCTGAACGAAGGGGTACAAGAATATAATAGGTCCGATAGTAATGATAGTTACCGCCATTTTAACGGTTTCTGCCGGCAGCGTGATATTGGCTGCTGCGCCGGAGGGAACAACACCGGAGCTGATTGCATTTACATTGGATAGAATATTGTATAAATAATACTGCAAGGGAAACAGCTTCTTATCATTGATAAACATCAGCGAATTCCACCAATCATTCCAATACTGCAGGGCATACATTAATCCAACCGTTAAGATTCCGGTCTTGCTTAAAGGCAGCGCAATCTTATAGTATATCTTAAAATAATTGGCTCCGTCTATTTTGGCCGCCTCATATAAAGACGGCGGAATATAAGAAAAATAAGTACGCAGCAAAAACATATTCCAAACACTAAAAATGGAGGGCAGGATTAACGCCAGGATGCTGTTTCTTAAATGGTAGTAATTAACGCACACAATGTACCAGGGTATCAGACCGGCTGAAAAAATAATTGTAAAATTACAGAGGAATGCTATGATATTCCTGTATTTCAGCTTCTTAATGGAGATTGCAAAGGATATCATTGTGGTTATAAGCAATGCTCCCAGTGTTCCAACAGCTGTTACAAAAATAGTAACACCATAGGATTTGAGAATTTTACTGCCGCTGTGGGCAAAAATATAAATATAGGTATTTAAAGTAAAGCCTTGCGGAAATATGGAATATCCATGTATTGCCACATCCTTTTCCGCAGATACCGAAACGCTCAAGGTAAGAATTAATGGATAAAGGCAGATTACTGCAAATAAACCCATGAAAAGATAGGCTGAAGTTGTTAATAATCTGTCGCTAAATGATTTTTGTATCTTCATGTCAGAACAGTCCCTCTCCATCGTTTATTTTTTTGGCGAATTTATTCGCTAAGGTTACAAGTATTAATCCCATAATTGACTGATACAGACCAATGGCCGTAGAATAGGAGAAACCTAAGGTCTTCATGGAGGAATATACATAGGTATCAATAACTGTGACCGCGTCCGCCAGGCTTGCGTTATTGCCTACAATACCGTAAATCATTCCGAAGTCACCGTAAAAAATACGTCCGACACTCAATAAAATCAGTACGACAGCCGTTGGCTTCAGCATTGGCAATGTCAGATACAGGATTCTTTGAAATTTATTTGCTCCATCAATTTCAGCCGCTTCAAATAACGATGCATCAAAGCCCGCCATGGCTGCCATATAAATGATGGAATTATACCCGCTCCATTTCCATACGTTTGCAAAGATGATAATCGGCTTCCAGTATTTTGGTGTCGCATACCAGCTTATTGCATCCAGCCCCAGAGTCTCCCTCACTTTATTTACCATTCCCACATCCCTTGCAAAGAACCCGTATACAATTGCGCCGACTACGACCCAGGAAAGGAAATACGGGAAAAACATTGCACTCTGTGTAACTTTCTTAAACAGCTTCCCCTTTACCTCATTAAAGAAGATTGCAATACTGATCGGTACCACCAGCCCAAACAGGATACAAAAGATATTAATGATTAACGTGTTGTATGTAACTCTCCTTGCCATACTGTTTCCAATAAAGAAATATTTAAAATTATGAAGCCCTACAAACTTACTTCCAAAGATACCATCAACAACGTTGTAATCGGTAAAGGCCATCCAGATACCGGCAAAGGGAATATAGCAAAAGAGCAATAAAACCAATAATGCAGGCACACACATTAAATATAATATCCTGTTCTCTTTCATTTCCTTAAAAAAACCATTTTTCTTTTTCACTTCGTTGTCTTTCGCTCGCATTCTAATCACCACTCTTCTTTTTTTATTTCCTTTTGCAGCTTGCCGCTATGTGCTATCTGTCCTCTTGTTCCTATTTGTCCCGCAGCATATGCACCTTCTGCAGATATCCTCCCCCGTTGTCTTGCATCAATTACTGCTAATCCCATTTTTTGTCCTTTCTGATTTTAATGACCGGTGTAGTCATGATTTCAATTTATTATAACATCAAATGGAAGATTAACTTCTTTCCATTTATGCACAACATATTAACTGTTTACTAAATAATAATAGCACAGTGATATCATCATTCATACGAATTATTGTTAGGCAAATAAGACAATTTGTTGTATTATTTCACAGTATATCTTTTATTTAAAAATGTAAATATGTGCATTTTAATAACAATCTGGAGAAACATTGCTGCATTGAGCTAAAATCCCTACACAACAAATAGACATATCAATATTGAAATATTTATCTGGTCCATGCTATAATAAGAGAATAACCTATATACATATTCCACAAAGAAAGGTCTTGTCTATGAAAGCCAAACATTGTCAGCTATTATCGGATGACGGCACAATAATCAGTAAGTACGATTCCTATTTAAAGGCAGTATATACGGATGACACCATGAAAGAATACCATTTTTATGACAATACCAATTCCCCTGAACTATATGTGTACTACTGCGGCATCTCTTCCTGCCATCCGGGCCACACCTGGGGACCTGCAATACGTGAACATTTTGTGATACACTATATTCTCTCCGGTGAGGGCACCTTGAAGCTGAAAGATAAAACCTATACCTTAAAGGAGAATGAAGGCTTTTTACTAAGCCCCAATGACGTGTCCACCTATTCGGCAAGTTATGATAATCCCTGGGAATATGTTTGGGTCGGATTCCACGGCCTGAATGCCTATAATTACCTTCAGCTTGCGGAACTCTCCTCGGATAAGCCAACCTTTAAATTCACCAGAGGTGACCAGGTTAAGAACTGTTTGCTGGAAATGGTCAAGGTGAATAATGAATACACCCACAGTACTGTCCTGCGTATTCAATCTCTGCTCTATTCTCTCTTTGCGGAATTAGTGGAAAATTCACAGCAGAATAATCCGGTAAGCTTACATACCACCAAAAACCAGTACATCCGAAAAGCAGTTGACTATATTCAGACAAATTATATGGACCATATTACAGTGGCTGACCTTGCAGGTTATGTGGGCTTAGACCGCAGTTATTTCACAACAATCTTTAAAGAATGCTTAAATATTCCTCCCCAGACCTATCTGACTCAGTTCAAGATAAATAAAGCATGCAATCTGTTAAAGGATGAGTCTTTCTCCATTTCAGAAATCGCCGTAATGTCGGGTTATAATGACCCGGTAGTTTTTCAGAAAGCTTTTAAAAACACTATTGGAATTTCACCCTCAAAATATAGAAGTCAGAACTTTTAAAAAAGAGCCAAAAGAGCTGCACAAAACAAAGCTCCGGAGAATCTGACCTGCCAAAGATGTATTATGGCAAATCATATTCCCCGGAGCTTATTTTGTAACAGCCCTCTATTGTTCGTGTATTCCTAAAATGCACCTTTCATGGTGCAGAGATGCATCTTATTTTAACGTATAGCTTGAAAGTGCTCCGGAAGCCGGAAGCTTGCTTACCGTACTCCAACCGCTGTTTACATCCTTAAAACCTACGCAGAAGGTATTGCTCAGATTGCCGATTGCAGACTTTGCAATCCTTACTTCATATACGGAAGAATTACTTGAAACAGTTACATTTGAAGTGCCCAGGTCATTCCAGCTCCAGGTACTGCTGTTATCGGGATGACTGTATAATTTTCCTAATTCAATCAGGTAATCACAGCCGGAACTGCTCCATGCGCTGTCCTGATAACCGGTGGAGGTATTGTTGTCACTGTTGATGTAGACCTGGCTGTTTGTGCCAAGATTGCTTCCCTGGGCGCAAATATAGATATAATTTGAATCATTGGTCACTTTAAGGCTGGTTGCTGACTTCCCTGCAGCAGTTGCAATGCTTGAAATATTACTCCAGTCCGAGGCATTTCCATCAATTGTAATAGCGCCCGGCGTCGGTGTTGTTGTTCCTCCTACTGTAAAGCTTCCAAGGTCCAGCCATCCGTCCGTATTCTGTCCGGCATTGGCAAAGCCCAGTTTATTCCCATTGGACAGAGGATTTACAACTTTGATGCACATATTATAGGTACCGGCTGACAATCCGGGGGCAGATGCCGTGTATTCAAAGGTCTTTACGGATCCGTCTGCCGGTATGGTATTCAGATCCCAGGTCGTTGTCCAGCTCTTTACCAGGGTTCCGTTCTGCTTCACACCAACCTGTACCGGCCACATAGTATGATCATAATAAAAGGGAGCAATTCCGATATTTTTGATGTTAACTCCTAAATATAACGGGGCGGATGTTGCTATATTATCATAATATGCCGTGGCGACCTGCAAGTCATAACCAAGCTGTTTTGCCGCTGTTTTTGCGTTGGTCAGAGCAGTCCCGGTATAATTTTTCATCTGCTCACATATCAGCCAGGTGGGATGTGCTTCACTAATGCAGGCCGCCCAGGTCTGATTTGTGGAGCCCTGCCAGGTGGTACCGGAGAAGAAAGAGCTCTGGTCCGGAGGATATATTTCACCGCCGATAGGATTTGTCATCCATTTATTCTGCTGATTCTGGTCGATTAATCTCTGTTCAAAACTCCACGTCTGCCCTCCGTTTGCAGCGGATAACGTTGCATTTCCAAAGGAATCATCATGATATCCGATGTTTGCACTGGCATTAGGCACTCCTGACTTTGGTTCCCTCACACAAAGCTGCGTTTTATTGAAATAGGTATCAAAGGTTGTCAGGACCTCGGTATATACTGTACTGGAAATATTCCAGTTAGGTTTGCCGTCAGAGGTATCCTCATCATAAGGCCAGTTATGCCATTCTCCCCAGAAGCCCAAAAGTCCCAGGGTAATATAACCTATACGTGAGTCCCCATCATATTTTGTACCAAAAGCTTTAATAAAGTTCTGCATGGAGGTCCTAAAGGTCTGGTTCTCATAATCGGGAGAATAACCCGCTCCTCCCAGATTCGAAGGCTCATCATAATAGCGCATGGTAAGTCCCCCGTCAATCAAAAACTGAGGTACGCCGGTGGATAAGCCCGGATAATCATAGTAGAAACGAAATACCGCCTGATGGCCCCGTCCTGCAATGGCATTCAGCCTGCTCTCCAGAGCTGACCAATTAAAAGTATTCATGCCGGTCTGAACATCCCTCACAGGAATATAGAACCACTCCAGACTATGAGGAAATGTTGTCGTACTAAAGTCAAAGGGCACAAATCCCCTTAGAGGATTGTTATCAAAGGATGTCCCTGTACCGATTGTGTGTGCGGTATGTCCTGCCGTGCTGGCTGAAACAGTATTAACTGAATAATTCATCATGCAAGCCCCTATTATTAACGATACTGTTAATGCAAATGCTATTATCTTTTTTGTAATCATCTTTTACCCCCTTAATTATTAGATTTTGCCTCGAAACTCGGAAATTTCGACTTTCTCTGATGAGACCCTTTTCCCATCCCTTATCTGCGCTGCCAAGAGACTGCGCTCTTTTCTCTTTGAACTGCTCCGGCGTCACCCCAACCTCCTATCATAATATTTATAAAAATACCCCGCAAGAAGCTTGCGCCCTATGGTATTATATTCCACATTATATACTTTTCCATTTTTTATAAAATGCTGCAATGTTGTTTGTTTCTGTTCATTTGTTTAATCCTGATAATAACCCACGGCAAAAGAGACTCAAGGGGCTTCCCCCTGAGTCTCTATAAGCCATCTATGAATCTCTTGTGTCAGTATGATCTTCTTATTACCAGCCTACTCTTACAATAAGTCCCTTCGGGTCGCCTACTTCCAGGTAAGAGGCCTGTCCGTTCACATCATCATAGCAGAAGCCGTAAGCCAAACCGTCTATGCTGTGATTATGCCAGAATTTTGCATAGTAGTTGGCAGGAGCTGCCTGATAATATTTACTTACATTGTTCCAATCAGCGGTGTTTCCGTAAACATGCCTGTTCAGTGCGGCGCAAACGGATGCATCACTGGCTCCTCCGATACCCAGTAAAATATCTCTGGTAGATATACTGGAATAGCTGGAGAAATAGTTGGCGTAGGTTCCGCCTGTGTTAAAAGGTCCGCTGATAGGGCAAACAATACGGTAAGGTGCCTGAAGAGTTGCCAGGGACTTAAATTCTGTCGGAACTTCACTTTGGAACTTAGTGAATAATCCGGAACGGGTCTCGGACTCCAGTTCTCCTACTGTCCTGTCATAATTTCCGGCTTTATTAACCAGTCTGTGCTGAACAGGGAAACCAAACTGATCCACTCTGGTGGTATTTCCGTGATATCCGCTGTCATTAACCGTGAATTCAATAAAGTCAAAATATACATCTCTGTTAGGGTCTGAAGGGTTGTTAATGTCCGGACCTGCAAAACCATCATTATAAGTCTTGATATAGCAAGGCGAACCTACGCTTAAGAACATTCTTCCCGAAGACATCTTCGGCAGATTCACCCAGGAAGTTTCACTTACTTTATGATAGATATTTGCATAATTAACACCGTTTTTGGTCAGATGTCCGGCTGCATCATTAAGGCTTGTGGAAATAGCAATCAGATTACCGGAGAGGTCCAGATAGCTCCAGGCTCCGTTAGCGGGGTTAATACCGATAACGCCCCAGTAAATATTACTGTCAGCATAAGCGCCATTTGTTCCGTTCATAACCTTAACACTGACACCGCCATTTGTCGGAGTCGGTATGGATGAGGCTGCTATGGAATAAATAGAGCCCTGGGTCGAGCCGCCGGAAGTGTTTGCAATTGTGAAAGACCACTTCTGAGCATCGGTCCCGTTATCCGTATACTGCTGAACTGCTGTGCCGTCAGTAGTCTGAGAGCTGCGTACATCCATTGCCAGTCCGCTTACTTTGGAGATAACCTTATAATAGCCTCCTCCAACGTCTACGATACTCCATCTCTGTGCGCTGCTGCTATTATCCGTCCACTGCTGCAACTGAACACCGGTGCTTAAGGAACTGTTCGGTACATCCAGTACCAGACCGCTGTGCATGGCTGTTATTTTATAATAGCCATCCGATTGCTTCTCAACCTTAAACTGCTGGTTAGTGGTATCATAATTCGTCCACTGCTCCAATTTGGCGCCGGCGGCAGTAGATTTATCGGTAATGTCCAGTACCTTTCCGCTTACCTTACTGGTTATCTTATAAACGCTTCCGCTGGTTATCCCGCTGGCCTGCCCTGTGTATGTAAAAGTAGATGTGTCATAGGCCGGGGTGCCATTGTTGTAAGTAAAGGAATATGCAATTACGGCATTAGCGGCAGAATCAACATTCTGCTCATATCTTGCATTTGCCGAATTGTAGGTCATTCTTAAGTTTTGCTGTGCGCCGGAGTTTACACTGTAATGAACATCCACCCAGGTGGTGCTCACTGTGGACTTAAACCATATGATAGCATTGTTACCCGAAACACTTACTCCCTGTGTATAGTCCGCAGCTAAGACTTTAGCAGGAAGCAGCATTGACAATATTAAAATTAAAACCATACTACACCTTAGTAATTTCTTTTTCATAGCAATCCCTCCTTGTCAATTATTTAAACTTCTAGCAACATCAACTGTATTGTTTTTGGTTTTTGTTAACTTTGAATCTTTTTCATACCTCCCCTCTCTTTCTTTTGTAAATATCCTACAAAACTTGTCCCCTACAATTACACTTTCTCCTTTTTAACATAATTTGTAAATATTATATTCTTGTGATTTTTTGTATATCTTTGGCGTGTTGCAAAAAACAAAAAAACTTCATTGCTTTTCTCCTTCCACGGCCCAAAGAAAGAGAAGTTTGGACCTGGTATTTTAAGAAAAGCAATGAAGTTCATTATATTATTATATTAAATTAAGGCTCTTTCTTTCAGCCGGCACGGCGAAGGGATTTTATCAGAGCTTTCAGAATTACAATTATCACAAAACATACTACTCCGGTCAGGACAATTGTTCCTCCAGGTTTCAGTTTCCAGTAATAGGATAGCGTCAGTCCGGCAACCGTAAAGAATACGGCAAGTATAACAGAGCAGAGAAGGGTCATCTTATAACTTCTTCCCAGCTGCATACCGCAGGCTACCGGTATTACCAACAAGGAGGATACCACCAAAGCTCCTACGGTCCTGGAGGCAATGGATATGGTAAGCGCCGTTAACATGGTAAAAATGAAGTTCACCAGTCTTACGGGTACGCCGGCAATCCTGGCGGCCCTTTCATCAAATCCGAGGTAAAATAACTCTTTATACAGGAGAAGAAAAGCTGTCAGGACACATACGCTTATGATTACTACCATTCGAAGCTCCATATCACTTATGGCAACAATACTTCCGAATAGAAAGCTGTTGAAATTCCCGCTGCTTTTGGTAAAGCCGGAGAGTACACCGGCCAGGCCGATTCCCGTTGACATGATAATGGCAATAGCCATTTCCGAATATCTTGGTATCTTCCTTTGAATAAATTCTATACTTAGAGCGGCAGCAATACAGGTACCGGTTGCCCCCAGAATCGGATTGATTCCAAGCAGAATACCGATTGCGACACCCGCAAGAGAAGTATGGGAAAGGGCATCACCTATCATGGATTTTCTCTGTAATACAATAGTCATACCGATACAGGGTGCTATAACAGCTAAGAGTATTCCCACAAGAAATGCCCTTTGCATAAAAGGATACTGTAAGATACTCATAACTTCACCCCATTTCCAATGACTTCTTCAATCTTTCCGTCTTCCAGATGCAAGACTTTGTTAATTCCCGCACATTCTTCCAGATGTCCATGGGTAACCATAAGGATTGTAAGCTTTTCACTTTTATGCAGCTCACCTAATATCTCATAAAGCTGTCTTACGGACTTCATATCGATGCCTGTTGTAGGCTCATCCAATATCAGGAGCTCCGGTCTGATTACCAGGGCTCTTGCAAGCATAACACGCTGCTGCTGGCCTCCTGAGAGCTCTCCTATCATAGACTTTGCAAATTCCGACATCTTAAGCTTTTCCAGAGCTTCATGGACCTGCTGTTTGTGGCCTTTAGAGGGAAAACGAAACAGACCGATCTGTTTATAGAGATTTGCCGTCACGATTTCCTCCACCGTAGCAGGGAAATTCTGATTGGCATAAGTACCGTTCTGGGCTACATAACCCACTTTTCCGCTTCGAATAATCTTATCATTATCCTCTCCCAGCAGCCTGATTCTACCCCGAAGAGGCTTTAATTCTGCTAAAAGCAGCCTCAAAAGAGTGCTCTTTCCCGTGCCGTTCTCACCGGTCAGGGCAACAAAATCCCCCTCATCGATACCGGCCGAAGCTTCTTTTAAGATAAGCTCTTTTCCATATGCAAAGTCTACATTCTGTATCTCTATTGCCTGCATTCTAACCTCTTTCGTGAATATCTTTCCGGCTGATATTCCCGCATCTGATTTCAAGTGTAAATTATACTTCTCAACAATTCTACAAAGCAACAAATTTCCAAAATACCGCAAATCCTCAAAAAGAAGGTGCTGCTGCAACTTAAACGAATTAATACGTTTCTGCAACAACCCCTTCCTGCGGCTTTATTCTAAGGCTTCCACCAGGCTTGCAAGATTGGTTTCCATCACGGAAAAATAATCTCCGCCGGCTTTTATTTCATCATCGGATAATCCCTCCAAAGGATTTAATACATTCGTTTTTACTCCTACTTCTTTGGCAATGGTCTCGGCAACTTTAGGGCTGACCAGTTCCTCGAAGAAGATAATCTTAACTTTATTGTCCTTTGCAAATTGAATAATTTCTTCCATTTTAGCCGGGTCCGGCTCCGAATCCGGTGACAGACCTTCAATTCCTATCTGATTCAGCCCATAGGCATTGCAAAGATAGCCGAAGGCCTCATGTGCTACTATGATATCTTTATTTTCAAGGGCTGTCAAGGTTTCCTTGTATTTTTTGTCAAGGGCATCCAACTTGGCGGCATAGGTGTCATAATTCTGGCTGTAATAGGCTTCATTATCCGGGTCAGCCTTTATAAAAGCTTCCTTGATATTATTCATTTCAGCTTTGGCATACTCAGGATTCAGCCATACATGAGGATCATAAGTGCCTTCTTCCTCACTGTGCCCCTGCTGTAAAGTAATACCGGAAGAGGCTTCTGTTACCACCAGGTCTTTGTTGCTGAGGGTGTCAAGTACCGTATCGACCCAGTGTTCCATACCGGCACCGTTATAAATGAATATCTGTGCTTTCTCCAGATTAGTAATATCAGAAGCTGCCGGTTCCCAGTCATGAGGCTCAATTCCTGCCGGTACCATATCGATAACGCTTACTTTATCACCGCCGATTTTTTCAGCAAAGTCATACATCGCATAAAAACTTGCGACAACCTTAAGCTTATCTCCCCCTTCTGAATTCTTAGCATCACCTGATGCCTCTCCTCCCTTTTCGGCAGAAGATACCTGAGGTGCATTGCTGTCGGAATTCTTATTGCCGCAGCCTGCTGTAAAAACTGCAATAAGCATAATGGCTGTAAGCAGGCAGATAATTCTTTTCATATAAATAACCATTCCCTTCCTTTACCTGCTGCTTTAGAAGACAGGTACAAATACGCATGTGAAAAAATAATTCCTTCAGCTTATAGTTTAACCATAATATGTAAATTCATTTTATTATTTGGTTTCTTTGTGAAGTGTATACTTTTTCAAGCGGGGACAATACTTCATAATCTCTATCCGTTCGGGGTGCTTTTGCTTATTCTTCGTAGTTACATAATTACGGTCATGGCACTCTGTGCATTCCAATATAATCTTTACTCTCATAGCTGTTTCCTTTCCAAAGGCAAATCATTTGCATTTGCATTTACTCAACATATCATACCACAATAATTGAGTTTGTCAATATATTTCTG
>JAEXGM010000133.1 GCA_023450835.1 Bacillota bacterium | reverse complement strand
CTTTGGTTAATATAATCGGTAAAACCAATATCGTTATATTTCGAAAAAAGAACGCTGAGATAATTAGGGCTGATATTAAATAATTCCGCTGTTTTATTAAGGGTAAGCTTTTCTTCTACATGGTCGTTGATGTATTTTTTTACATTTATTACAATGTGGTTCTTGTAATCTTTGTTATATGTAGCGAAGCTTTTACAAAGCCCGTCACGGAATACGGTCAGCCAATCCAAAATCTGGTCTACGTTCGTCAATTCGTAAAGAGAGCGGTAACTGTTATTTCTGTTCTGAAATATCTCAGATACAATCTTTTCACCGTTATTCAGAAGAGAAAGGGACAGGTAGAGAACATTGCCGGCAGCATCTAGGGCCTGCACATAATGAGCCGAGTGGGTTTTGAATAATTCCATAATGGAAGTAAAAATGTCATAAAGAGCCTTTTCATCAAATTCCGCATAGGCTTTCCGTATATTTTCCCTGAATAAGGACATGTTAAAGACATTTTTCAGCGGCTTGTCATAGGAAGTATCTTCCGCGAACAGAAGGGGCTTTTCTGTATTGACCTGAAGAAAGACCTGTTTCGCATCCTGAAAGGAAGAGGAGATCTGCATGGGTACATTTACGGCAGTGCCGATACTTGCCAATATAGTAACACTGTAATAATTATAAAGCATGGCGGAGACCTGCTCTATCGCATTCCGGATAATGGCTTTATAATCCTGGGACATACTTTTATCCAGAAAGAAAATGATGGCAAAGTGTTTCGTGTCCAATGACAGAACATGGCAGGGGATATATTTGGGGACCAGTTCGCGGGCAATCTGCAGACTGCTTGTGTACAGGTTCAAAGTCATTTCAGAGGACATTTCATTTGATTTCTCACTGAATATTTCAACATAACAGGCGGCAAAAGCTTCATAGTCAAATTTAACATTAAGATTAAGCGCCTGGGTCTTAAAATGATGTTCCGACTCGAACAGATTGAAAATAAGCCTTGTATAAAACTGTTCTTTTAGAAAATAGATGCTGTTTAACGGGGAATCCGTATTAGAGGCAGAGTTTAAAAGCGTGGATACCTTATTGACTGCTCGTTTTACGGCTTCACTAAGGACTTCCGGCGTAAGCTCTAATTTCACCAGATAATCGGTTACCTGGTAGGTGATGGCTTCCTTTACGAACTGGAATTCTTCATAGCTTGTAAGGATGATAAAAACAGGCAGGAGCTTTCCTTCTTCATAACATTTTTTTGCAAGCTCCAGCCCGCTCATAACAGGCATTTTGATATCGGTTATTACAATTTGGGGAGAGTATTCATTTATCATTTCATAGGCTACTGCTCCGTTCATGGCGGCGCCTACTATATTGATATCGTAATTTCCCCAATTTAGCATAGATTTGATACCTGCCTGAACTAAAGGTTCATCATCGGCTATTAGTAAATTAATCATGTCATACCTCCTGGTTGGATGTTCCTGCTTCTGAATATTTTGTTTGGAAGGGGAGCAGTATGGATATGGTTGTAAACTGTCCCGGCAGGCTTGTTACGGACAGGCCGTAGCTGCTCCCGAATTGGTATTGCAAGCGTTTGTGGACATTGCTGATACCGATTTCCTTGAAAAAAGAAGATTCTGCTGTGACATCGCTGTCAAGCAGGTGAGCAGCAACCTCAGGCTCCATGCCCACACCGTCATCCGTGACATCAATATGAATATCCGTATTCTCATCCTGATATATATGGATTTCAATGGTTCCGGCACTTCCCTTTGGGCCAATACCATGAAAAATGGCATTTTCTACAATAGGCTGCAAGGTAAAATTCAAGATATTGCAGCGGGTTAAAGCTTCCTCTTCTATGTTGTAGTGAAGTGTGATGGCCCCGCCGTACCGGTATTGCTGTATGGTAAAATAGTCGTTCAATAAAGAAATCTCATGGTTTAAATCTACCAGATTCGTGGTCCCTTTGGAGATATCCTTTAATAAACGTGATAAAGAAGTAGTCATTTCCGCAATGCCGGGCGCATTTTGAATAGTAGCCATCCATTTTATAGAATTCAGGGTATTATACAGGAAATGGGGGTTAATCTGGCTTTGCAGCATTTTATATTCATAATCCTTTTTCTGGCGTTCGTCTTCAATTCTTTGGTTCATTAAGGACTGTACATTTTCGGATAAATCGTTGATATTTTTCCCGATATCTCCAAGTTCATGGTCCCATTCGGTGGAAGGGTCCCTTTCGAAGTTTCCATTTTCAATTCGTTTCATACGTTCTTTCAGTTTTTTTACGGGAACATTAACTGTTCTGGACAAGAATAATGAAAGCAGTATGCCGATAAAACTGGAAGCTGCAAGTATAATCAATACGATTAAGAAAAACGTCCGGAATACGGTCCTGGATAATATATTTTCATCCAGACATTCCGTTATATACCAGCCTTTTGTGTTCAGGGGACGTGTTATCAGAATAGAAGTTCCGCCATCCGGGCCCCGGACTTTTTGTATGCTGGTATCACTGCTCAGGGCGATATCGGACAGGTCCTCTATTATTTCAAACTGGTTGTCATAAGAAACTAAGGTATTGTCCGTATATTGATACTGATGATTGCCTATTCGGAAGAAAAAGTGGCTGCCTGTTTCAGAAAGATAGTTTTTTATGGGAGCAGTAATAACACTTGTGGATATTTCTGTAAATACATAGCCAATCTCCCCTGCCTTGTATGGGTGACTGATAGAATTAACAAAGGGAATCATTGGTATTTGCTTCGTGGTGAAAAAAGGGTCCGTTAATATCCCCGTGGATGTGTCGCCCTGATTGGAATAAAGGGTCTTAAAATAGGGAAGGGACAGTATGGCATCTGCGGAAACAGTGATGGAGGAATAGGGGGACTCCACAACTTGTACGATATCACTTCTGGATTTGCCGATTATAACCAAGCGTATTAACTGGGAATGGATCGAGGCATTTGATGCATAAGTTTCCGCCACAAAATCACGGGCTTCCCGTTTAATAGTATTGTCGTTTGTTTTTTTCTCCAGTGCAAAATCTTTAATTTTACTGCTCATCTGGCAGGAGCGGATAAAACCGGTAATATCATTTATATTAGAGTCAATGGAAGAGCATAAAAAGGAAAGCTTTGTTTCAGAGGTCTGGATCAGATTCTGCCTGAGATTGGAAGATACCACAAAATAACTGATTAAGGTTATAATGATGCTTATTATGACAATCAGTGAAACGGTACTTAATAATATGCGGGCACGTATCGTATGAAAAGGCCTGGGTCGTGTATTTTTCATAAATCCTCCACAAAGCTGTGTTTATGAGTGTATTTTAGCACAAGGAAAGCTCCTTTGAAAGGCAAATGGCATAAGAAATGATACAATCGGCAAAGCTGAAAAAATAATGTATGATAATCAAAAAAAGTATATGATTTTTCGGAATAAATATAAGACAGAAAGGTATTGTGAATGAAATATTAATATTTTCTATGTAAAATAAGCAGGAGAATCTTTATACTAAAAATACAGTAACCCATGGGGGAGAGTCCTGGGGCAGTAACCCACAGGGAGAATGCAAGTATCATAAAACTTATAATGAAAAGGGAGGAATTAGTTTATGAAAAGAAAGTTATTATCCATTCTGTTGGTAACAGCAATGCTGTCGGCACTGCTGACCGGATGCGGCTCCAAGAAAACGGAGACACCGGCAAATGACACGGCAGCCGTAACAGCGACACCCACCGAAAGCGCAGCTTCCGCAGAACCTACGAAAGAGGCTGAAAAAGTTACCTTAAAATGGGCAATCTGGGATAAGGACATCACACCTTACTGGGTTGCTATAAAAGAAGCCTATGAAGCGGCTAATCCCAATGTAACCATTGAACTGACAGATTTGGGCTCCACGGATTATACTACAGTTCTTGCAACAGAATTATCCGGAAGCGGCTCTGACTTTGACGTAGTTACAATTAAAGATATGCCGGGATATGCAACGCTGGTTTCCAAAAACACCCTGGAACCTCTTGATAACTATATTTCCCAGGCAGGAGTTGACTTAAGCCAGTACGGCGGTGTTGACAGCCAGGTAAAGGCAAACGGAAGTCTTTATGAACTTCCTTTCAGAAATGATTTCTGGGTAATCTACTATAACAAAGACATTTTTGATAAGGCGGGAGTTGATTATCCTACCAACGATATGACCTTTGAAGAATATGATGCCCTTGCAAGAAAGGTAGCCGACCCTGCCTTTGGCTCACAGGTCTACGGTACACATTATCACACCTGGAGAAGTGCGGTGCAGCTGTTTGGTGTACTTGACGGAAAGCACTCCATCTTAGACGGCAATTATGATTTCACCAAGCCTTTTTATGAGATGGTGTTAAAAGAAGAAGATGACCAGATTTGCAGAAACTATGCCGATTTAAGTGCGGAAGGCTTACATTACTCCGCAGCATTCTCCGGTGGCGATGTGGCAATGATGAATATGGGCTCCTGGTTTATTTCTACACTGATAGCCAACCTTAAGAGCGGGGAGTATGATTCTTCACTCTGCGGCAACTGGGGAATTGTAAAATATCCTCATGCAGAAGGCGCAGAACCGGGTTCCACACTTGGAACCATCACAGGCCTTGCGGTAACAAGTGTATCCGATCAGAAGCAGGCAGCCTTTGATTTTGTTAAATGGGTCTCCGGTGCGGAAGGTGCAAAGGTTATGGCTGAAACAGGTAACTTCCCGGCACTTATGAGTGATGAGGTAACAGGTATTATTGCAGGATTGGACGGTTTCCCGACAGATGAGGCAAGCAAGGAAGCACTGAATGTATCCAAATTATATCTGGAAGCTCCCTATTCAGAAAATGTGGCCCAAATCAACGATATTCTGGATACCTATCACAAATCTATTATGAACCGTGAGATTACCATTGATGAAGGTATTGCCAAAATGAACGAAGAGGTTGGAAAGCTTTTAGGAAAGTAATCTCCAAATATAAAATCCATTCTCGGGGCTGGCAGATACCAGCCCCGAATTACAAAAAAAGATAAATAAGTGCTCGAAAAACAGGAGTGGGGAAAGGAGTATAAGCCTTCTTGGGCTTTCGGATATCAAAATGAATGAAAAGAAAGCAGCTCAGGTAAAAAAACTGGAGGCGGAGGCGGCAGAATTAATGCGGCAGATTCACGCGGAAAGTGACAGAAAGAAAATGCGAAAGCTGATTGCCAGGCGGGACAGTGTACAGAGGAAAGCGACGACAATCAAGAACAACCGAATGATAAGCAGGGAAACAAAAAGAACGCTGATTGCCTACTCGTTTATCGCACCTAATTTTATTGGATTTGCCGTATTTACCCTCATACCCGTTATATTGGCATTTACACTTGCCTTTGCGAATTGGGACGGAAGCAATGCAATTACTTTTGCCGGACTTGAGAATTTTAAGAGGCTGGCGTCGGATACTTTTTTTCTTGCAGCTTTTAAAAATACACTTATTTACGTGATAGGAACGGTGCCTCTTACGATGATTGCTTCCCTGGCTCTTGCTATTGTGTTAAACCAGAAAATCAGGGCAAGAGGTTTTTTTCGAACAGTGGCTTTCTTCCCTTATGTGGCATCTCTGGTGGCAATTACAGCGGTATGGGGAATGATTTTTCATCCTTCCAAAGGACCGGTAAATTATTTGCTGCTGACTCTCTTTGGAGTACCCCAGCAGGAGCTTCCGAAATGGTTCAGCGGAAGTCTGGTGCTTGTTACATTAATACTTTTCAGTGTATGGAAGTATATGGGCTATTATATGGTTATTTACCTGGCAGGTCTTCAGGGTATTTCTGCCGAGTTATACGAAGCGGGAGGACTTGACGGCGCCAATACCTGGCAGAAATTTAAGTTTATTACGTGGCCGCAGTTAAGGTCGACTACTTTTTTCGTGGTGGTAATGCTGACAATTAACTGCTTTAAGGTCTATGACATTGCTGTTATGCTGGCAGGAGGCGGAGACGGCAAGTTAAGTACATCGGCGACGGTTCTTGTTTACTATATTTATCAAAATGCTTTCAACTATTGGAAACTGGGATACTCCAGCTCCATAGCAATGGTATTGTTTGCAATGGTGCTTCTTATTACAGTTATTCAGTTCCGCTATGAAAAGAAATTGAACGCATAAAGTAAACAAGGAGAGGAGGAACCGGTATGAGTAATCAGGTTTCACAGAAAAAATATAAATCAAAAAGAAGAAACGCTGTCCTTAGCAGGTTTTGGGTTTATTTTATCTTATTCCTTATCACCGCAATAATGGTGGTACCGTTTTTATGGATGCTGTCCGCATCTATAAAGTCAAACAGGGAAGTATTTGTAATGAATCCATTCGTATGGATTCCTAAAGTGCCGAAGTGGGATAATTATATTAGAATTTGGACAAAAATTCCGTTATTGAAGTTTGTGGAGAATACGATTTTCCTGACAATTATAGTTACTTTTCTGCAGTTGTTTACTTCAAGCTTTGCAGCATATTCCTTCGCAAAACTGGAATTTAAAAATAAAAATATTTTGTTTTTTGCATATATTGCAACAATTGCAATGCCTTGGCAGGTATACATGGTTCCGCAGTTTATCATGATGCGCTCCATGGGCCTCAATGATAAATTACTGGCAATGATTTGCTTACAGGCCTTCTCCGCTTTTGGTGTATTTATGATGAAGCAGTTCTATGAGGGGATACCCGACGACCTGTGTGAGGCGGCACGAATCGATGGTATGAATGAGTATACCATATATGCAAAGATTATGCTGCCCTTATCAAAGCCCGCATTATCAACACTTATAATTTTTACATTTGTGAATACCTGGAACGACTATTTAGGGCCTTTGATTTATTTAAAGACAGAGACCAGGAAAACAATCCAATTAGGTCTTAGAATGTTCATCGGGCAGTATTCCTCTGAATACGGATTAATTATGGCAGGTTCCGTTGTATCTCTGATTCCGGTTATTCTGGTATTTTTGTGCCTGCAAAAATACTTTGTGGAAGGTGTTGCTTCCACCGGCTTAAAAGGTTAGTTTATAACTCATAAATAAGTGCCCGGAGCAATCCGGGCACAAAGTGTTTATGGTGCCATGTTATGTGAGGCCGGGGTACAGGTCCTGTATTTATTCGGAGTAGTACCCACACATTTCTTAAAGGAGGTACTAAAGACACTTTCACTGGAAAAACCGGAACTGAAACAGATATCTTTAATAGGCATACGGGTGTTGCGAAGCATGAATTTGGCGGTATTGATCCGGGAAATGATAACATATTCATGAGGAGTAAACCCTGTGCCTTTTTTGAAGATGCGGATAAAATGGTAGATGCTTAAGGAAACCTTGGAAGCCAGTAATTCTACGGATAAATCATCTGTCAGATGGCTGGTAATGTAGGCAATGGTCTGTTCTATTACCTGTTCGTTACCGCAGGGGTCACTGGAAAGAGCATTCCCTGTGGCAAGCTCTGTAAGAATATCAGTCATATATTTGGAAAAAAGAATCTCATTGATATGAGAAGCGGAGGAGAACAGGTTATAGATTGTAATTAGAGTATTTAATACAGGGGAAGGGTCCGCCGGTGCAAAGATGGTTCCTAACTGTGCCTGGATAATATTATAGTAGGGACGGGCATTTTTGCCGTCATAGTGCAGCCAGAGGGTTTCGCATTCTGCATCCGTAGAATAGGTATGAGGTCTATAACAGTCTAAAAGGACAAACTGTCCTTCATAGGCAGTAGAAATACTGCCGTCTAAGTTCAGGTGCAGGCATCCGCTTTTTATGTATAGAAGCAGAAAGCTGTCATAGGAATTGCGGTGCAGGAAATAGCCCGGTTTGTAGAGGAAGTGGCCGGTACAGATTGGGTACAGGAAGGCATCCATTGCAGTTACACTGGGAGTATATAAGAAAAAGTCTGATTTTTTAGAAATTTTTTTCTCGCAAGATTTCAAAAGAATACCTCCTGTAATATATCTGTTTTACCTAATATTAAGAGAAATCATCCCAAATATCAATAGCAATTTTTATAAATAAGATAGCAATTTGAAGAATTGCTTTACCTGGCAGTTTTAGATATAGTGGAGCTGAAAGCGAATTAAAGCTATGGAGTGAGGGCCTGATTTCACGGAAATGGAGGGAGAAACTATGCAGGAAGTAAAGATATGGGAAGAAACTATTAAGATTCCTACCTATGAAGTGGGTGAACCGGAAAAGAATCCGATGTTCCTGGAGAAAAGGGTTTATCAGGGGAGTTCGGGGAAGGTGTACCCTTATCCTACAATTGAAAGTGTGTCTTCAAAGCGAATTGAAAAAGAGTACCGGGCAGTCCTGCTGGAAAATGAATATTTAAAAATTATGGTACTTCCGGAGCTGGGAGGAAGAATCCAGAGAGCTTATGATAAGACAAACGGTTATGATTTCGTATATTACAACCGGGTAATCAAACCGGCGCTGGTGGGACTGACGGGACCGTGGATTTCCGGCGGGATAGAATTTAACTGGCCCCAGCATCACCGTCCTACCACCTTTCTTCCGGTTGATTATGAACTTGTACGGCAGAAAGATGGAAGTGCATCCGTACTGCTGCATGATGTTGACCAGATAAATGGAACCAAGGGAATTCTAAAAATCACCCTGCATCCCGAAAGGGCGTACATTGAAATCGGAGGGCAGTTATACAACAGAACAGCACTGCCTCAGACCTTTCTCTGGTGGGCCAATCCTGCCGTTCCGGTGAATGAATATACCCAGTCCATATTTCCTCCGGACGTACATGCGGTTATGGACCATGGAAAAAGGGATGTGTCCCGTTTCCCCATAGCAACGGGAGTATATTATAAGCATGATTACAGTGAAGGTGTGGATATCTCCAGATACAAGAATATCCCTGTGCCTACCTCCTATATGGCAGAAAAATCAGACTATGATTTCGTAGGGGGATATGATTATGGAAAAGAAGCCGGAATCCTGCATGTGGCGGACCATCATATTTCTCCCGGTAAAAAGCAGTGGACCTGGGGGTGCGGTGATTTTGGAACAGCCTGGGACAGGAATCTTACGGAGGAAGACGGTCCGTATATTGAGCTGATGACCGGGGTCTACACAGATAATCAGCCGGATTTCACCTGGTTAAAACCATTTGAGGAAAAGACCTTTACCCAGTATTTTATGCCCTATAAGCGGCTGGGGCGTGTATCCAATGCCACAAAGGATGCCGTAATAAGGGCAGAGTCCGATAAAGCAGGTATAGAACTGAAAGTCTATGCCACAGGAACCTATGAGAAGGCGGAAGTGCTGGTTACTTATGAGGATGAAAAGCTGTACGGTGAAGTGATTGAAATCTCTCCGAAGCATATCTTTGAAAAGCACCTTCCCTTCTTGGTTACAGATGAGGAGAAGCTCGAAGTAAGCCTCTGGAATCAGGGAGAATGCCTGGTGTCTTACCGGCCGGAAAAACAAAAGACCGTAAAGCTTCCGGAGCCGGCAAAAGGGGCTAAAAGGCCGGAGGAGGTTATGACGAATGAAGAGCTCTATCTGACAGGATTACATATTGAGCAGTATCGGCATGCAACCTATCTGCCGGATACATACTATCTGGAAGGTCTGAAAAGAGACCCGGGGGATATCCGCATTAACAATGCCTATGGAATGCTATTGATGAGAAGAGGTAATTTTAAGGAGGCAGAAGGTTATATCCGCAAGTCCCTGGAGCGTCTGACAGAAAGAAACCCCAATCCATATGACAGTGAGGCATATTACAATCTGGGGTTGGTACTGTATTACCAGGAAAACAGGAAAGAAGCTTTTGATGCGTTTTATAAGGCGGCCTGGAGCAATGAGCAGCAGGAAATGTCCTTCTTCTATATGGCAGCTATCAAATCAGAGGGGAAGAAATACAAAGAGGCACTGGAGTTTGCAGGAAAAGCTCTGGTTAAGAACAGCCATAATGTCAAAGCCCTGGGATTAAAAGTCTATCTTCTAAGAAAACTGGGTTTTCATGAACCGGCGGCTGTTCAGGCAAAGGAGAACTTAAGTTTAGACCCTTTTGACTTCCTCTCTGCCAGCGAAGAGATTATCCTGGAGCAAACTCCACAGCTAAAGGCAGAGGTATTGGAGAGGAAAATGCGAGGTTTCGAGCAGAATTATCTCCTGTGTGCCAGAGATTACGCAGAGATGGGGGCATATGAGGAGGCTGCCCACGTACTTTTAAAATACAGGGGACAATACCCTATGGTGAAGTATTATCTGGCTTATTATCTGGGGAAAATGGGAGAATTGATAAAAGCGCAGCAATACTTAAAGGAGGCAGAGGAGGCGTGTCCCGATTACTGCTTCCCCAATAAACTGGAGGACATCGCAGTTTTGGAGACTGCAATCTCCCTGGGAGCGGTAAAGCGTGCGGCCTATTATCTCGGAAATCTGTATTATGATAAGCTTCAGTATGAGAAGGCCAGACAGCTTTGGGAAAGTGCGGCAGCGAAAGAGGATACCTTCCCCACGGTTCACCGGAATTTGGCTCTTATTTTTTATAATAAGTTTCATATGCCGGAAGAAGCAAGAAGGGAACTTGAGAAAGCCTTTGCTCTTAATAAGGGGGATGCGAGAGTATATCTTGAATTGAACCAGCTTTATAAAAAGCTGCATATGTCAAATGAAGAACGGTTGAGCCGCTTTGAGGAACAAAAAGAACTGGCCGGCAAACGGGATGATCTGTTTGTGGAGTATCTGACCCTTATGAACCTGTGCGGATACCAGGACAGGGCCTACGAATTGATTATGAAACATAACTTTCATCCCTGGGAGGGTGGAGAAGGAAAAGTTCCGGCTCAGTATACTCTGGCTTTATTGCAGAAAGCCCGTAAATCCATGGAAAAGGGAGATTGGACTAAGGCAGAAGAATTCCTGAGAGTTTCTTTCGATTATCCGGAGAATTTAGGAGAAGGAAAGCTGGAAGGGACAAAAGACAATCATATTTATTACCATCTGGGATTAGTACTGGAAAAGCAGGGAAGAGCAGAAGAGGCTCTGACTTGTTATCAAAAGGCGGTATTGGGGACAGATGAACCGGCAGGCGCAATGTATTACAATGACCAGCCGGCCGATATGATACTTTATCAGGGACTTGCCTTTCGTAAGCTTGGCGACAGAGCATCTGCAAATGCAAGGTTCTACAGGCTCCTGGATTTTGGAGAGCAGCATCTGGAGGATAAGATAGAAATTGATTATTTTGCAGTGTCCTTGCCTGACTTTTCAATTTTTGAAGAAGATTATACCAGAAAGAACAGGGCTCATTGCTATTATCTGATGGGCTTGGCTAATCTTGGATTGGAGAACATTCCACGAGCG
>JAEXGM010000105.1 GCA_023450835.1 Bacillota bacterium | reverse complement strand
GACTATGATTATTTTCAACAGGGTATAATCGACCTCATCTGGTTCTGTGAAACAGGCAAGACGGCTATGATAACCTTCAATTTTATCGGTATAGGCAAGGATGAAGATTTTATCATAGAAGACAGAGAACTTTTCTGGAATCAAAGGGAAGTTCTCTGTCTTAATATACTGGTAG
Source organism: Bacillota bacterium (assembly GCA_023450835.1). Classification (GTDB taxonomy): domain Bacteria; phylum Bacillota; class Clostridia; order Lachnospirales; family Lachnospiraceae; genus Anaerocolumna. The sequence goes on along the minus strand of JAEXGM010000105.1, from coordinate 3,343 downwards.
ACCATCCTTTCTATTATGATAAAGATTTTGAGAAACTACCTAAAAATTATAAAATGTTCTGTATCGATAAGGACCATGTAGATTATGTGAGGCGTTTTTACAAAGAGATAGAAACAGTTGAATTTTTACCTTTGGCCGGAACTGAAATAGATGATTATGTTATTCCTTTTGATAAAAGAGAGTATGATATTATTTTTACCGGGAATTATACTCCCCCTGTAACTTTTGAAAAATACATTAACCGGATAGATGAAGATTATGCCGCTTTTTATTGGCGCATCATAAATGAACTCCTTGCTAATCCTGATACAACGATGGAACAGGCTATGGAAAAGCATATAACTCTTGAGATACCTGATGTCAGTGAGCTGGATTTAAGAGCCGGAATGGCTTCTTTAATTTTTGTTGACTTGTACATTCGATTTCATTTTAGAGGAGAGGTCATTAAGACTCTTGTTGACAGCGGATATAAGGTTCATACCTTCGGAAAAGGGTGGGATCTGCTGCCTGTTGAGCATCCTGAGAACCTCATAAGCCATGGCTCTATTGATTCTTATGAGTGCATATGCAATATGAAAAACGCTAAAATTTCACTTAATATTATGCCCTGGTTTAAAAACGGCGGCCATGACAGAATCTTTAATACGATGTTAAGTAAGGCAATTTGTGTTACAGATGGCAGTCGATATATTGAGACGCAGTATCAGGAAGAGAAAGACTATTTTAAATACTCTTTATCGAAAATTGATGAGCTTCCGGAGATTATAGAAAGAGCGCTTAATAGCAAACACTCCATGGAAATTATACAGAATGGCTATAACAAGACTAAACTGTCTCATACGTGGGAAGACAGAGCACGGGAATTGGTAAAGTGGTTGGATTAAAATAATTCACTCACTTTTCTATATCTATCAGACATTTAATCCGATATAATAAGTATATCAAATGATAAAAAGGAGGCACCTGTGCAGTTGTAAAGGTAGATTTGTGCACAGAATGATTTTATGCAGGAGCAATCACTAAAACAACAGCAGCTGGAGGCATTAGAGGAATTATTTCATTATTCAAAAAAGCTGATTCCAGCCATTGAAACAGTTACCAAAGAACTTAATGGAAACAGACAGGAAGATACGGATGAGTATCTGAAATCAGTTATAGATGGTATAAATTGGACTATTGAGGTGTTAAATCTTACCATGGAGCTGGTAAATGAGGAAGAAGCTGTCGTTGATAAGGAAAAAATAAATTCTTCAATCTTAAAGCTTGGACAGGCTGTAAAGGATAAAGAGGATGAGAAAATTGCCGGCATTCTGACGGAGGATATTCTTCTGTTTCTTACGATGCTGAGTACCAGGGCCGGTGTTTTGACAAATCAGTCATTTAATTGATTCCAATCTGTAAAAACTATTATTTTAAATATGAAAAAGGAGTTTTTAGAGCATCCCCGCCCTAAAAACTCCAAATCCCAAGAATTCTTACCAGATTACTGGTCAAGAAAAGTAAGACAACTGAGCCTCGCCATTCTAGAAGTGAATTGACGTTGATGGCTTCAGTCAAAAGAAGTGTATTTAGCAAGTTCCGCTTGCTATGTTTGTATTATAGCACGACTATAATAATAGTACAATATTGGTAAATCGACGATATTTTACAAAATACTTGTGCAAAATGTTAACCATTAATTTACAAATTAAATTTAAAATAGGTCGTAAGAACTAGTGTATTTTACCAATTATTCAATGGATTTATGTCTAATTATTACAAAAGTTTAACCATCTTATAAGAATCTTAAATGGAGAGTTATATGATAACCATAAGTGCTTGCATGATTGTAAAAAATGAAGAAAGAGTATTGAGACGCTGCCTTGACAGTCTTGCAGGACTGGTGGATGAAATTATTCTTGTGGATACGGGCTCTGCTGACAGAACAAAGGAAATAGCGCAGGAGTACTCCTGTAAGATATATGATTTCCAATGGATAGATGACTTTTCAGCAGCCAGGAACTTTTCCTTCTCTAAAGCTGTAATGGATTATATTTATGTTGCGGATGCAGATGAGGTAATAGATGAAACCAACAGAGAAAGATTTATGTATCTAAAACAGTGCCTCTTACCGGAAATTGATATTGTACAAATGCTTTATACAAATCAGTTGGCATATAACACTACCTATAATTTTAATGAAGAGTACCGGCCTAAGCTGTTTAAGAGACTCCGCCCGTTTAACTGGGTAGATCCCATTCATGAAACGGTTATGCTGCAGCCGGTTATATATGACAGTGATATTGAGATTCTTCATATGCCGGAGGACAATCATGCCCCAAGAGACTTTCGTGTATTTCAGAATCTGATACAAAAGGGTATTCCTTTCTCTGATAAATTAATTGGAATGTATGCCAGAGAACTCTATATCGCAGGAGAAGACCAGGACTTTTTGGACGCGGAGCCTTTTTTTACCAGACTTTTGCAACAAGAAGTTTCCGATGATTTGTTAAAACAGATCCAGTGCATCTTAGTTCGCTGCGGACGTATAAAAAATGATTCGGAACTTATACTAAGGTATGCTTTGAAAAACATGGCAATGGGAAAGGCAAGTGCTGAAGTCTGCTATGAAGTTGGTGAGTATTTCTATCATAAAGGTGATATGGCGGAAGCGGTTATATGGTTCATGAACGCAGCTTTTGAAACAGAAGCGGAACTTAACATACATTATTGCAAGGATTTACCTTTGAACAGAATTGCATCCTGCTATGAAAAGTCCGGAAATATGGCAGAAGCGGAAAACTTCAGAGAACAATACTTAAGTTTTTCTTAAATCAAATCTTATTCTTGATGTACATGTAAAAATTTACTATAATAAAGTAGTAAAGAACGAATAACAGAGCAACAGTTTATTTAGGGCATAGGAGGCGAGGTATGTTTTATTTCATCTTAATTGCAGGAATATTTCTGACGGAATGGAAGATAAAAAACTATATTGAAAAAAACAAAGAAATGCATAAGAAGGAAGAAATATTAGGCGGCAATATTGTGATAGAACGTTATCATAATAAAGGAGCCATGCTGAATTTTCTTGAAAATGATGTAAAGGTCGTAAAAGCCATTTCCTGCACATTATTAGGTGTTGTCTTACTGATGTTTTTCTTGCTTCTTCCGAAAAAGGGAGACAAGCTTCTGAAATTTGCCATGGCTCTTATGCTTGGCGGAGCCTTAAGTAATGTAGTGGACCGTTTTATGCGTGGATATGTGGTTGATTATTTCAGTTTTAAATTCTTAAAGAAGATAGTTTTTAATATTTCTGATATATGTATATTTATCGGTTCCGGATTAGTTGTGATACGTTCAC
>JAEXGM010000097.1 GCA_023450835.1 Bacillota bacterium | reverse complement strand
GAATCTGTCATTCCGCTCTTACTGGCAATTGCTTTCACCGTGGTTGTGGCGGACACCGTAAAAGTACCTGCATATAATGTCCCATTTGTCTTTGAAGGAGTTGAGCCATCTGTAGTGTAATATATTGTTGCACCTTGGGTTGCATCCGTAATTGCTACCGTCTGGGCCGAACCATAGGACCCGGAAGCCGGAGTAATTACCGGAGCTGCCACTTTTCCTGCCGATGCCTGCAATTTAAATTCCATCCAATTGAGATTGAATCCTCCGCCGCTGCTGTATATCCTTATAGTGTAAGTGCCGGCTGTTAACGAAAAGGTTCCGGATGTTATAGTTGACCACACACTTCCCGTATTGGTACCGGTAGTTGCAAGTACATTCCCATCCTTCATCAGTTGAATCTGTGCTCCTGTACTCCAGCCATTTACGCGGTAATCTACGGTATAGGTTCCGGCTGTTGCAATTGTGATACTGTAATCCATCCAATCCCCGGTATCAATATATCCTACATTCTGTCCGCCGCCCGTATCACCGCAGGGTTCTGTTGCCACTCCGCTCATACTGTTATAGTTCTCTGCCTCAACTTTTAGTGACACCGGTACGGAAGATATGGTAATTACAGAGGTGGCTATATCGGAAGCTGTCATTCCTGATTTGTAGGCGATGGCCTTCACAGTTGCTGTAGAGGATATGGTAAAGGCTCCTGAATACACTGTTCCGACAGTTTCTGAAGGGGTTGTTCCATCCGTCGTATAACGCATGGTTACTCCGCTCGTTCCGTCGGTAATGGTTACACTCTGCGCTGATTCATAGGTTCCGGTAGCAGGGGTAATCACCGGAGTAGCTGCTTTCTGTACCTGAGACACAGGCTTAAATTCCAGCCAGTTCAGGTTGAATCCACCGCCTCCTGCGTATACTCTTATCGTCTGTACTCCGGCTTGTAATGTAAAAGTTGCTGAAGTTACAGTATTCCAGGTATTGTTCGTATTCACTCCCGTTGCAGCAAGAATTGTACTTCCTTGTTTCAGCTGAATCTGTGCTGCCGTATTCCAGCCCATTACTCTGTAATCTACGGTATAGGTGCCTGTAGTAGGGATATTTACTGCATAATCCATCCAGTCATCGGTATCAATATATCCTATATTCTGTCCTCCGCCGGTATCCGCACAGGGCTCTGCCGCAACGCCGCTCATGGCGGTATAGTTTTCCGCTTCTATCTTAAGAGACTGGGACACTGCAGCTATGGTGATTACGGAGGTTGTTACATCCGAATCCGTCATTCCTGTTTTATAGGCAATGGCTTTTACGGTTTTGGTAGCTGATACGGTGAAAGTTCCCGTATATAATGTGCCATTTGTCTTTGAGGGAACCGTTCCGTCGGTCGTATAATAGATGGCCGCACCTTCTGTGGGTTCCGTTATTGTTACGGTTTGTGCTGTTGTATAAGTTCCGGTAGCCGGTGTAATTACCGGATTCTGAACCTTCGTAGCATTCCCTGAAAGAATAGAGAACCAATTCAGATTAAAACCGCCTTTGCTAAAGAGAAGTCTCAGTCTTTGTGTTCCTGCCTTCAGGTGAACAGTTCCTGTAAAAGTCGACCAGCTGCCGGTAACCGGAATGTCTACTGTCGATAGTACCCCACTGCCGCTAAGATTTGACTTCAGCTGAATCTGTCCCGCTGCGCTGCTGTTATTAATAGCTCTGACAGAAAATGTATAGTCTCCTTCCGTCTGTACTTTTACATCATACAGTGCTGAATCTCCCGAATCGATATAAGCAAGGCTTAAGCCTCCCTCGGAGCAGCTTTCTGTCATACAGCTAAAGTTTGTATAATAATTTTCTGCCTCAACTAACCCCGGAATTGCAATGGGCGCCGGATCAGCTGCTGCCGCCGGAATCGTCACTGAGGGTACGCCATTATTAATAAAGGGATTTACCGTCAGTGTTGCTTTTGCAGGTACATAAGCTGAGCCGATATTGCCGTTACTGTTGCAGAACTGTACAAATTTAGTGGAATCGGTGGGATTCCAGATAACTGCACTGTACTGGGTTCCCTTTTTAAATACCTGGTAACCGGTCCAGTTACTTGACCAGACATCGGTGGCACGGTTTCCTTTCGCCGCCATATTCTGCACAAACCAATAAGAGTTGAATCTCTCATCATCCGGCAGCTTACTGTCATCCCATTTATTGATAACCGCCTGAGGGTCTGAGAGTGCTTCAAAAGGCCAGGTAATATGGAACCACCCTTCCGGGTCGGCATTGGGTGTTCCCTGAGCCGCCAGCTTCGCCTGGTAATCATTCTCATCCTTTCTATAATCACTGTTAATTCTGGCAGCGACCGCAGGTTTATATCCCAGGTACGTTAATACCGGAGAAACCGGCAGCCAGTGGATTCCATAGATACAGCTTGGATTTCCGGAAAAGTAGGTTCCGTAGGTATAGGCATTTCCCCAAACCATACCGGTAACACCCGGGTCATAGTCGCTTGCCCAGTTATCCTGATCATAGTCAAACCAGTATTGTTCTATGGCATTTACCTCCAGGGTAAAGCCCCAGATTCCTGCATCTCTGTAAGTATTATTTCCAGTAGCCAGTCCCCACAGATACTCTCCTGCCCAGGCAAAGGTTGCCTCGGAAGAGGATTCCTGATTGTTACTGCTCTGATTATCTCCATATCCGCCTGCCCAGGAATGTCCTTCGTAAGGGTCAAAGTTTCTCATCCAGGGATACATGGTATCATTCCTGTAAGGATTTTGTGCATCCCTTAATAACTGCTCAACCATTCCGCCATAATTATTAACAAAGTCTTTATCATAAGAGGCAACCACCCCTGCTGCAAAGGTAAAATACCCCCACAGGAAATGATGGTCGGACAGATTAATACCCATTCCATGATCTCCGCCCTGTCCTATCAAAGTTCCCCAGTCAGAGGAATAGTACATATAGTAAGGATAGTCCTCTGAACCGTCATAAGTCAGCCAATTCACCAGGATTTTTCTTAAAATACTGATAAATTCATCCCGCATTTCATATTCGCCCAGCTGCTGAGAGATAAGGATGGCCATTGACAGCGGGTGCATCTTCTTCCCTTCCCAGTAAGGATCTGCCACCCAATAATCCTTTGTGACACTTACCTTAAAGGTATTCAGATAATTCATCATCTGCGTACGGCTATAGGAACCGGATTCCGTAGGTTCACCAAAGGATGGTGTAATTCCATAGAATTTATTCGTTGTAGTAAAAGCATTTCCCTCAAGGACTTTCATGGTACCTCTTGCAGAGGTATAGCTTAAATTCGTCAGTCCTGCAGTGGTGTATTTCCACTGGGTAGGAAACAGTGTCATTAAGGAATTTGAGGAAAAACCTGTACGTTTTAAATCCACCGTATTGGTGTAGGTTGTAACGACATTTGCGGAAGCTTCTTCATAACGGTAGGATACTGAGGTATTTGTGACAAAGGCATAGGCATGCTGATAAGCATAATGTAAATCCGACCTACCGGGAAGCACTCCCACGACCATATAGTTCTGACCGCCTCCAAGGCTTATCTTTATCTTGCTTCCCACTCTGGTAAATACGGTACCCTCCGGTGCAAAGATACCATAATCATGGATTAAGGTATCGGTTACCGGTGCCGTATCGGTGTTGATTACCTCAATACCGATATGATCTGCTGTAACAGTATCGCCGTCCTTTGCAAGAACAGCTTTATTGTTATCATCAAACAGACCCACAATTGTAGTACCGGATACCTCTACGGAAGCCGGGTCGGAAAAAGTGCTGTATATGTAAGGTGAGCCTTTGATTAAAGTATTCCTCATCTTTGGCGTGTCATTATCGCTAAAGACAATGGTCGCAGAATAATCGCCGTAAGCATCAAGCTTAGCCACCGGCGTATTTACGATACTGCCTGTACTGATATACAAATCCATATTATTGCATTTCGTATCCATTCCGCCGTCGTTTGGCGCCGTAAAGAGCTTGCTGGCATAATAGAATCCAAGTCCCGTGTCATAATACTGATACATTAAAGGCAGAGCCGCCATTCCGTCACTAAGGCGCTTATAAATAACTGAGGTCCACCAGTCATTGGAGGGAATCGGTCCCTTAATATTACTTGTGATATATTTAGGGTCTCTGGGCTGTGCCAGGGTAGTATCATTGGTTAAATAACTTCCCTGTCCGACAGTTACTGTCTGAGGTGTGGGCAGAGCTCCTATGGTATAGGTGGTATGCGGGTCTCCTGTTACATATTGCAGCACCTTAAATTCATGGACAGAATAACCGGAGCCTCTTCCCATTGCAATTCCCTGCATTCTTACATACCGTGTTGTGGCATAGAGGGGAATGTTCTCCGGTTCTCCGGTTCCATGGAGCTGACGGTAAACAGTAGTCCAGCTCTGCGCATCATTTGATATCTGTATGTCATACACTCTTCCGAATTCGGCGTCCCAGGTAATATCTACCTCTCCAATGGTATAAACCTGTCCGAGGTCCACATACATCCACTGGGTATTAGGATCGCCTGTGGTATCCGACAGCCAGTAAGTGGACTGATTCCCATCCACCGCCTGGGCACCCGTTAAGGGAACCGTAACATTGCCATTGGCATCTTTTGACCACCAGGGCTGTAAAAAGGACGAAACCGTAACCTGCTTATTCAGGGCAAGATTTACTGTATTCTTAGGAGGAAGTGTGATGCCTCCGGTTCCGTAAATCTTAAAATCACGAAGAGCAACACCATATCCCGTAACGCATTTTGCCGCATACATACGTACATAGCGTCCGGTGCCGCTAACCGTCAGATCTTCCACACAATAATTATTTCCATTTACATCCGGAACTCTGACACCTCCGGTACCATTGTTCTGTGTATAGATGGTCTGCCAGTTTACTTCATCATTTGATACTTGTATTTGATACTGTGTCGCATAGGTATTAGGACTTTGCCAGGATAATACTACCCTGTCAATCTGCGCTGCCGCACCCAGGTCCACATCTATCCATTGGTTGTCTACGTTCCAGACTGCTCCCCAGGCAGTATTGATATCTTCATCTGTGGCTCTTGTAGGCACATCTCCGCCATTGGCTGTCGAAGCATAAGCAGGTCTGCCCAGTGATAAAAGGTAAGAGCCTGCATCAGCCTTTACCTGCTGAATTCCTATCATTTCAAAAAGCATACTTAACATACATAAAATAGCAATATATTTATTTCTTTTATTCATACTTGACTCCCATCTGCGTGGTCATTAGCACCTTTCAGGGGTGCTAATGCACGCGTTCAAAATCGGGGGGAGTGAAAGAATTATCTTTCACTCATACCTCCTCACCTTTTTCTAATCTCATCTTTATTTTTCTCTTAATTTTCAATTAATCCCTTGCAGCCACCACCCACCTTTACCAAAGCTGTAAACTTTGCTGACCCCATTCCTTACAATTCCTTTAAAAGGGGCCGATGCTTCTATATCACTTTTGCATCGGCCCCACTCATCTAGTATATTAAGTTTTTATTGTAAGTTAAAGTTCATCCAGTTGATGTTAAATTTACCTCCGCTGATATATAATCTTATCGTATAGGTACCTGCTGCCAGGTGAAAAGTTCCGGAGGTTACTGTTGTCCATACATCTCCGGTATTAACACCGGTAGTTGCTAAAACAGCTCCATCTTTCATCAACTGAATCTGAGCTCCTGCATCCCAGCCTCTGACTCTGTAATCTACGGTATAGGTCCCTGCGGTGGTTACCGTGATGCTGTAATCCATCCAGTCACCGGTATCAATATATCCCACATTCTGCCCGCCGCCAACATCCGCACAGGCTTCTGTTGCTATCCCGCTCATACCCATATAATTCTCCGCTTCTATCTTAAGGGATGCGGGTGCTGCAGATATGGTGATTGCAGAAACTGCTATATCAGAAGTTGTCACACCGGACTTATAAGCCACCGCTTTTACTGTTGCTGTCGAAGCTACGGTAAAAGCTCCTGTATAAAGGGTCCCGTTTGTCTCTGTCGGCGCTGTTCCATCCGTCGTATACCTTATAGATACACCCTCTGTCGTATCGCTAATCGTTACCGTCTGTGCTGCTGCATAGGTTCCTGTGGCAGGTGTAATTACCGGTGCTGCTGCTTTTTGAATCTGGGATACCGGTTTAAATTCCATCCAGTTAAGATTAAAACCGCCTCCGCTGATATTCAGCCTTATGGTATAGGTTCCTGCCGGTAAAGTAAATGTTCCGGAGGTTACTGTTGCCCAGACATTACCGGTATTCGTGCCGGTAGTTGCCAGAACCGTACCGTCTTTCACTAACTGAATTTTAGCGTCTGTATTCCATCCGTTTACTCTGTAATCCACGGTATAGGTTCCTGCGCTGGCAATTGTAACAGTATAATCCATCCAATCGCCGGTATCAATATATCCTACATTTTGTCCGCCGCCCGTATCACTGCAGTTTTCCGTTGCCACACCGCTCATAGCGGTATAATTCTCTGCTTCAATTTTTAGTGACGCAGGTATGGAAGATATGGTAATCACAGAAACCGCCGCATCTGAAACTGTCAGGCCGGATTTATAAGCTATTGCTCTTATTGTTGTGGTTGCGGATACAGTAAAGGCTCCCGTATACACTGTTCCGCTGGTTTCTGAAGGAGCTGTTCCGTCCGTTGTATAACGAATTGCGGCTCCCTCCGTTGCATCTGTAATAGTTACTGTCTGTGCTGCCGTATAGGTTCCGGATGCGGGGGTAATAACCGGAGTTGCTGCCTTTTGAACCTGGGACACCGGTTTAAATTCCATCCAATTCAGATTGAAGCCTCCGCCGCTGATATTCAGCCTGATGGTATAAGTCCCTGCCGCCAGGTAGAAGCTTCCGGAAGTTACGGTTGCCCACACACTATTTGTATTAGCACCTGTAGTCACAAGAACAGAGCCATCCTTCACCAGTTGTATCTGAGCTCCCGTATTCCAACCATTTACCCTGTAATCCACGGTATAAGTTCCAGCACCTGCAACGGTAACCGAATAATCCATCCAGTCACCGGTATCAATGTAACCTACGTTCTGCCCGCCGCCTGTGTCACTGCAGGTTTCCGTTGCAACACCACTCATAGCACTATAATTCTCTGCTTCAATTCGAAAGGAAGCTTGTGCAGCCGATATGGTAATCACCGCCCCCGCCACATCGGAAGCTGCCATACCGGACTTAAAAGCCGCTGCTTTTACGGTAGTAGTGGCCAATACTGTAAAGGCACCTGTGTACAGCGTTCCGTTTGTCTCCGTAGGCGCAGAGCTGTCTGTTGTATAGCGTATAACTGCTCCAGCCGTGGAATCACTAATGGTTACCGTCTGTGCTGTGGCATAGGTTCCGGAGACAGGAGTAATTACCGGAGTTGCCACCTTTGTCTGAGTAATGGTAATTGTGCTGCTTGCAATATCTGAATTAGCCATTCCTGATTTGTAAGCAATTGCTTTTACCGTTGCAGTTGCTGACACAGTAAAAGCTCCTGTGTATAAGGTTCCATTGGTCTCGGAAGGGATTGACCCATCCGTCGTATACCGTATGGAAGCTCCGGCTGTTGCATCCGTAATGGTTACTGTCTGTGCTGTGCTATAGCTTCCGGTAACGGGAGCGATAACCGGTGCCGCTGTCTTTTCAACGGGCGTTCCGTTCACTTCGAATTCCCACAGGGAATAGCCAAATCCGGTTAATCTTGCGCTTCCAAGTAATCTTACATATTGCCCCATTACAGGTGAATCAAAGGTAAGCGTCTCAGTTCCTCCGGTTCCTCCCGTCTTCTTATAGGCATCCTTCCAATTCACGTTATCTCCCGATACCTGAATCTTATAATCCTTTCCTGCCGCTGTCTCCCAGGTAAGCTTTGCTCCCGTTACATTGTAGCTTGAGCCCAAGTCTACGGTTATCCATTGGTAATCCGACCAGTCTGATGCCCACCGGGTGTCCGTATAGCCGTCAAAGGCCAGGCATCCAGAGCCGGAAGAAGCAATTCCTGTCTTATTCAATGCAATATTATTAGCCAGAGAAGTATTAATCTTTATAGCTGAAGTCGCCACATAGGAAGTATTCATGCCGGCTTTGTAGGCAATTGCTTTTACTGTTGTATCCGCACTTACGGTAAATGGTCCTGCATAGACGGTTCCCGCCGATGTTGTCGGGGCAGAGCCATCCAATGTATATCTTATAGTGGTTCCCGGAGTCACATCTGTGATAGTTACTGTCTGAGCCTTTGCATAAACTCCCTTTATCGGAGTAATATCAGGCTGTTCCACCTGATTGAAATAATCCGTAATAAAAGTTCTCATATTACCGGCTTTGGCAGTGTCTCCGGTGTTATTCACAATATGGGTTATCTCACCGTTACCGTTCAGGAATACACTGGTCGCATTATGTATTTTTACTCCTGTGCTGTCAGGACACTTAACTGCACTGTTTAATTTGATGACAGCATCCCTGAAGAAAGAATATACTCCCATGCCCCATACTTCATGAGAAGTTACGGAGTCAGAGACTTTGTAGGAGGCATATCCATAATCGCTTCCGTCCATAAAGCTTGCCTGGTTCGGAACATCGTATGCCGTTTCACTCTGATAGAAATATACCTTTCCTCCGTTGCCGTTCCATATTGTACAGTACTGGTTAAAATGCTCACAGAACAGGCCATACATGGTTACATTATTACCATTTACAATAAGACCGTTCTTAGCTGTATTCTCATTCCAGCCCACTCCCGTTCCATGGTCTGCACGCCATACCCAGAAATGGTCTCCTATTACATTACTACTGTTTATGGCAACACAAAGGTCCGTCTTTCCCGGATCCGTTCCGCCGACACGGAAGAATAAATCACTTAGTACCGTAGGATTTGCAGAATGTGCCGCCGTACTTCCGGCAGGTCCCACCTGAAGCAGTACTTTTGAATTATTTAAGCCCGCCTCAAAAAGAATACCGGCTATCTTTACTCCGTCAACATCCGCTACATTTACGGCTGCTGTTCCATTATCCGGAATCAGTGTCGCCAGTCCAAGGCCAAGTAACACGGTATTAGCACCTGTCACGCGAAGAGGTTCGCTAAGGTGATAAATACCCGGGGTAAACAGAATATTCTTTCCGTTCTTTAATGCCTGATTTAAACTTGCGGCAGTAGAGGTATCCGGATGTGCCACTACAAACTGGTCAAGTGCCAGAGACGAACCCACTCCTGAATCATTCTGCCAGCTCACTCCCTGAACATTACTTCTTAACCCCGGTACAAAGACACGGTAATTAGTGCCGTCAAAATATAGAAAAGGCTTCTCACTGATAAGCGGTGTCTGATTAATTACCGTAAAGCCTCTTGACTCATAGGAATCCGTCGGTGCTCCGGTATCTCCGACAAACATCATATTCCAATTGGAGTCATTCCAGGATGCCATCTGGCTGTTTCTTGTGAAAAACTGCTGCTGGGAACCGGAATAAATGGTTCCGTCAATGATGGAATCAGCAATGTAGCCGCCGCTGGACCAGCTTCCGTCATAGTTGTCCGGATTAGGGTCCCAGAGCATCAAATTGCCTTTTATATGCACCCTTCTCATAGGAGCGGCCTGTGATACCGCCCAGGTTTCTGTCCCTGCAGCAGCCAAAGGATTGGCAGAATAGGTAGGAATGTCCGTAAGGTTTTCAACGGACCGCCAGAAATTCATCGTGGCATTTCCGCCATTCCAATCAGCTTCACTTCTCACGGAACCGGTAATCGTAACATCGCCGGGGTTCAGTCCAAGCCCTGCTACCTGTGTATAATACCCTACATTCACATTGGCATTATAGGAACCCGGCTTAAAGAGAAGGGCATACCGTTCGGAGCCGAATTCATTGTATTGCATCTGACCAAGTATCGTATCGCATATGGTCTGAATAGTTGAACTGGGCATAGACGGGTCAAATATCTTGACATTTGCTCCAAAGTCCAGCGTTGTCACTGCGGATACGGCAGAAGATAGCAGAGACTCCCCGTTTCCGTTTACGGAAGTAACTTTATAATAATAGGTTGCGCTGTCAAGTCCGGTATCCGCATAATTCACTGCAGTTACAGGAGAATCATTCACCTTTACATAGATACCGGTTCCGTTAAACGCCCTGTAGATATTATAACCGGCTGCACCGGACACTGCCGTCCACTTCAAGTTTACAGAAGTTGCTGTGGCGGAAGTTACACTAAGGCCGGAAGGCGGATTAATGCTTACAGACTGAATGGTGATAACTGAGGCCGCCACATCTGAATCTGTCAGTCCTGTCCGAATTCCCATAGCCTTTACAGTAGTTGTAGCTGCCACCGTGAAAATGCCTTCATACACGGTTCCGTGAGAGGCCGTGGGTGTTGAACCGTCCAAGGTATACATGATTGTATCACAAGGGGTATCCACCTTTATGTTTACGGTCTGGACATCGGCATGAACTCCGGCCGCAGGTATAATGACCGGTGTAGAGACTTTTGTCGGTATTGCAATCGTTATGGCAGAGGTGGCTACATCTGATAACTTCATTCCGGCTTTGTAGGCAACTGCTTTTACTACGGCTGTATCCGACAGGATAAAAGCTCCGGTATAGATATTTCCGGTAGCAGCAGTCGGCACGGAACCATCCAATGTGTACCGGATTGTTGCATTTTGAGTTGCATCGCTTATACGTACCGTCTGTTTGCCCCCATAAGTGCCTGTTACCGGAGTAATAACGGGAGTCTGAGCCTTTTCCGTGGGACCGACTGCCGTGCCGTATACCTCAAATTCCTTTAAGGAATAACCTGCAGCGGAAGTTCTTGCAGTTCCGGACATTCTTACATACTGCCCGGTTACAGGTGCCGTAAAGGTAATATTCTCGGTGCCGCCGGTTCCTCCGGTCTTTGTATAAGCATCCGTCCAGTTCGCATTATCGGAGGATATCTGGATTTTATAGTTCTTTCCTGCACCGGTGCCCCAGTTAAGCTGAACACCCTTTACTTTGTAAGCAGATGCCAGGTCCACCGTTATCCATTGAGAATCGCTGGCAGCAGACTCCCACTTAGTAGTGCTGTTGCCGTCAAAAGCATAGCTTTCTATATTACCTGATGCCGTAGAAGAAGCCGTGCCGCTCTTGTTTAATGCGATATTCTGGCTGTATACATTAAATTCTCCGATTCTCCACCACTTCTCTGTACTGGAGCCGGTCTGTGTTATTTTGATGTAGCGTGCGGATTGGCTGGCAAATTGAAGCACCATCTTACTTCCGAATCCCGCACCGCTCTTTAAGGTCGTCCAGTTATTTCCATCATTTGATACCTGAAGCAGGTAACCAATGGGATAATCTCCGGAATAGGCTGAGGTAGTTTCGAAAGAAACCTGGTCAAAGGTTTTACTCTCACCCATATCCACCTGGAACCATTGCCCGTTGGCCTGGTTTACACCGGTGCTCCACCAGGTGCCTTTGTCATTATCCAATGCATTCGCTGCCACCTGCCCCGTTTCCGTTACAGAGGCAGTGGCAGTCCATCCGGTTCTTGGATAAGTACCTCTGGACACCGCAATGCTGCCATTAGTATATTTGCTTACCACATTTATAAAATCTGTATTGGCAGTAAAATTATCCGTGCTGAATTTGTTCCATTTGGCCGCAATGGTACTGGCATCATCATGGTTAACATCCGGCACCGGATTCAGATTCGTGTTATAGAAACCGAAATTACCGCCGCCGCTCTCACTCATCCCTCCCCGTACCTTATAGGTCCAGTTAGCCCAGGATATATGGTTTTCATTCATTTTAGACATCCATTTCTCCCAAAGGTCCTGGAAGAAATAGAAATTATATTCTCCGAAATTAACGGGTACATTATAACTGTTCTGGAACTGAACTGCTTCGTCAATCTTGGTATCAATCAGGTCATTCTGCGCATCCCAGCTGGTAGGCTGTTCCATAGCGTAAGGATGGGCCGTATAAACAACATTAGTCCACCCATAGGTAGCAGGCGGTGTGATTGCATCAAGGCTGCCAAGTGCTCCAAAAAATATAATATGATCCGGGTCAATGGTTCTGACAGCCGAATAAAGTCTGTTCAAGAATGTATTTTTTTGATTCTGCTGGTCTTCCGTCTCCGGGAAGCCAAGCACCGGCTCATTTACCAGTTCATAGCCAGCAATAGTTGCATTGCCTTTATAATGTTGTGCAATACCCTGCCAGATTGCTACGGTAGTATCCTGATTCCAGGTGCTGGTCCATAGCCGGTTGGGGTTGGGTCCCGCCTGTCCGCTGCTGGCCCAGGGGCTTGCACCGCCCGGTGAAGCATGAAGGTCTAATACCACATAAATACCTCTTTGCTTACAGTTGTTCACCAGCCAATCCAGCTGAGTCCAGGCAGAGCTCTTCCAATTTCCGCTCATATCCATCAGCTCCAGCCAGCTTATGGGTACACGTACATAATTCATGCCCATGTTCTTAATATTATCCAGATCACTGGTCTTAAGCCAGGCATTCTGATAGCCATGAATTAAATCATCCCCCTGGGTTTGTCCAAAGCGGTCATATAATGCTTTACGCATACTGTAATCATCGCCCATATAGATGTTGAGCTCTGAGATAGACCAGGGATTACTTTTGCTTCCGCTCTGAAATATCAGGATGTAACGTGCTGCCTGTGCGCCGCAGGTTACCGTAATACATTGATCTTTCAGAGTTCCTGCCGGCATATTTGACCAGCTTATTCCATCAGCAGAAATCTGTACCAGACTTCCCGCAGGATAACCTCCTGTATTAGAACCTGCATCAAAGGTAATCTTATCAAAATACTGTACAGCGCCCATATCCACCTTAAACCACTGTCCGTCAGCCTGAGGCACACCGGTGGTCCAAGAAGTGTTCATATTACCGTCAATGGCATTTCCCGGAGAAGCACCTGCCGAAGCTGTTGCCGTCCATCCGGTCTGGCTTAACACACCTCCTCCCAGAGGAGAAAGCCAGTCTTCCTGCATCAGCCACCCTCCAAGGTTGGTCCCGTGCAGGTCTACCACTGTTCCTGCTCCGCTGTTATTCTTTATTACTGTTCCGCTTGTTTTTAGAAAGTCAGCCGAAGTAATCTCAGCCGCCCTGGATGTTACAGGTACTGAAAATACAATGCTAAATACCATAATAAGAACCAGTATAACAGATAATCCTTTTCTTTTTCTTATGTAGATCTGATGTAACATAATTCACCCTCCTTTATTATATAGTTAAAATACGATACTACTTTACCCCAATAAGCATTCCCCCTTCAAATAAGCACTTTATCAACTCAGCAAAAAAACCGGTTGTCAATTACAAGCTTATCCAATGTATTTCATAACACAGTCCAAGCCTTGATAACTAGTCGTTAAAAATCAGAAATCTACTAACATATAGGATTGTAATAAAATTTGTGTGGGTTTGATTAGAGTTAGAAATTATTCCAGTGATATTATTTCAGCATTTTAAGATGAAGTCTTTATTTTTGATAATACTACTATATAGAAAAACAACGGATTTTGCATTATATATATTTAAGGCATTTTATTGTAAAAAATTAACTCAGACAGTTAATATTATATAAGCCCTCATTACCCTATTCACTATGATTTCGTTCATAGCTTTTACTTTTTTTTTAATAACAACATAAAAAAACCGCCTGCCGGCGCACACGGTACTTGTACATTCTTATACAATAAAACGCCTTGCTTTCTTATGAGCACAGGCAATTTACCCCAAACAGAACGACTCATGCGCCTTGGAACCAGTGCATAAGTCGTTCTGTTTGGGGCAAATTGCCGTCCCATTATGAACGCATATTTTCTATACTTAATAGCAAGTTTGCTTTCCATATTAACCCCATTCACTAAAGTAATCTGCCAGCAGTTCTTCTTTCTTGTCAATAAGGATATTGCTTTCGGGAACTCCTTTACTTTTAAGGCTGTGTAAAACTTCCTTAATAAATCCGTCACTTCCGACTACATAATAGAGCGCCTCTCCCTGAGCTGAAACTCTATCCAGCACTTCATAGAAAGCGCCCCTTGAATCCATCCAAAAGTTTCGATAACCGGAGCATTCCAGTTTATCCAATTCTTTTCTATAGACAAAGTCCCCTGCCGAATTAACATTAATATTAATAACTTCGGGTATATGGGTCATGTCTTCTAAGAATCTGTATATCAACGGTCTCATAGTTGCCATTCCTACACCCATTGACACCAGTACGATCCTTCTCTCCTCCCGCCTCAAAGACATCCTTGAGCCGATTTTAAACAATATGACCTCGTCCCCAATATGAAGTTTGGACAATCTTTCTTTGAATTCCGACCTAGGCGGGCACATCCTGGTGGTAAAACCTACTTTATCCTCCCCCGGCAAAGTCGTAATTGACATATGTCGGACCAAGTCCTTATTCGGTTTCTCCCCTTCATCAAATCCCGGTATTCCAATGTGGGTATGAGCTCCTTCGACCCAGGTGAAATCTATTGGTTTCTCAAGAAGGTATGTTTTAGTTCCGGCTGTTTCCTCTATTATGTCAGTAATCTTAAACCTATACTTATCCATATTTCTTCCTCCTTTATATCTTAGGGTCATTATAGTATAAGAATATTGAAAATGCAAATCAATATTATTTATCACCAAAAAAGAAGCTATCGCAAAATAAATTTTTCATACAAAATATTGGTGCTGACCAAGTGTCTATGAACCATATCTTGTTGAATTTTTGTATTTTGCGACAGCCTCTTAACTTCTGCCTGGACTTGTGCAGTTTTATTTTCGCCAGAAATTTGTGCATTCTGCTTTGTCTGAAATATTGAATTCAATGATATTCTCAAGTAAAGTAAAATCAACCGGACTGCTCCACGGAATGCGTATGAGCCCCTTGGTGCAATCATAACCCGCCTTTGCAATTTCATCTGCAAAGCGAGTGATAACTACTTCTTCGGGAGCGACTGCCATATGCTGTCTGGATACACTAAAACCGATAATAAAGGTACCGTGATCGGTAAACATAGGTTGTTTCCATGCAAATTTGGGAACCAAATTAGGATATTTATCTGCAATCCAATTAAATATTTCCTCCATCCGGGTTCGATACTCCGGGTTATCAATACCTGCCAGGTAGTCTGCGAAAGCTTCCATAGCATTCCCTCCTGTACTTTAATTTTTCTATCTCTGCTATCTTTACCATTTTTTATATATTTATTTCAATATAGTAAACCATTTGTAAGCAGTGCTTCCATCTCCTGTATTGGGATTGGCCTGCTGTAATAATACCCCTGAGCCATATCGCAATAATAAGATGCCAGCGCTTCCTTTTGCTCTAAAGTCTCAATCCCCTCTGCCACTACCGTAAGCTCCATTCTGTGGGCAATTTCTATGATAGACTTTACTACGACTTCTTCAAAAGTCTGCCTCTGAAGACTTTGGACAAATTGCTTGTCAATTTTCAGATGATTAATCGGTATATTCTTAAGATAGTTCAAAGAGGAATAACCTGTACCAAAATCATCCAGCGAAAATGTAATGCCTTCCTCTCTTAATCTGTTCATGATATCAACGGTTTTTGATATATTTTCCATGGCAACACTTTCTGTAATTTCAAGAATCAGGTGCTCCGGTACCATTTGTACTTCATCAATTATATCCAGAATATCCTGTACTATATTTAAGCTGTTAATCTGTTTGACAGATATATTAACGGACATCATAATGCCCGTCAGCCCTGCCCTCTCCCATTCCATACTTTGCCTGCAGGCAGTTCTTAGTACATATTCACCAAGAGGAATGATTAATCCTGTTTCTTCTGCAAGGTCGATAAAGTCTCCCGGCATCACAAGCCCTCTTTTGGGATGCTGCCAGCGTACCAGGGCTTCCACACCGTTTATTTTTTCTGTTGCGATGTTCACCTGAGGCTGATAATATACAACAAATTCCTTATTTATAATGCCTTGGCGAATCTCATTCTGCAGTTTGATTTTCTTGACCATCTCATCGTTGATACTTTGTTCATAAAACTTATAACGGTTCTTACCTTCTACTTTCGCCTGATACATAGCACTGTCTGCTTTCATCAGAAGGGTCTCGATCTCTGTTCCGTCCTCCGGAAACATTGCGATACCAACACTGCAGGATAATACGAATTCATAGTCTTTTACAGTCCTGGGTGCATGCACCAGACTCACGATTTCTTTTGCAGTCTTATTGACCAGTCTGATGTCACAATCCTCTAAAATAAAGATGAATTCATCTCCGCCTATCCTTGCAATTGCATCATATTTAATCTTTCCCTTTAATTCTGCTGCAAGGTTAATCAGCACCTGGTCTCCGAAGGTATGACCTTTGGTATCGTTAATTGTCTTAAAATCATCCAAATCCATAAAAATGATAGCACCATTTTGAAGCGGGAATCTCTCCTCTGCAAATATTTTATCGCACTGCTCATATAGCATCGCACGATTAGGGAGTCCTGTCAGCGTATCATTATAAGCCAAATGCTGGATTGCTTCCTCTGCTCTTATTCGCTCTGTGATATCCGTATAGAAACCGGATACTCTTAACAACTTCTTCTTTTTATTCAGAATCCCTTTTCCTCTGCAAAAGAGCCAGCGAACATCCCCTTTGCTGTCAATTACTCTGAATTGTATCTCCTGATAAGAATCAGGGTCACACTCAAAACTATGCAGAAAATGCTCATAAGAATATTTGTCTGTCTCATGAATATAGGAAATCCAGGTTTCTAAGTCAAGTACCTTATTATCTGCTTCTCCAAGAATCTCTGCGCCTCTGGCAGATACATAGTATTCATTGGTTTCCAGATTCCAGTCCCATATGGCATCGTTGGAACCTTCCACCGCATAACGGTACCGCTCTTCCGAAACCTTGAGGGCTTCCTCTTTATTCTGTAATTTTAAATAGTTCTCATGGAGCATAATATCGGAGGCAACAATTCTCTGGAACATGATATTTATACGATCGGCTAAGCGCCTGATTTCATGATTATCATTTACATAGATTCGGACATCTCTGTCCCCTTCGGCAAAAGCCTTGACGCCGGAATCAATATTATCGATAGCAGCGGTTATATTCCGCGTAAAAAAATATACAATCAGCCAGATAATAAAGCTTATAACAATGGTTTCTAAAAAACCGGATAAAATCTTTTCTCTGACTTTCTTATGAAGGTAATAAGCAGTATCTACTATATGTATTTCTCCGATTTTAGTGCCGTCGTACATTACGGAACGGGTAATCATCGGATACAATTGGCTGGCGGCATATTCATTCCCTCTTTTATTTACCCCATAGATTACACTGTTATTTTCGTCCAATATATTTACCATTGCAACTGTTTTATATTCTGCTATTGCGTCACAGACCTGAATCAGACTATCTTCATTGTATGTCCACAATGCATCCGTAGCAGATGCCACTGCCATGTTCATTAACTGCTCTGCACTATTATCCAATTCCGCAGAAAGGCGTGCTTTATTCTGATATGCGTTAAATAGAGTCAACAGTATGGGAATAACAAAAATTACGGTCAATATAGGGAATATATAAGCTGTACTGAGCCTTTTACCTCTCATTAAGTAAGTCACCTCCTTTGTGTACCATTGCTCATAGTAGAAGGCAACACTTGCTCTACTGCTGATTCTCGCTGCTTTTCGTTTGTATTAACTCTTCATTGAATTGCTCCAGAAGCTTTCCCGAATTCGGGTAATTCTTGGATGCCAGCAGATAGTAATCCATTTGCTTTGCCTCTGTCCCCAAGGTTGCAAAGGCATCCGCGTCTTCCGGAAACAGTCTGTGAATTGCATCTTCACAAACCATTTCATCTTCTATCATAAAGTCGATTCTTCCGGCATAGAGCATTTTTAACAATGCATCCGTATCCTTTGCCCATTCCGCTTTTACACCAAGCTTCATAATATCCTTTCGGCTGCCATACCAATACCCATTAGCACCGCCAAAAACAAAGCCTGTAAAATCGCTGATGGAATCGAATTGCTGTGTGTTCTGCAAAAATTTCTTATTATCTGCCCGGTAATAAAATCTATGCTCTGCACTATATATCTTATCAGAAAACAAATATGTTTCTTTATTCGTTTCAGAATCACTATAGGGAAAAGAAGCCCAGGCCAGACCCTTTTTCACCATCTCCCGGCATCTTGCCCAGGGATAAAATTTAATCTCGTAATCAAAATCACAATTTTTCAAGGTGTTTTCTATTATCTCAGCCAGAAATCCCTGGTTTTTCAGCTCTTCACTTACATAGGGAGGATATTCACCGGTTACAATCAATATCCTTCCGTCTCCTGCAGACGTTGACGCTTCAGACGATGACAGCACCGACTCCTCTGTTTTTAGCGGTTTATCCGTATGCTGGCATCCTGTAAACAGCAAGGCACACATTGCAGTAAATATCCCTATGGTTTTTAATAATAATTTTTTATGCCTACTGCTCATAAGTTACCTGACTGCTCTTCCTGTATGCAAATCTTCATATTCGTGTTTTATCGACAATATACGGTAGATATACACGTATTATATACTATATTTTGCAGAATATCAAGAAAGGGAACAGCCAAATCCGAGGATAACTCTGGTGATTACCGTCTCTTTTCAGCAAGATAATATACAAAGGCAAGTACAGGCAGACTAAAGCCGATTATAGAGGCTGCAGTCCAATTTCCCTGAGCATAAGACCAGCCTCCCAAAGCAGAACCAATGGCACCGCCGACAAAAAAGACTGCCATAAACACTCCATTTACCCTTCCGCGTATTTCGTCTCCCAAGGCATAAATCACCTGCTGACCAAGTACCAGATTTCCGGAAACCGCCATATCCAATAGAATGGCAGCAGTGCAAAATATCACAAGTGATATAGTATGATTACTTTGCAGAACGTGGGTAAGTAAAAAGGCAAAAGCTGCTATTACAAAGGCGTATCCTGTCAATTTTCTCGTCCATCCCCTGTCTGCCAGTCTGCCGGCAATTGGAGCGGCAATGGCCCCTGTAACACCTGCAAACCCGAAGAATGCTATTTCTCTTTGTGTTAAGTTAAAATGCTGTGACAAATATAAAGGTACCACCGTCCAAAATAAACTAAAACATCCAAACAAGGCTGCCTGATAAAATGACCTGCGGCGCAATACAGGCTTTTCCTTAAAAAGATACCACATGGATTTTATAATGGCCTGATAATTGTCTTTTTTCGCCGGAATTCTCTTTGGAAGCAAACAACCTAACAGAATTGCAACTATACCCATAATAACCGCAGACAGGAAAAATACCGGCTGCCAGCCCCAGATTCCGGTAATAAGACTGGCTGTTGGTCTGGCAAGCATAATTCCAAGGAGAAGTCCGCTCATAACATTTCCAACAATACTTCCTCTTTGCTCTGCAGGTGCCAGATGCGCTGCAAAGGGAACCAGTACCTGGGCAGCTACGGAGCCCAAACCTACCAGAACGGTTGCTGTAAAAAATAACACTGTGTTTTTGGCCAAGGAGACGGTAATTAAGCCTGCTATGGAAATAAGCAATACGGATATTACCAGACGTCTGTTTTCCAGTAAATCACTTAAGGGAACAAGAAGGAGAAGTCCTGCTGCATAGCCTAACTGAGTCATGGTAACTATTAATCCTGATAAACCGGCAGAAATCCCCGTATCCGCACTGATAGGACCTACCAGAGGCTGGGCGTAATAGAGATTGGCAACAATGAGCCCGCATGAGCCTGCCAGTAAGAAGATCAGCCAGCGGGGTAACTTTTTTTCTTCAGATAATTTAGTATTCATATGATGTCCTCCATTTTAATGTTTATATACTGAACGTTTAGTTTATAATTACATAGTATACGTATCGTTTAGTTTTGTCAATGCTTTTTTTATAGAAATAAATATAGTATAATATACGTATCGTTTTTATATGGATAATTATAATTAACTATAAGGAGATTCAGATGGATAAGAAAATAGGACGTCCCCGCAGTGAAGAAACTAAAAAATCCATTCTCACAGCTTCTTACGAACTGCTGCTTGAGAATGGATTCAAGACTATTACTGTTGAAGGTATCGCCGAAAGAGCCGGAGTCAGTAAGGCTACTATTTATAAATGGTGGCCTAATAAAGCAGCTGTTGTTCTGGATGGATTTTTTGCTGCTACAGAAACTATGTTACAGGTACCGGATACCGGTTCTGTAAGAGAAGACCTTTTCATTCAGGTAAATAATCTGGCCTCCTTTATTACCAGCCCTAAAGGAAAGGTCATTACCGAACTGATTGCGGAAGGTCAATTTGATGCTAATATCGCACAGGAATATCGTAACAGGTATTTTAACCCCAGACGTCTTATCTCACAGCATATCTTCGAGCGCGGAATACAAAGAGGAGAACTAAAAAAGGAATTGGACATAGAATTATGTATTGATCTAATGTTTGCTCCGATTTTCTATCGATTACTAATAACCGGCGAAACGGTAAATGCAGAATTTGTAAAAGATTTGATATCCAATGTACTGACTGGTATTGCGGCATAATTTTAAATATATTTTAGCTTACATTTATTCCGTTATTAAATAGAAAGAAAAAGGGAGGGTACAGTAATTCATTGGCTGCATTCCTCCTTCTTCATAAATTCAAATTATACTAACCTATATCTTTCTTAAAGATACTAGACTGCCGGTATATTTTCCATAATAACGGCATTCTCTTGTTTATCATAATAGCTGCATGTCATTTTTTCTAAATCCGAGACCCATTTGTAAATACCCGCAGCCGCAATTTCATTGCAGAATGCAGTAAAATCAGACTCTCCCCTTTGATTCCGTTTTAATGCGGTAAGGGCAGCCGCATAATCGGAATGTAAACCAATCTCAGTTACCTGGATTCCTTTATCTTCAATACTATCGCCTGTTTTATTCAGATACGACACAACGCCCATTTCCAGGTTATAAATATTTGTTACCATCCCCATAGCCTTAAACTCCCTGATTAGTTTTGGAAACTCCGGACCAGTGTATAATTTATGAGCTTCACATATTGATTCTAACGTAAATTCCATATTTTTTCTCTCCCGTTCTAAAATGTAGTTTATATTATCATTGATACTAATATTTCATTTAAAAATTCGTACCTCTATATGTTTTACTCTCATATTTCAAATATATAAACTATCATGTCTCAATGTCAAGCTGTTTTATTCTCTTATTGTAAAGCCTGCTATATTTTACTATTTATTGGTAACTTAAGATTGACAAGGAAAAATGCCTATGCTATTATATGAATGAATAAAAAAAAATTCATTCATATAATAACATAGGCATTACATATTTTAGAAGGAGGTCAATATACTATGGAGGATAAAAAAGCAGATATCTTTCGTTGCGGGAAAGAACTATTCAGTACAAAGGGGTTCAAAGATACCAATGTGTCTGATATTACAAAATCAGCCGGTATAGCCGTAGGCACATTCTACAACTATTACTCTTCTAAAGAGAAGCTATTTCTGGACATTTTCATGTCGGAAAATGAACAGCTAAAAAGAGACATCATGTCCTCTCTTGATTTTAATGAGCAGCCGTCTAAACTAATCAAACAGCTAATGGAGCTCAACATCAACGGCATGAAAGCCAATCCTATCTTAAAACAATGGTATAACACAGATACTTTTGAAAAAATAGAACAGCTTTACCGTGAAGAAAATGGAGTTCAAACCGTCAATTTCTTATACGACCAATTTGCAGAATTGATAAGGACCTGGCAGAATACCGGAAAAATGAGAAACGATATTGATTGCGATCTGATTATGGCTTTTTTTGTGGCACTGGTTAATATTGATACCCATAAAGAAGAAATCGGACTCCGGTATTTTCCCCAGCTCTTGGATTATATGGCAGAATTCATAATGAACGGATTATTGGACAGTTCCCGTTAGCAATATAATGAGGAGAGACTACCGAAATGAAACTAAAAAAGAAATTCAAAATATTAACAGTTGTTATCATGTTTGTGTTTCTAATTGCAGCAGTTTTAGCAGGAGGACTGCTATTCACCGCAGGAGAACGGCGGGAAGCCAGGAACCTCCCTATTGGTACCGTCGATTTCAGTCAGCTTAAGGACGGTACTTATGTGGGTGAATATGCAGGCGGCATGTATAAATGGAGAGCGAATAAAATCCAGGTTACTATATCCTCCGGCAAAGTTATGAGCATCAAGTTACTGGAACAAGCAGAAAAACGGCCACCTGAATTTACAGAAGAATTATTTGGAAGGGTAATACAGTCACAATCTCTGCAGGTAGATGCCGTAAGCGGTGCAACGCTTACCTCCAAGGCCTATCTTAAAGGATTAGAAAATGCACTTGACAAGGCAAAGATAAAATAAATTTATTATAAGGGGGTTTCACATGAATATTACAGTTATTTCATATTCCTTCACCGGCAACAATGAGGCCTTAGCAAGCAGTATAGCTAAGGAACTGTCAGCTAAGCACATTAAGATATCTGAACTTAAGACACGCACTATGGGTACCATTATTCTGGATATGATTTTTAATAGAATACCGCAGGTGCAGCCATCACCCGGCGAACTGGGAGGATACGACCTGATTCTCTTTCTTGGCCCTGTGTGGATGGGGCATGTCGCTGCTCCTCTTCGCCCTTACCTGAGACATCTTAAAAAGAATCCCGCTAGCTATGCTTTTATTTCTATAAGCGGTGGAGCAGATGCCGGGAATTTGAAACTTGCAGATGACTTGGAAAAAAGAGCTGGTACAAAACCTGCAGCGCTTATAGATTTGCATATTGCAGACCTGCTGCCTGCCTCCCGGAAGCCGGATCGAAAAGATACCTCCAGCTATCATATAAATAACGAAGATATAAAGAAATTAACCGACTTGACCATGACTCAGTTAAAGCCTGCCATACCCGATTTAACCTGTTAAGAACGTGCCCTAATTTGATTATTTGACGGAGGTTTATTTTTCATTTAAATAATACATATCGCCAAATATTTTATCAAATATATTAAATCGATTCTTTAACTGCCCTATTAACGGATTGAAAACTTTTGTAAGATACGTTTTCTTACCAAGTTTTTTTCTTATGCCAACTACCAGTTCACAAGTATCAGCATAATTTTCATCCTGCAAAAAGTAACAGCCCTGTTCTTCCTTTAAAATCAAATCAACTATATATGAGCTTAACCGCTCTACATGAATCATACTTCTCTTATTATGATAATCAGGAAAGACAGGTGTAAACCTTGCTATTTTACTAAGCTTCCGGTAATTTCCCTTACAGCCTTCACCATACACCATAGGAGACCGGATAATTACTATTTTAAAATCTGTGCTCTCTAATTTTATAAGGTCATTCTCGGCAGCCAATTTCGTCTTTCCATAAAATGTTGAGGGCACAGGAATTGTTTCTTTCGTTATGCGGCCGCTAATGTCCCCGTATACAGCGGCAGAACTCATGAATATAAACTGCTTCACATGGTTTTCCTTTGCTTTATGTGCAATTCTTACAGGCAGCCTATGATTTACATTTTCATAAAGTTCTTTTGTGCTCTCCTTTTCTTTTCTATATACAATTGCAGACAAATGTAATACCGTATCATATAGAGAAAAATCAACCTTTTCCCAGGATCCATCTGCGGCACTTACCATATCTGCCTCAATTGATTTTTCATTAAGTGAATTTATATATTCATAAAACTTCTTACCAATATAACTATTAGCTCCAATTACCAGCACTTTCTTCATATAATTCTTTTCCCCCAGCCCAATAAAAGCGTTAATCTTAATTTATTAGTGAATTATTTATAATATATGATATAAAATTATAAAATTACCGCTATTGAGCTATTATAATAAATCGAATAATGGAACATATCAGAGGATTAATATAATTACCTGTTTAAACTCCTTTATATGAACATAAAAAACCGGCATCCTATTTTCAGAATACCGGTAGTGCAGATAAATTCCAGTTAATTTTTTCGTCTCTTTAAACCTGCTGCAATCCACTCCGGAGCATAAGCGGAGGTACAGCCTTTCGACACCTTCATCTCTTTGTAGACTCCTAAGGTTTCACCAAGTGCGATGCATCTCTTAGTATACTGCGGATAACATATCCCGATTTCACACAGAGCATGATTCATTGCCCATTGTTTTGCCGCAGGGGCGGTCTGCAGCCCAGCCTCAATTGTTGCGATAAGTTCTTCCAATACAGCATCCGTTGATTTACCTTCAGACACTTTGTAGGCAATCAGGTCCCAGCCGGCCCGTCCCAGGTTATCTCTGTCTGAAACTGACCATTCTTTCGCCAGTTCATCTGCATAACTCTGGTCACAGACAACCTCACCGATGAATTTATCAATCATATCCGTATATGTCAATTCAGAAACCATACTTCTCACTTCATCCGGTGTCAGCTTCTTCCCTTCAAAGAGCATACAGGCCAGCCACCTGGCATCAGTATTTTTACTTTGCCATAATTCTAATGCCAATTCATGATTTTTACCTAACTGCTTCGCCAGTTTCCGCAATTCCCCCAGCAAAACACCATAAGTGTTTTCACCGGCTCCATTCTTTTTATACATCTCTTTCCGTTTTTCATTTCCTAACTCACAAAGTATTGTAAGTATCTCATTTTTTGTCATTTTAGCTCCTTTCGTGAATATCAAATCTTTGATTTGATATTCCTGAATACGTAGTTGAAAAAACTGCTTTTTAAATTTTATATTATTCATTCAGCCTTGAATACCGGAAGAAGCACCTCATCAACGATTTGCTCCAGTTGTTCTTCTGTAATCTCATCCCCGCCAAGAATATACCTCATACGGATCAATCCAAAGGGCAAAGTCAGCGTCATATCACTGACCTCCTTTACTTTCTCTCCGCGTATTTGAGCTAATTCCAGGATTTTTTTCATGACCCGTATATTTTTCCCCTCGGCTTTTATTTTTACTTTATCTACTCTTTCGTTGTTTTGACTGAGTTCGAACAAAATGGCATTCATTATTGACGGACCTACCTCTATATAGACCCTTTGATACAGCCTGAGCAAAAGCAACAAATCTCCCCGCAAGCTCCCCGTATCCACAATCTTATCAATTAGATCTCCGTCTAATGTCATCGTCCATCTATCTTTCATAAGATCATCAATCAGGTCAAAAGTCGTCGCCCATCTGCGGTACAGTACAGTCCTGCTGGTTTTTGCAGCTTGAGCAATCTGCTGAAAGGTAAGGTTCACATAACCTACTTCCTTAATTAACTGTTCGGTGGCTTCATAAATACTCTCAGTTAAAACGTCCCCTCTCTTTCTCGAATTCCTATCAGATTCTTTCATTTGCTTCATCTCCTTTGATAATGTTAGCTTTAAAAACAGCATGTCGTTCCGCTCGGAGTCCGGTAGGACCTTGCACAATTATCACTTAATATCAGCGCCTTATATTAAGTGAACTTAGGCTGCACCAGGTGTAAACTCCAAATTCTCTATATGTATTATACCATAAAAAAATATAAGATACATATTGTTTTTTATTTTTTCCCGTTGTATAATGTGCAGGTAGATAAGGTACGTTTTGTACCGTAAAGGAGATAGATAAGATGAAAAACGAAAAACTTCCAAAAGGTATTATTAGTATTTCGCTGATTCTGGTACTGGGAGCACTTCCCCCTATGCTGGATGCTACTATTGTCAATATTGCAGTCAATGATCTGGCCAAACTGTTCTCTACGACTTTTGCAGTTATACAGTGGGTCATAACCGGTTACACACTTGCCCTGGGAATTGCTGTTCCTTTTTCAGGATGGCTTATGCAGAAATTCGATGGGAAAAAGATATTTATGGGAGCTCTGGGACTTTTCCTGTTAGCCTCCATCCTTTCGGGAGCTGCATGGAACATACAAAGCCTCATCGGCTTTCGTGTATTACAAGGCTTTGCCTCCGGACTTCTAATTCCTACCTTGACAACTATGATTGTTCGGTTAGCCGGTGCAGAGAATCTTGGACGTCTGATGTCTATTGTCGGCATCCCTATTGTTTTCGGTCCCATTATAGGGCCGATTATCGGAGGCCTGATTATGAAACATCTGACCTGGCACTGGTTATTTTTTGTGAACCTGCCCATTGGTATTATCGCACTGCTTCTAATGCAGTGGAAGCTCCCTAAATTTGAAGCCGCAGACACCAAGGCCAAAATGGACTGGCTAGGGATAATACTCCTTGGACTGACATCCGGCATGTTTATCTATGGAGTAACTAAAATTAAAGGGTCGGGCAATAGCGTTACAGGAGTAGTATCCATTGTAATTGGTGCAGTATCTATAATGACCTACATCTTTTATGCCTGGCGAAGAAAGGAACATGCCTTGATTCCGTTAAAGCTGTTTCAGTCAAAAAATTTCTGTGCTTCCTTTGTATCGCTATTCCTGGCCGGATTTGCTACCAATGGTCCCATGTTATTATTTCCTTTGTTCTTCCAGAATGTACGGGGTCTGAGTGTCATCACTTCAGCCCTATGGCTGATTCCTCAGGGAGCAGGAATGCTGATTACAAGGTCATTGGTTGGAAAAATGACGGATAAACTAGGCGCCCGCCTGGTCGTACTCCCTTCCATTGCCATCACAATAATCGGAACTCTTCCATTTATCTTCTTTGATACAAATACAAGCCAGTGGCTTATATGGCTTGTCCTTCTTCTCAGGGGAATGGGTGTCGGCGGTGTTACCATTCCCGTTATGAGCGACTCCTATGCCGGGCTTGAAAAAACACAGATTGCCCAGGCAAGTGTATCTACCCGTATTATTCAAAACATCGGGGCTGCATTCGGTTCCGCTATTTTAGCAACTGTTGTGAGCAATTTTATGAGCGGCAAAGCAGCCACCGCTGCGAATTTATCCGGCTCTTTTCATGCGGGCTTTATGACAAGCCTTATCTTCATGGCAGTGAGTATTATCCCGGCATTGTTCCTAAGCAATAAGATAAAACAAAAAAATAAAGCAGAGATACGTTAACAAACTAAAAGAGACTTTTGCATTTTACCTTAAATGGAAGGAATAATTTACTTCCTAGTAATTTAAGTTATCTGCAATAGTCTCTTTCATCGTATTTATTAAGTTTCAGGCAATACTTTATTTATATTATACTGCGAATTAATTACCAGCCACATCTGTGTAAAATAGCTCATGATATTCCATATAGCTGAACCCTGTATATCATATTCCGGTACAAGTTTTATTAAAGCATCAATACTTCTTGCATCTTTAAACCAGACAATATGTCTGATGGGTATCCCCGAAATTACCATCGTATATTCAAAATAAGGTGTTTGAGAATTCTCTTCAAACAGGATAACCGAATTCGTTTCCAGTGCCAGCTCTATTGCCGCATCAGTTGTCAGGGCATTTGCCCTCGAAATACCCAGTACATAGGGATTTTGCCAATCATAGCCAATAACGGAAATCCCTGAAAATATTTTCTCAGATGGAATCATAATTACTGCATTTTGAAGCAGCATTCTTGTTAGAAATACCGGTGATGAAGGAGACGGCGGAGCTGCTAAAGACCCCCAGCCATAAGTTATTATTTGGAGGTAATCTGCCAATCTTCCAAATTCCGTATAATCCAATTGTTCAAAAGATATTTCAGTGGAACTTATAAGGATTCTGGGTGTAATGCTGATAAACAGTACATATCCCTCTGCTTTTAAACGCTCGGACAGCCTGGTCATGAAATTCTCATAAGCCGGCTGATTCTGCTGATTAAGATTTATCAGGCTGATATTCAGACCATAATATTCTTTTTCTCTCAGTATGCTTAAAATATTATCAATATGCCGTTCCAAAATGTCCGCATTATAAAGGATATTATTTGCCGCCTCAATATTGCTTGTTCCCTGATATGATAAAGTGGACAAAGACATAAGGGGTGCGACCCCATATTCCCTGGCAGTAGTAATAATCTCCGTTTCATCATTTCCTATTATATCACCGTTCTCGATAGCCTGATAGTTAAATATTGTTAAGTAGGTCAAATAAGGCAATGTCTTCCTTAGAATATTTTTATCAATAAATGGATATGCATAAGCATTAATAGAAACACTTCCCTGTGTTTCATAACTAATAACAATAGTCTCTCCCTGATAAATGATATCTCTGTTTGAAAGAAAAGGATTATTCCGAAGCAGCTGCATTCTTGTAACACCAAAGGATTGGGCAATACTATCCAAAGTATCCCCT
The DNA here is from genome assembly GCA_023450835.1 of Bacillota bacterium. Classification (GTDB taxonomy): domain Bacteria; phylum Bacillota; class Clostridia; order Lachnospirales; family Lachnospiraceae; genus Anaerocolumna. The sequence continues at coordinate 94,550 of JAEXGM010000097.1, read as the reverse complement.
TCCTGCCCTATATAAACCTGTTCCGGATATGCAATTACAATAGTCTGCCCAATAACCAGATTCTCCGGGTTCACCAGGCCGTTATCCTCTACCAGTCTTGTCACATCAACATTATAATCTGCCGCTATCGTATAAATCGTTTCCCCAGGCTGAACAACATGTATAATCATGTTTTCCTCGATTTATAAATTTTAATTAAATATATGATTTATTTCTGCGTTAATACCCTATTCCCAATAAAGGTAACTACACTACTGTACAACAAATGAAAAGATATAATGCATATGCTCCGGAAGCTGAATTTCAGGACCGGAAAGCTTTTCAAACCTTCCTTCCAGCCCCTTTTCTAAAGCCGCCAGATGAAAATGGCAGGCTGCAATTCCGATATCCACTCTCTGAATATCAAGAGTAAGCTTCTCACTATACCCTGGCAGCTTCGCTTCATAGAAATGGAAGACCTTCCCTGACCTGACAATCCTCCAGGGTTGTTTGTTACTGGCAGAAGGTGCAAGACGCAGCATTTCCAGAGGGAATGCAAATTTGCCTGCTTCCTCTTTCGTCAGGGGATGGAAAAAATCATCTTTAAAGAAAATTTCATTCCATTCCTTTCGCTGGTCGGCTTTTACAACTTTGCGTACAATAGACTCCGTTAAACGCTTCTTCTTCAAAGGATAGCCAATGGGAGTGATTGCGGGAAAGAGCTCATTTTCCTTAATTTCCATAGCAAGAGCAAACTCACTGCGCTTAAATGTACCTCCCAGCCAGCAGGTACCGATACCCACTGACGCCGCATACAGAATTAATTTTTCAAAAGAATATCCCAAAGCTTCCAGCGCCAGTTCCTCTTCGGCAACAGTTGCTCCGATATAATCTTTTGCTCCTTTTATCATACCGTATGTGCCTAACTTTTCTCCATTGGCCGCGGCCTTTGATTCCAACAGGCGAAAGGAGACCGTAACTGCAAAGGGATTTGATAAAGTCTGAATATAGGCTTTAAGTTGTTCTTTCTCTTTCTCAGAAATCAGGCGTTCCTCATAACTTCTGACACTGTAACGTGCTCTGACAGCTTGTTCTACCGAAAAATCCAATTTCATATAATAGTTACCTCCTTCAATAATTTGACTTTTAATGTTTCTCCTTAACCCAATACGTATCTTATATATCAACGATATGTATAAACGCGGGTGCATCTTCAAAAGAACATACACCCGCTTCTTATATATTGTTTATTAACCTTTTATGATTTCTTGGGCCAAAATATTACCTAATCTCTTCGGCAATAAAGAATACATCCAGCAGCCCAGACAAAAGCTGAAAAAGGATTCTAATGCGGCACACAGTAAGAGAATAACCAAAACGATACTGCCGGCATAGAGAAGATTACCGGCATAAAGCACAGCGGCAAGTACGGAAAAAATCACACCGATTCTAGCAGCAAATACTTTTGGTGCACTATCAACCATTTTCTTCGGAAGGTTCAATCCGGATACAATTCCCCTTGCCAAGGTTGCCAGCGGACTGTATTTTGGCTTAACAAATCCACGAATAATGAAGTCAAGTGCTAAAACACCCATAATAATAGCAGATATCCTTGCCGAAACCATCAATGCTGTCAGTAATGCAGCTCCTGCTATCACAAAAACAAAACCTGCAACGACCCGAACCGTTGTATTGTCACGTTGTTCTCCGGAAATCGGGCATGAAAAATTAATCGCCATAACAAAACCCTCTTTCAAAATATACTATTCATATATGATATGTTATATTTATTTGTGAATCTTGTCAAGCGGCATTTCTCTTGTTTATCTGTTAAGCCCTATATATTTATCTCACTCCTTGTACTTCCATACCTGAAAGCCAATCCCCTGTTTCTGGATTCTATGGTGTGAGAAAGCAGTCTGTGCAATTAATTCTTCAAAACCTTCCCTGGTATAAGCACCTACTTTCTTTTCATGGCAACGATAATGCCATGGCTTATTTCTCCCAACCCCAGGCCAATAAATAAGCCGACTCCGGTTCCTACAAGGGTATATATCCAACCTTCTCCTGAAAATGCAGGGACACCGCCGCTGGCAAGGAATCCTGCAAGTGCTCCGATAGCAATACCTAAAAACAGAAAGCCGGCGTACATTAATCCGATTGTTTCATATTCCGCCGGGTCACGTTCAACATAATACTGACTGATTCGTTCCTGCAAACCGGTCTGAAATTCAGAGTTACCGGTGGCTGCCAGTTCTTCCTTTGCCTTCTCAAAAGCTTCTTCTTCAGAGAAGCCCTTGGACATCAGGTCGTTCATATAGTCACTCATGTAAAGTATCATGTCGTTGCGCGCTTCCATTGCCTGGTCTGAGCTCCCCTTGAACCGGGCCAGTTTTCTTGTAATTTTATGTTTTGTCTGGTTAGTCTTTGCCCGCAGTATTTCCAGATAGGTCATCTCTGCTTCTTCCAGATAATTTTGTGACTGCTCTTTTGCAAACTGGTTTATTTTTTGTTTTGTCTCATTGCTAAAATTCATACTTCTTTCCCTCCGTTATTTCTTAATATTTGTAAGCGCTCACTTAAAAAATCCCATCGTTCCCAAAATGCCATTAATTCTTCCCTTCCCCGTTCATTGAGAGTATAAAACTTTCTGGGCGGACCAATTTCCGAGGGCTTTTTAACAATATGGACCAGCCGGTTCTTCTCCAGTCTCACCAGCAGAGCGTAAACTGTACCTTCGGCAATGCCCTCAAATCCTAATGTATTTAATTTTCTTACAATTTCATAGCCGTAGATCTCATCCCGTCCGATAATTTCAAGCACAATTCCTTCCAGTACCCCTTTTAGCATTTCACTTAAATTCTCCAATTACATCACCTCGCTGAAACAGTTTATATCCAAATAGGTACTTAACAACGCTTAGTACCACTACATAATAACGCAGAGTAGTATGTCTGTCAATAGAAATAAAAAAATGGTTTGATTTTTTACAATCAAACCATCTCTAGTCCAGTATATTATTCTTTATTAAGCCTGCCCGTCGCTGTTTGTATCCTCAATCAGAAGCTGTGCGGCAGAAAATACCTCTTCCATTGCCGCTGATACATTCATGATTTTATCGGACACATTTTCAATATTTAAGAATATTCCATTAAAAGTTTTACCCGCATCTGCAATAACGGCTTCCCCTAATTCCACATCCTTATTTACGCTCTGTATCGTTTCAGCTGTCTGATGAATCTCCTCTTCAATTGCATTGATTAACGCACCGATATCTTTTGCAGCTTCGGAGGACTGCTCTGCCAATTTTCGTACTTCATTTGCAACCACGGTAAAACCTCTGCCCTGTTCCCCGGCTCTTGCCGCTTCAATGGAGGCATTTAATGCCAATAGGTTGGTCATCCTTGATATTCTGGTAATCATTTCAACAATATTTTTTATCTCTCCGGATTTTGATGCCAACTTATCAATTGCCTGAACAACGGAATTAAAATTCCCGCGAATGGTAGTCATCTGGCTGACTCCTGTGTTTATGACCTGCATTCCCTCTTCCGCTTTCGAAGAAGCTTCCACAAAAGATTCCACCACATCCTGAAGATTTACATCCACCTCTTCAATTCCTGAATGAATCCGTTCCGTTATTGCCTTCATCTGTTCCATCAAGATATCCTCCAATTTCTTATCCGTTATTTGTACCTTTCCCCATTCCTGTACTGCCGGCTTCTCCTTTTGTGATTGTTATTCCCCGCATCCATTCCGGATAAAATCTTCAATGGCCCTGGCTGCTTCTTTTTCATCTTTGCCTTTGACCTCAAAGGTTAACTTGTCCCCTTTCATAGCTCCCATAGCCATAATGGACAAGATGCTTTTAGGCTGATATCGTTTACTGTCATTTTCATTTTTGTAGACGTCAATATCACAGTCAAAATCCTTTATTAGTTTGGTAAGAAGACTTGCCGGTCTGGCATGCAATCCAACAGCGTTTACTACCATTACAGTCACTTTTTCCATAAAAAATTCTCTCCTTTTAACTAAATTTTTGTAATATTTCTATAAAATTAGTATAAGGAGTAATGATAAAAATGTAAAAGAAAAGAAAATAAGTTATGTCCTGTCAGTAAGTGACATGATTTATATTATGCAATTTAAATAATATAGTCTATATTATATGATTTATATTATACGATTTCAATAATAATTTTTCTTTCTTAAAAACAAAATAGTAAAAGGGCAGCATCAATGGCTTTGACCCATTTCTGCTGCCCCTTATGGTGATTAGGAAATCAGTTTTTTACATCTGACAAACTTTATGAGGATTTAAAATATTCTTAGGATCGAAGGCTCTTTTGATTCCTCTCATAATTTCTACCGTAGCCGGGTCCATGGATTCCATAAGATATGATTTTTTGGCATAGCCGATACCATGCTCACCGGATACCTGACCGCTTAACTCTCTGGCCTTTCCGTATATCTTATCCATGGCCGCTTTCATCTTATCTTCCCATTCTTCCTGGTTTAATTCATCCTTTAGAATATAGGCATGAAGATTACCGTCTCCTGCATGGCCAAAGCTCTTGATACGAATATCTACTTCTTTATATAGTCCATGGATATATTCCACCATCTCATTAACGGAACCTCTCGGAACTACTACATCCACTTCATCCATATAGGTGGTAGAGCCCTTGATAGCTTCCAAAAATGCTCCTCTGGCCTTCCATATGGAGTCTTCTCTCTCATTGGTATCAGATATCAAAATATCGATTGCTCCCTGCTCCAGACAAATCTGAGCTACATTGGCATAATCCTTCTCAATCTCTTCTGCGGAATTGCCGTCAAACTTAAGCAAGAGATATGCATCGGCACTGTTATCCGGGAATTTCTTTCCCAGGTATTTTTCGGCATCCAGAATTACTTCTCTTTGCATAAATTCAATTGCTGTCGGTATAGATTTGGATTTGATGATAAAAGGTACCGTCCGGATAGCTTTTTCAAGAGTCGGAAAAGGAATCAGAAGACTGATAGCCTTTTTCGGTAAAGGAAGCAGCTTTAAGGTCGCTTTTGTAATAATGCCCAAAGTTCCTTCGGAACCTACCATCAGATCCTTCATGGCGTATCCGGTACTGTTTTTCACCACTTTACCGCCGAATTCCACAACTTTTCCATCCGGAAGCACTACTTCAAGACCTCTTACATAATCTCTTGTAACACCGTATTTTACGGCACGCATACCACCGGCATTGGTACTGATATTACCGCCTATGGTCGCAGATTTTTCGCCCGGGTCCGGAGGATAGAATAAATCTCTGTCCTGAACGTAGGCCGCCAGCTCCATTAACAGCACTCCCGGCTCTACCGTAATGGTAAGGTTATTTTCATCCAGCTCCAGAAAACGATTCATCAGACTGGTATCCAGCATAATGCCGTGTTCTATTGCTACGGAGGCTCCTACTAAACCTGTTCCGGAACCTCTTGGAGTAACCGGTATATTGTTCTCATAGGCATATTTCATAACTGCGGAGACCTCTTCTGTGGATATCACCTTCACCACAACGTCCGGATAACTGACTGTATCACTTAATTCATCATGGCTATATTCTTCATTAATCTCCTCACCATAAAGAATTCTTTCTTCCTCTTTTATAATTGACCGGATGATATTTAAATCTTCCTGTTCTAATCTTTTATAATTCATACATTCCTCCATTCCTGCTGCTTTGCATCTTCAGGCTTTCCATGCGCACCAATGTTTATTTTAACTTTCTTCCATGAAAACGGGATTTTAGGCACTTACCGACCTGCCTTCCTTTATCCTGCTGATTAAATCCGGTATTATGTCATATAAGTCCCCTACCAGACAATAATGTGCGGTCTTAAAAATAGGTGCATTTTCATCCTTGTTGATAGCAATTATCTGCTCGGAATTATTCATACCTGCCGTAAACTGAACAGAACCGGATACTCCACAGGTAATGATTAATCTGGGCCTTACCGTACGCCCGCTTAAGCCTACCTGGCGTTTTGCTTCCAGCCATCCGGCTTCCATGACCGGTCTGGTACAGGCTATCTGACCGCCCAAAAGCTCGGCAAGTTCTTTTAACATCGCCAAATCCTCTTCTTTTTTAATACCCCTGCCTGCTACTACAAGAACTTCCGAAGCTTCAATGAACTGTTCCTTTTCCTTCTCAATGATATCCAGAACAGTGACCTTACTTACTAACTCCTTCGAATCAATATTGCAGGAAATAATCTCTCCCCTGGTAATGTCCTTCCTCTCCGGTGCATTCATGACCTTATAACGAACCGTAGCCATCTGAGGTCTGTGATTCGGTGTCAGTATCTGCGCCATGATATTGCCGCCAAAGGCCGGCCTTATCTGTACCAAATCTGTGTTATCATTGATATCCAGTATGGTACAATCCGCTGTCAGACCGGTCTTTAATCTTGCTGCCAGTCTGGGTGCCAGCTGTCTGCCTACTGTTGTGGCTCCCATCAGGATAGCCGTAGGTCTTATATTCTCCACAAAGTCTTCAAAGACCCTTGTGTAGGGTTCCATCTTAAAACGTCCCAACTCCTCTTTATCATATACAAATACTTTGTCAACCTCATAATGGAGCAGTTCTTCACACTGTGTCCCGATATGATGCCCCATCATAACGGCATAGACCGGATGATTGATTTTCTCTGCTAATTCCTTTGCTTTTCCGATTAATTCATAGGTGACCGGGTGTATAACTCCGTCCATATGGTCAACGTATACGGCAATTCCCTTCCATTTATCCTTATCTACCGCTTCTACCGCTTCTTCTACGTATTCAATTGCACCCAGAGGTCCTTTCTTCACACATAGTTTACACATTTTACAGGCTGCATTTATCTGAAGTTTGTTATCCTTTTCTTCCAAAGCTCCGAAAGGACAAATACTTATAAGCTCCTGGATATTGCCGACTTTCTCCTGATTTATTATTAACTTAGCCATCCTTTTCTCCTCCTTATGCGAATTTCAATTCTTTCAGCTTATTTATCAGTCTGCCGGTCAGCTCGCTGCCGTCTCCGTTCCAGACTTCCCTGTGGTCATTTACTTCCGGAGGAAAAATACGCTGCACCTGTGTCGGAGAACCATTTAAGCCGTAGTGCTTTTCCTCTTTGTCTTCCAAGTCAGCCAGAGTTATAACTTTTATTTCTCTGTCTTTTGTCTCCTGCTTTCTCACATAGGAGGGAAGTCTGGGAATAAATATATCCTTATCAACAGCCAGCAGGCAAGGGTATTTAATTTCAGCTATTTCTATCTCCTGGGTCATATCCATCTCTACTACCATGGAATCTTCTTTTAGTTTCTCTATTTTTGAGACATTGGAGAGACTTGGAATTCCCAGCCACTCTGCCACTTCAGGGCCTACCTGAGCTGTGTCTCCATCCGTTGTCTGTTTTCCGCACAGGATTAAATCATAATCTCCTGACTTCCTTATTCCCTGAGAAAGGGTATAGCTGGTAGCTAAAACATCCGCTCCGCCAAATTTCCTGTCTGATATCAAAACACCATAGTCCACTCCCATGGCAAAAGCCTCTCTGATTATTCCTGCTGCCTGATTCGGTCCCATGGTTAAAGCAGTAATGCTTCCGCCCTGTTCCTCCTTTATACGAAGTGCTGTTTCAATTGCATACAGATCATAAGGATTCATTTTGGATTCCACACCGTTCCTTTTTAATACGCCGGTAACCGGATCCACCTCCACCTTATTACTGTCAGGCACCTGTTTGATACACACTAAAATATTCATATCTTAACTCCTTTCTCTCCCATCTTCAGGGCAAATCCATCTTTTCTTTTTTATTTCCTGCGTTTTCACCAGTTATAAAACGTCCGGTCACATCAGGAATCTTGATCCAATAAAAGTAATTATCCCTACGATAACAATGAACAGAACGTAGTAATAAATAGTTCCTCTTAAGAGTTTGTTTTCTTTTCCTTCCAGTTTAACGGCAGCTACTGCAACGGCGATACTTTGAGGGGAAATCATTTTTCCCATAACTGCACCCGCCGTGTTGGAAGCAGTAATCCAGGCCTGATTTAATCCCAATGCCGTAGAGGTCTCTGCCTGCAGTCCTCCGAATAGTACACTGGAAGAAGTACCGCTTCCGGTTACAAAGGTTCCGATAGAGCCTAAGAAAGGTGCAAATAAAGGATAAAAAGGACCGGTATAGGTAACAAACACAAGCGAGATGGAAGCAATCATACCGCTGTATCCCATAAGCTTAGCAGTGGCCATAATGGCAATAATAGTGATAACTGTCTTCATCATCTGCAGGATTGTTTTTTTCAGGATAACAAGCATTTCCTTGAAACCTATTCCCTGTATTTTTCCTCCGATAAAAGCTGCGAGAATAATCCAAAGTCCCGGTGTTGCCAGCCAGGAAAAAGTATAAGGAGAACCACCCTTTCCTGTGTAAATACTAACAGTTGTTTTGACGGTTGCGAGGAGTTCATTAAAAGGTGCTACTAATTTAGAAGTTCCAAGGAGGAATATAAAAATCAGGATAAATGGACTCCAGGCCACTAAGGCTTCTTTTAAAGATGTTTTTTCTTCATTCTTTCCTTCCAGGAGATATTCTTTTTCAACTTTCTTTTTGCCAAGGAATTTGGCTGCTAAAACAGTAGCTGCCATAGAGCAGACAGAGCCGATAACTACCGGAAGTTCAGCTCCCAGATATCTTGCAACCAGGTATTCCGGTATCAGGAAGGCTGCTCCTGATATGAAAGTGATAAATACAATACCTTTCAGGCCTTTTTTGCCTTTTCCGGTTAACATTACTAAAACAAAAGGAGTCAGCAGAATAAGTGCTGCCAGGAGAATAACCGTATTGGTGGAAAGACCAATTACATTAAGGCCGGTAATCTTAGCTAATGTTGTGGTGGGTATACCAATGGAACCAAAAGCTGTCGGTGTTGCATTAGCAATAAGGCAGACAATAGCCGCAAATACCGGGTCAAATCCCAATCCCCAGAGCATACTGGCAGGTATGGCTACAGCAGTTCCAAACCCTGCCATTCCTTCCATAAAACCGCCGAAACCCCATGCTATGATAAGTACTAAAATTCTTTTATCTCTTGTCACGCCAGCCAGCATTTTTTTGATTACCTCCATTTTGCCGGTGGCGACACAGACATTATAAGTAAAGATGGCTGCAATAATAACAATAATGATAGGCCATAGTGCAAGGGCAGCCCCTTCTGCAACTGCACGCAGACTATCGGTAAACGGCATATGCCATACGAATACGGCAAGTACATAGGCAATCGCCAATGCAATGGAACATGCTTTAAAACCCGGAATTTTTAAAGCGGTCAGAGCAATTATTAACCAGATAATAGGTAATAATGCCAAAATAAAATCAAAAATCATCTTCATACTCTTCTCCATTCTGTGAATGATTTTAAATTGGTCCTACCAATTTTATTTCCAAAAAAAAGGTGCTGCAAAACAGTTTGTTTTACTACACCTATTTTCTACCAATACCTTCTGAATTGGTAGGACCACTTTGTAATTTAATTATATCTGCGTACAGCACATATGTCAACAAACGTCATTTTTTTAACAAGTACTTTGTGCATTTTTTCATTTATAGTTCTTTTAGCACTATTTCATCGCTATTTTTATCGAGTTTTTCGTCAATAACGCCAAAATGTTTGTTAATTGATTCATAAGCAAGATTTTTATCTTTTGTGATTAAGCTTTCAATCATTCCATTATGAGCTTCCATAAGAATCTTCTTGCTGGCATCCTCACTTAAGATTTCCCTTCTCAAATCTACAATGAACTTATCAAGGACTTCCGAAAGAGCTTCCAGGACATTGATTATCAGAGTATTCTTTGAGGCCAGGGCAATATTATAATGCATTTTTTTATCCAGAATAACATTGTTTTCTTCGGTTTCTTTTTCTAGTTGGAAGATAACTTTTTTAAGTGTCTCTATTTCTTCCTCCGTAATATTATCGATGGCAAGCATCAAAGCTTCCATCTCAAGAGCCCTGCGCAGCTGGCTGATTTGCTTATAATCAATCTGATTCAGTAAGAACATCATGGACAGAGATTCCACCAGATTATTTTCAAAATTACCGATCAAGAAATTACCGGCCCCCTGCTGGCTTGATATAACGCCCATAATATCCAGACTGCGGATCGCTTCTCGTACAGAATTACGGCTTATTCCTAATATTTCAGAAAGCTCCCTTTCCGCAGGCAGTTTACCGCCGATTGTGAGTTCGCCGCTGCGTATTTGCTTTTTTATGAAATCAATTACCTTCATATAGGATTTCTCCTGAGACACATGTCCTTCCATAAATTCCTCCGATAGTCAAGATTGTTGTAAAAGGTATCGAAATTATGAATCCCGATACCTCCCCTGAGTGCTTCTATCTTAATTTAATCTTTTTATTTCATATTTCTTTTTAAATTTTGTTTTTCTTTATACATTAATTTATCCGCTTTTTCAATCATCTCATCCAGATTGATATCCATTCCGGTGCGATAATAAAACAATCCATGGCTTACCACAATGTCATAGGCAAACTCTCTTTGCAGATTTTTTTCATCGAATCTTACCACAAGCTCATTCCAGACATTTTCGGCCTGGTATTTATTTTTATTCTTGAATACGATGATAAACTCATCACCGCCCATTCTGAAAAAGATATCTTCCTCTTCCAGCGTGTCTTTAATGATATCGCAAAAAGTCAGAATATACCTGTCTCCTTCGCCGTGACCATAAGTATCATTAACATATTTTAAATCATTTATATCCAGAAAGCAAAGCACAAATTCCAAAGAATTTTCCCGGGCTTCCTCTATGAGTTCTTCTAATTTCTTTAAGCCCATTCTCCTGTTCAGTATGCCTGTTAAAGAATCTATAAAAGCATAGTGGGACAATTCCTCCTCCGCTTTCCTTATCTCTGTTATGTCCATAATTCCCGTTAATGCGCACTTTTCCCCGCGATAGTCAATTAATTCATAATTTGCCGTAACCCACATCTGCTTGCCTTTAAAATTATACTCTACTATTCGGTCGTAAATGCTATTATGCTCCTCTAATTCATCCCATAAAGCCAAGAGACTTTCATTCTTAATATTCCAGTCTGCGCTGTCAAAGCCCTCCAGACCCTTAGCATCAATCTCCATCAGAGTGCATGCTCTTTCACTGGCCTCAATAATCTTACCATCTTTCAGTCTTGTAATAAATACAGGATAGGGACTCATATAAAAGAGCTTTTTGAAATTTTCTTCATTTTCCTTGAGCTGCTTTTGATAAAGATATTCCAGCATCCTGTGACGGTAAAAGATGAAGCCGAGCAAATATGCGGCTCCTGCAAAGACTGTGGCATTTACCATCTTTGTAAGGAACTGATCCGCATCCTTACAAAGTATGCCAAGCCCTACAAAGAAAACGGTATGGTTTACTCCGAATGCCCAAAGCATAAAGGATGGCTTTAGAGTAAAAGCAACCGCTGCAATTAATAATAGTATAATATATGTATAGATATTTCCGGTATATCTTTGACTGTTTATGGAGGACAAGGCCCCAAAAAGAATATATAAAAAAACATATATTTTTAAAACCAACAGAATATTTCGGTAATTCTTCTTTTCTTTCACGGTTACCTGATGATAAAAGATCAGGAAGGCTACCGATGCAGCCTCACTTATTATGTGCATAACAAGAAGTGTTGTTGTATAAGTTCTGCCGGCACCTTTATTAATGATTACCCAATCCATGTAAGCCCAAAATACAGACAGGAAAATTGTGGCAAAAGATATCAGCCGGATTCTGCTAAGAACGAGTAAACTGTTATATTTCTCGAATTCCTTTTGTTCTTTGTCCGAACGACTTATTAAAAGTTTTAATCCTTCCTTTATCCATTCCATAGGGTTGTTCCTTTTATTTTAACAATATCTGCTTTTGTAAAAAATACAAGAAAAGCACTCCCGATTTTCAGGAATGCCCTTGAGATACTATTTTATTATACCAAAATATAGCTTGGGAAGCAAGACAATTTTATCTAATCACCGTACCTTCCCTGTCCCTTTTCGTTCTCTTTTTGCTTCATACATGGACTTGTCCGCTTTCTCAATTAAGACTTCCATTTCGATACCGTCTTCACTAAATAAAGCATATCCTATACTGGCTTTAAGATTGATTTTATTCTCTTCGAATTCAAATGGCTTTGTAATTTCAGAATCCATCCGCCGAATCAATAATCTGATATCATTTTGATCTGATATACTTTCCGCTATGATTCCGAATTCATCTCCTCCAAGTCTGGAGACCGTATCAGCTTCACCCAAGGCTCCGCTAATTCGCAGCGCAAGCTCTTTTATCGCAGCGTCACCGGCCCGATGTCCGTAATTGTCGTTGATTTCTTTCAACCCATCCATGTCAAGAGAAATAATCCCAAAACACTCCGATTTCTTCATAGCTTTTGACAGCTTCTGACGCAAATGGTCATAAAATATGGAACGGTTGGATATACCGGTCAGACTGTCATGAGTGGCTTTATGGAACAGTTCACTTTCATCATTTTTCATCGCATTAAACATTGCCGCTGCAATAAGTCCCGACATAAGCTCGAGAATCTTTATGTCTTCCTCGTTAAAATGCCCCGGCTTCCCGGAAAGGACCTTAATTATACCAACCACATCATTTATATAAATCAACGGAACTACTATCATAGAATTAAGGCCAATTTTCCTGCATGCCTCTTTGTTGACCCGATCGTCGGTTTCTATATCATTACTGATTAATGGTATTCTGTCTCTTATACATTCTCCCGAAAGGCTATTTTCAATATTTAGCCGAAGTCCCAGAAATTTTTCAGCAATTCCGGAGGCTGCGCTATAGACAAGTTCTGTTTTCTCGATTAGCTCAATAGATGCACCATCGGCATTGGTAATCTCCTGGCTTCTTTGGGTCACTAAATCCATAATGGCACTTAAATCTACTCCCTGCTGAACTATTTCAGTCTGTACAGTAATAATTTTCATCAATTTGTCATTGCTTACGTTGTTTTGGTCCAAAACCTTTATCCGCCTTTCAAGATACTCTTCTGTTTTACAAATACTTATTCCTACGAATTCTCTTCCGATTCGAAAATATTCCATTGACATTTTTTCATATCAATACGTCCGTTCTTTAAAAAGGTAACTCCCTCCTGTTCAAGTAAAGAACGCTGGAATCCTTCTCCTCCAAAGACATGAAAAGGCGCCATTTCGCCTGCTTTATTCACCACTCTATGGCAGGGGAGATTCAACCCTCCAGGAACTCTGCTCATTGCGTAGCCAACTACCCGGTGTGCACCGGGGTGCCCGGCCATCCAGGCAACCTGCCCGTAAGAGGCAACCCTACCCTCGGGAATATTTGCTACTACTTCATAAATTTTCTCATATATATTTGAATGAGTCATTCTAGCCTTCTTACCTTCCTAAGTCCTGGTTTTTTCGTTTTGCCTGGGTTTATTTCATGGCATCCAATATAAACATAGATGCGTCTTGGTTCATAAATATTTTGCTTCCGGAATAAAAAGTTTTCCACTGAATTTCCTGATAGCCTATTTTCCGAATAACCTCTGTCAGCTCTGTCTGGTCAAAACCGTTATGAACCATATCGGAGCTGATTTCTTCATTTTTATTAAAATCCACAATTAGCAGATGTCCACCTGGATTCAGCACTTCATAAAGTCTCGACAGGACGAAATCAACCTCTTTAATATGCAGCAGTACCTGTGCCATAAAAATATAGTCCGCGTGTAAATCCGTTGATTTATCTTTCTCAAGATCAAAACACAAGGTGTCTGCGTTCCGGATATCATCCCTGTCAATCTTTTGCTTTATCTGGTCAATCATATTCTGAGAGGAATCCATAAAAAGAACAGAATTGAATTCGTTCATCAGATTCATTCCAACGAGACCGGTTCCGCATCCAAAATCAATCGCTTTCTTGCTCTTGGCATCAATCAAATCAGCACGGATAGCATCGGCTGCAATCTTTGCAATTTGAATTCTTTCGGGAATATCATATCCATTAGCCATTCTATCAAATATTTCCACATTACCCATATTAAGTCTCCAATCCTTGAACTCCTATTCACGCTCATAGATTTCTTCATATCCATTTACGTATGCATTTTTTTAATGGCATCATGAATAAATCTTTTTTTGATTATATTTAATGCTGGTAACATACCCCGGATGTTTGTGCTCCATTGGCACGGCTCCGTTTATTAATTTCTTTGAAGCAATTTTGTTGCCTATGGTTCCCATTATCCTCCTGATTATGCCCGCATCCTTTGGCGGCGGTAACATAAATGGAGGGGTATAGGGAACATCATCCTTTGTATTGCCTGCCAAAATTTCATCGCATAGAATTAAGATCTCTGAAATAATAGTTTTAGGCAATGCCTCCTGACTATGTCCGGCATAAAGGTCACAATCATGACCTACACGTTCTGAAAATTTTATTAAATTGTGTTTATAAACCTCAAGGGGAAGGCATTTATCAAAGAACAATACAGGAGAATTCACATTTGCCACCGCATCCCCTACCACACAATAATTCTCTTGTCTATTGAAGAAGCACATACTTCCCTCCGTATGTCCCGGAAAAGAAATGGCCTCTAAAACACATCCGCCTAAGTCAAACATGTCACCATCTTTGACATTGGTATAATGAAAGGTTTTAGCCTTTACCATATTAGTTTTTATATACCGGATAGTCTCTTTGTCTTTTATAAAGGATTTCGCAGTCTGATACCGGACAAAGGGATTGATAGAACCTCCCTCCAATAACCTCTGCTCTTTATTACTCATATAAATATTATCAAACAAAGCTGCTCCCCCTGCATGATCCGGATCGCTATGGGTCAGCAGGCAGATAACGGGCTTTGAGGTAATCCGTTTAATAGCTTCTGACAAATCACCGCTCAAACCATAACCGGTATCAATGATAGCCCCACGCTCTTTCCCGACAACCAGCATCATGGTCATACTAATTGTTTCCGTCAAATGTTCGTTCAACATATACAGGCTTTCACTTATCTGCTTTACTCTTACAATTTCCACAGCACTTCTTCCTTCCATCAAGGGGCTCCCACGACCTTTTTTGAGCTTTTCTTCCTGTAGACCGGGTCAAAGACCTTTATACTGCCTTGGTATTTCCCCATCTGAATTCAAAATATTTAGTTTAACAAAATCAAGTTCAGTATATCAAGATAATGCAATAATTTCAATGAAAACAGGAAATTCCCCCACGCAAAAAAGTGCCGGAAAATGTGTAATCTTTACACATTCCCCGGCACTTTTTGTTCTATTCAGGTGCTTTTATCAGTAAATCAGAATATTGTCAAAATGCGCATGGACGTTATAGTTTCGAACTCCAATTGCACCGGAGGTATAAGTCGAATCCGTAACACTGATTTTTGGAGTACTCATATCATTTACATATATCTTTATGGATGTCCCTGAGGCAACGACTTTCAGATGATAGGCTGCATCTGCATCTATTGTCATGGCAACCTTGCTAAGCTCTGTCCAGTTATTATTTGCCTTACCAAGCTGTATATAGTCCCCGCTGGCGCTTAAGCCTACATAATATCCACGGTAATTGTCCGCACCCACACTGGGATTGCTTGCCCTGAATAACAGCCCGGCATTGTTATTGCCCGTACCGGAACTGACCTTAATATCTGCTTCATAGGTAAAATTAGTGAAATTTGTTCCGTCTGCAACAGCTTTCACACCATCGCCTGCTTCCGTACTGTATTCACCGCTTTGCACTGCCCAGGTTCCTCCGTAAGTAGTCCAGCCGTTTGCATTTCCGTCGTTGAAATCATCTGAGTACAGAGGAGTTACAGGGGGATTTACCGTCAGACCTTTGGATTCCCTGATAAGCTGGAAATAATTATCGGTTCTTACTACCTGAACATTAGAATTAAGTGTACTTGCTACATTTTTGATCATGGTAGGGGTAACATCCCAGGGTTCACATTGTATTGCTACAAATCTGGGTGATGTGCCATTCCAATTGGCAATGGCGTTATTAACCTCCATTTGCAGGGAAGCCTGGTCATAGCAATAAGTTGCATTCAATCTTTGGGAAGGCAGCTTATAATTATAGATATCAATCTGTCCGCCAGGTCCGTTCATGGCTGTCAGCCCAAGTAAGGAAGGTGCATTATTTGCAAAGCTCTCGCCTACATTCGTATTGATACCACCGGTAATCGTATTCCAGATAGTTATGACTCTGAGTCCAGCACGCTTACAGTAATCCTCTGTCATCTTCGCAAAATTATCCAGTCCCGTTTGACTCGGCCAGTAATTGGGATAAGTATACCCTACTCCCGAAGGTCCGCTGATAAAGCAGTCATTTGCCGTTGCGGTATTATAGTAATAATTAAGCAGGGCAGGAGCAGCATCCAGTACCGCCGGTGATACGGTCCAGCCGATGGGTACGCTTCCGCGGTCAGGATTATCCCAGTGCTGCTTCATCTTATGCTCCATATACTGTAAGTTGTCACCGTCACTCATTATAAAGGTCAGATAAATCTTATTCTGCAAAGTCGGTTTTGCAGGTACAGGCTTTACATTTACAGTCCTGGACATTCCGGCAAAAACGGACAGATTCGTTGACCAGTCACTTGCTACGGTGGAGATGCTGTATTCCGATGCCAGCATTACACCTGCTCCCTCATCCGTCCACCAGCCCATATAGGCAGAACCTGCGGGCATAGAGGATAAGAAGCTGCGTAACAGGGTATTCTCCGCGGAAACATTCGGATCCAGCCAGATAACTGCCGCTCCTATAGCAACGGCATAATCCCGTATGGTGCCTTTGTGGGCATCAGGATTTAGACCAATCAGCACCCGGTGCGTTGACAAGGACCAGTAATTATTATAAAGATATTGATATATCTGGAGCTTACTGCTGAATTGACCGCGCAGATCTGCAAGGATGGGAAGATTGTAGGGAGCTGCAGTAAGGGCTGCCACCTGTGAAGGCGCAGCAACGATGGCATTTTTACTTCCTGCCATGGTAGTAGCCAGATTGATGGTATCCGGGTAATTCTCATCATATACAATGATACCGCCTATCTCACTCCGGTATTTTGTAATCATTGACATCTTATCGGATACCTGATTATAGTTGAGATTAAGGCTGTTTAACCAGGTATACTTTCCTTCCCCATTGACCGTATTGGTATCGTAGGTATAGATACGCGGCTGAGTCTTATTTACAAGCCCTTTTAAGGTAGTAAAGAGTACTGCATCTTCACTCCATCCCTTGGGGGTGCACGTTATCCAATCAACTTTAATGTAGGCTCCGCCATACCAATAGACCCTGAATTCCAGGGAATGGCCTGCCACAGGGTTGTTATAGGGCAGGCTAAATTCCTGATATTTACTGGCTGTGGTAAACTGCTGCCTTGTGATATCCTGGGCAGCCAGTGAAGTACCTGTAGTGGCATCATATACATCAATGCGGACCTGCGGCAGGTTATCTGCCGTATTATTGTCGATCTTAATCTTAAAGACCGCCGTACCTGCTCCTGCCGGGATACTGGTATCATAGGGTCCGTAGATCATATGCTGGTTAGGGGCATCAATTCCCGTCTGGCACAGCCATCCATCCCCATCATTATGCCCTGTTCCATGAGCTACTCCGGTGCCTTCAGCTTCATACGTCTTATTGGTTTCCGTGCTGATCATGTCCAGGGTGGATGCCGGCGCAGAAAGAGAGGGCAGGAACTGGTTAGACGGCCAATTCACTGCCGCCAAAGAAGATACATCATTCATGAATAAAGAAACGAGTAAACTAAGTACAAGAATCCAACTGACTTTTTTGATTGGTTTCATAGAACCATCCTCCTTGAAATATTTAAAATTCACTGTGTAATTATGCAATACTCCATTGTCATCGTCACTATGTACTTATGCAATCCTCAAATGTCAATATCTTATGTAATTATGTAGTACCCAGTTGTCATTGTTGCTCTGATAATGCTGCGCTTTCACCGGCAATACAAACTTCCAACCGGAGAGTTCTGCTGAAAGTCTCAGGATTATGGAACCATGCGCAGCGGTTGTCATAAATCCCTTATCCTTTAATACCGGCGGATGCAATACCCTGGATGATATATTTCTGGAAAAAGAGAAATATCAGCAGCGGTGGAATAATGGATACGCAGGACAATCCAAAGAGTTTTGGGAAGTCCCTGTCCCCGCTCATTTCCTGCAGGGAAGTTGCCAGCATACCGATATAGGCCGGCAAAGTGGAATCCTTAATCCGGTTGATATACATGAAGGGAGTAAACCAATCGTTCCAGGTACCAAGAGCTGTGTTTGCCGCTATTACCGCAAGAATTGGCTTTTGCATGGGCAGGACTACCCGGGTAAGAGTAAGCCTGAAATTGCAGCCGTCAATCTCGGCAGCTTCTTCAAAATCCTTGGGCAATGATTTCATGGACTGCATAAACAGGAATACCCATAAAAGAACTCCCCATCCAAAAGGCAGATAGAGTACCAGTGGATTATTAATAAGTCCGTGTCCTCCCATGCCCATCCAGTTGTTACCTCCCATGAATGGTATCTTAGACATCATAACGAAAGAAGGGATCATTGTCAGTACACTGGGTACTACCTGAGAGCAAATGATGAATACAAGAAAGACTTTCTTACCCTTGAATTCATACCTCGCCATTACATATCCAATCAATATGGCTACCAGCACATTCCAGAAGGTATACCACGCCGTGCGGTAAAATGTATTCAGCAGAGGCGGAATACCTGTTTTACTGAAAGCATATGTAAAATTATTAAACTCCACCTTTTTAGGGATAGGCAGCAGGGTTCCCATGTTCGCAAAGTCAGATTTGTTATTAAGGGCCCCCAGAAAAGAGTAAATAAAGGGATAAAGCATAAAAAGGACAAGAACTATCATGCCCGTTATCCAAGCTATTTTCAGAATACTGCGCAGTGCTTTATTCATTATTATCTCCTTTCGATATGACCATAAATACAAAAAATGCAATGACCACCGTAACAAGTCCAAGTACTGTCGAGGAAGCACCTGCCATTCCCATATTAAAACTAACGACTCCATCCCTGTAGATGCGGTACATCAGGACATCCGTCTTTCCATAGGGATTGCCGTGGGAAATCAGCATGACAACATCGAACATCTGCATGACACCAATCAGTCCGGTAAGAAGAATATAAGCCGAGATGAAGCGAAGTCCGGGTATGGTAATATAGCGTATCTGCTGCAGTCTGCCGGCACCGTCCACCTTTGCCGCTTCGTAAAGGGATGGATCGATGGATTGAAGGCCTCCCAGCCAGATAATGGCCGCCGGTCCGGCAGAGCGCCATACAAAGAAAACAATAATCCAGAATACCATCCAGAATTGGCTGTAATTCCAGATAATCGGATCCATCCCGACGGATTTGAAGAACATGTTTATCCCGCCGTTAAACGGATTCAATAATGCAATAAATACACCGGATGTTATTGCCGCTGCTGCTATGTTCGGTATGTATACGGAAGTACGGAAAAAACCCCGCAGCGGATGTTTGATATTTAAGGCCAGTGCCAGCATAAAGGAAAGCACTACATTTGCAACAAGGCACAGGCTGCCCATCCATATTTGTCTTCCCAGTAATACGAGATAATCCTTGGTTGAAAAAAATGTCTTGAAATTCTTTAGCCCGACCCATTTCGGTAAGCCATTCAATGCGTTAAAATCAGTAAATCCCAGCAGTAGTCCTATCACTAATGGCAATAAGCTCCATATTGCTATGTATATAAAAAACGGCAGGATAA
Organism: Bacillota bacterium; assembly: GCA_023450835.1. Lineage (GTDB taxonomy): Bacteria > Bacillota > Clostridia > Lachnospirales > Lachnospiraceae > Anaerocolumna. The sequence continues at coordinate 74,708 of JAEXGM010000097.1, read as the reverse complement.
CAGCATAAGCTCTGCGGCTCTGCCGCTGCTTTCTGGTCATCGTACGTTCTCTTCTGCCGACTGCTTCCATTTTGGCACCCCCTAAGTAATGTAACTGATATTCAGTATGTCAGATATATAAACGAATCGTTAAAATGAGAACCCGGTTTATTTACCGCTTAAAAATATGGCAGGTGGATGACCACCCACCATATTAAGCCTGAAGATGATTATTTCAGCAGATTTTCTATTTCGGCCTGCGCTTCCTTACAGATTGTTTCAATGGAATCGTTGGTCATAGTAGTACGTGCAAGAACTTTGGTATCAATGATTTCCCAAATCTGGGCATCATTCTTATCAAAGGTTGTCAGTCCTTTAACGGTACCGCTCTTTAATGCTTCGGCTGCTGCCTGCAAGGTTACATCATCAGGATATTCCGCACTGCTGTCGATATAGATATTCAATGCCGAAGGTGTACCTTCATGTAACCAGTTCTTTTGAAGCTCATCATCCAGAAGAACACGGATAAGGTTAAAGCAGTCTTCTTTATGTTCCGCTGTAGTGGGAACACCAACATATACTGCACCTACCATACAGTTTCCGGTTACGCCGCCTTCCGGCAGAGGAAGTGCTGTAACGCCCCAATCGTATCCGTTATCAATTAATGCACCTTTCTGCCAGGAACCGTTTACAGCAAAAGCAATAGTTCCTTTGTCTTTATCCTGGAACTGGCTCCAGAGAGGTCCTTCGTCACTGTTATTGCCAAGTCCGGCAGGGAAGTTCGCATTCATATCTCTTATAAACTGCAAAGTCTCCTGAAGCTTCGGATCTGTTAAGTTAATAGATGAACCTCCGCCAAAATCAACTCCCATCTGACGGAAGAAAGGTGTTGCACGAAGGGCTCCTCCTGCATGAGGGAAGGAGGGAACACCGCCGCCGTATATTTCACCTTTACCGCTGGCTGTAACAGCATCGGACATTTTCTTCCATTCATCCCAGGTCTTCGGGGGATTCTCCGGATCAAGACCCGCATTCTTCAGAAGAGTTTTATTATAAAATAAAAGAAATACAGATGATTTATAAGCTACTGATACAGGTCTTCCCTGAGAATCATTTATAAGGAAGGAAGGATTCACCTTATCTACGATATCCTGAGGCAAAGGCTCGAGCATTCCGGAGGATGCATACACAGGCATAAAGGTCTCACCTGCGACGATACTTGGAGCATTACCTGACAGGATCAGGGAACGCTGCTTTTGATCCAGTGTCTCAGCCCATCCCCAATCCACATATTCCATATCATAATTAGGATATTCTTCTGCAATTTTCTGGGTAACTCCTATGTAAAACTGGTCGGCAGGTGTTAACTCTCTGTTCTCTTTTGCCGCATTGTCTTTCGCAAGCTGAATCTGTTCTTCTGTCAGACCAACCTTCGGTGCAATCAGATGAATTTTCTCAGTGGAAGCTTTTTTTGTGGGTTCTGCGGAAGCTCCGCCAGAATTGTTGCCTCCCGTCGGTTCATTTTTGGACTGTGCCCCGCACGCAGTCATCATAAAGACCATAATACATATTAATACTGCAACAAGCCATTTTTTCATAACTTTGACTCCTATTCATAATTTTATTCCGTCAAACCTTCTCCTCTTTTTAACTCTCATAACTTTTTTCAATAATTCATACTAACAACCACGCCTTTTCCAACGCGCCTCAAGATTGTGCCGAGGATTTCGCAGGCATAATCTTGTGTATGAATTATGCCTTTCAATAATTCATACTACCATCCATGCCTTTTCCAACACGCCTCAAGATTGTGCCGAGGATTTCGCAGGCACAATCTTGTGTATGAATTATGTCTTTCAATAATTCATACTATCCTCCTTTCTTTCACTTTAAATTCTTCCTATGACAGCATGACGGTCTGCTGTCACGTTTTAGTATTCTATCTTTAATGTATGGATTTCGAAGGGCTTAAACTTCATATTCACTTCACATCCACACAATTCAAGAGGCATTATCTCTTGTTCCATAAGGTCCGTCAGCACCACCTGTTTTGGGGGCTGGCTGAAACTGATTACCACATCAGCAGAAGTACCCTGGCATTCATATGCCCTCAGGATGATATGGCTGCTGTCCTCTGCCTTTTTAATGGCTTCCACTATAATATTTCTATTATCTGTCTGAACAAAGCTAAAATCCTCATTCCTGGAATTGCAGGTATTGTTCCCGGTATGTACCCTCAGAGGCATATTTAGTTCATAGGCCGCCTGGGTTACCATTCCCGATGCCGCATTCCCTTTATGGGGATACAGACTGTAGGTAAATTCATGAACTCCCCGGTCTGCGTTCTCATCGGGATATCCGGGGCTTCGCAGGAGATTAAGGTCCAGAGTGTTTTCCTTCAGACAATAGCCGTATTTGCAATCGTTTAAGAGTGCAACGCCATAGTCTGCTTCTGATAAGTCCACCCACTTGTGAGCACATACCTCATACCTTGCCATATCAATTCCCGTATTGCTGTGAGTAGGACGTTTTACGGAACCGAATTGAATATCACAGCTGGCTTCCAGGGCTTTTAGCTGCAGCGAAAAGGAAGTCCGCAACATCTTATTGCTCTCCTTCCAGTCTGCTTTTGTAACAAAATCCAGTCTGCGGCTGCCTTCCATAAGAAGGATTTTCTGCTCTATCTGTGAGGCTCCGAACCGGTATACCTGAACTATCTCTGCTTTTGGTCCGTTCACCGATGCACCGGCTTCTATAAGAGTAAAGGGCTGTGCTTCCCTTTGCCTGTATTGTATGGAGAAATCCCAGGCATCACCGGTATCATGATAGACCCTTAATACATTGCCAGGGCAGTCAGGCTCTAAGAGTTCCCGTTTCATTTCTTTATCATAAATTGATTGGATGGAACCATCCTCTTTGAACTGCACCAGGAGAATTTCATTCTCCAGACTGTTCTTTGCTGCCTTCAGACTTAAAAATACCTCTTCTTCCTCACAGCAGGTATCTGTGCTTAGTGCAGTAAAGCCCATGGGCTGTGCTTCAACTTTTATGTAACGTCCCTCAAGCTGTATCCATTCCCTTCTTCTCCATGACAAGGTATTGATTACAAAGGATGCTGACTGCCCAAACTGCCGGCAGGCTTCCTGCAATAATTCCTTTATATCCTTCTCAAGAGCTGCATAACGTTGAACAGATTCTTCATACACCCTGTGTATGGACGAGCCCGGCAGGATGTCATGGAACTGGTATAAGAGCACTTCCTTCCATATTCGTTCAATCTGCTCTGCGGGATAATGGTAACCCTTTCTATGCTGTGCCATTACCGACACAAATTCCAGTTCCCGCAGCAGAATTTCCAGTTTCCTGTTACAGCGCTTATTTTTAGCCTGGGAAGTATAGGTACCCTGATGCTTCTCCAGATAGAGTTCCCCGTGCCATTTATGATAATTCCCGCGTTTTTCGGACAGCTTGTCAAAGAACTCTATACCGTACTCTTGCTTAACGGGCATCAGCCCCTCAAGGTTATGCTCTCTCTCAAGCCTTTCAAGGTGCTCTTCTCCCGGACCGCCGCCCCCATCTCCTATGCCAAAGAGCATCATGCATTCTGCCGCAGCACCCTTATCAAAATATTCCGTTTCCGCTTTATGGATTGAAGTTGGCAATGCTGCGGAATTATAGGTTCCCTCCGGAGGCATGTGAGCCAGAACCTCACTTCCGTCAATTCCGGACCATAAAAAGGTATGGTGGGGGAACTTATTATAAGTGTTCCAGGATAACTTAATGGTCATAAAGTAATCAACCCCTGATTTTTTCAATAGCTGGGGTAAGGCACCGGAATAACCGAATACATCCGGAAGCCACAAAACTCTGATATCCTGGCCAAATTCCTGCTTGAAATACCGTTTTCCGTACAGAATCTGCCTGACCAGTGCTTCCCCTCCGGAAAGATTGGTATCCGCCTCCACCCACATGGCTCCTTGAACTTCCCAACGTCCTTCCCTTACTTTGTCCTTTATTTTTTCATACAATGCAGGATAGTCCTCTTTCACCCACTGATACAGTTGGGGCTGGCTGGCACCAAATACATAATCTTTATATCTGTCCAGCATATTAAGAGCTGTGGAAAAGGTCCTGGCTGCCTTTCTCTTTGTTTCCCTGATTGGCCACAGCCACGCAAGATCTATATGAGCATGGCCTATGGCACTGACTGAGAGAGCGGCATCACCGCCTTTTTTATTAAGTTCGGCAGCCAGAATCTCTCTTGCCTGTCCCGCTTCTTCATCGGTATAGTCATTAAGGACCAGGGACGCATTATTTAAAGAATGTATGATACTATGTACTCTCGCGCTGTTTTCAGGCAGATTATCTATTAAGTCCAGCAGTACTTCAAAATCGTAGTACAGCGCTTTCATTACTTTGCTGCATATAGCTATATCTGCTTCTATCAGGCGTCCGTGGTCCTGATATTTTCCAAAAAGGTCGTTGCAGCCTGCATCAGCCCACAGGTCAATAATTTCTCCGCCCCGGGCGGAATCCGTTATCTCCACTACTCTTTTTCCCGGTTTCCCGAGGCTTAAGTCAAATTCCGAACTGACATTGGTCAACCCCTGAACCGGGCACCCCTCTTCATTAAATAAGCAGGCTTCCCCACTGATATCAATCAGAAGCACTACCTTTTTCTCCGCGGCAGCCTGAGGTACCTTTCCTTCAAAACGAAACCAGGCACAATCCCAGATATCTCCCCAGCTGTCTCCGATAGTGAGACTTTTCATTTCTCCGCTGTAACGTTGTTCAAAGGAGACCGGTTCAGAGGTTTTCCACACAGTAATTTTTAAAGATTGCAGTTTTTTGTAGATTGCTCTCTCAATGGCACTTAGAGTGCTATTCAAATTGAGCCTTATCTCCTTCATAGGATATGGCATATTAAGTCTCCTTGTATGCAATTATATTGTTTTGTGATATATTATATCAGTTGATATTTAATATATATTACTTGATATGTATATATTATGCTATAATATTAGAATTGTCAATATAAAATTATGAAATATATACAAAAAATCAGCCCTGCGGTTTTTGCCAGGACTGATTTCATTCAAAGTTATATTAAACCTTACTATCTTTATTACATTGCGCTTATATCTTTTACACTGTCACGTTCTATGATTTCTGTTTTTATCCGGATAGTTCTGGGGGCTCTGCTGCTGTCCGCAATTTTATCCATCAGAACTTCTACTGCCTGGGTACCCAATTCTTCCACCGGCTGCTTAACGGTCGTCATTTTTAAAGGGATATAGTTTAATATATTATTATCCGTAAATCCCATAATGGACAAATCTCCGGGCACAGCCTTGCCAAGCTCTCCTGCCGCATAATAGAGATATACCGCAATATAATCATCCGAGCAGAATACTGCCGTCAGGCTATCATTGTTCACCAGATATTCTTTCAGCACATTAACTAACACCATATTGTCGTTCGTCTGGACACTTTCAATCCTGATGCGCTTGTTTGCTTCCATCATAGCTGCCATATACCCCTGATAACGTTCCTCACGGCTGGTTACATTTGAGATGCTCTTCGATATGAATCCGATTTTAGAATGCCCTTTTCGGATAAGGTAGCTTACCGCATCTTTAGCCCCTTGATAATTGTCATGGCATATACTGTCAAATTCAACTTCCTTATATACCCTGTCAACGATTACAATGGGGTAGTTATGCACCTTGTAGCTCAGAAGCTCAATGCCGCAGGTGTTATTATCACTGGGAAATAAAATAACTCCCATAATTTCCGGTACCTTTGATATTTCCGATAGAATCTGCTCTTCCGTTTCACTAACTCCATCGGAATACTTCACTACAACATGATAATTATAATTTTCTGCGGCCTTTAATATCTCTCTTACAATGTTTCCGCAATAAGAATCCAGCTTCGGTATTACAAGTGCCAGATAATTACTTTTCACAGCCGTATAATTCGAAGTACTGTTCGAATCGACCATACCGCGGATTTTGTTCAGGTCTACATCCGCTAAAAAGCTGCCCCTCCTGGGAATCCGGTATATGATATGTTCTTCTGCCAAAGAATTGAGCGCAAGCTTACTTGTCATTTTACTGACATTGCACAATTCAGCTATCTCCCCTTCGGAAGGCAGAAGCTCATTTGGACCAATCTGCCTTTCAATAATTATCTTGAGTATTTCGTTGCGGACTTTATTATAGAGTGTATCCGAAGAACTCCCTCTGCCTGCTTTTATCTCATCCAGGTATCTATCCTTTTGTTTCATTACTTCACCCACATCTTCTGCGTTTATTTTTATATCTAATATATCATTGATATAGATTATACCAGATGATTGGAAAAGAATAAATACTTAATCATAAAACTAATTATAAATATAAGCAACAGCCTGTTTAGATATATTGGGATTAAGTTGGAAGGAGTTATTATCCCGCCTAAAATTTCAGCTATAGCCGCCAGAAATTTTGCCAGACCTGCCGGCAGGACTATCTTAACTCTTCGGCAGCCGGTGGCATCAATATTCAGCCTCCAAATACCTTAAAGAAGCAGAAAAATTGCAATTATACATCTATAAGATAATCTTTCATTAAAGCTAAGACATATTGAGGGCACACTAATCATTTAGTATAAACTACAGAGATGATACTCACTATAAAATAAGAATATAACTAAAAAATTTTAAATAAATCGAAAAGGTAATATTGTATGTACGAAAAACAGGCGCATTTCAAAACAATATTAAAAGAAAAAGGACTCAAAGTGACTGCGCAGCGAATTGGGGTTCTGGAAGTGCTGGCAGCCAAACCTAATAATCACTATACTGCCGAAGAGATATATAACTTGGTCAAAGATAAAAAATCAGATATTGGAATGGCTACGGTATATAGGACAATTCAATTATTAGAAGAACTAAACCTTATTGATAAGCTTGATTTAAATGATGGCTTTATGCGCTATGAAATCAGCAAGCAAACAAGCAGTATTAAGGAACACCATCATCATCATATAATTTGTTTGAAATGTGGGAATATTCTTACATATCAGGATGATCTGCTTGAAACCCTGGAACATGATATCAAAAATACCGTGGGATTTGAAGTTGTTGATCATGAAGTTAAAATTTGGGGATATTGTAACGACTGCAAAAACAAAAAAGACAGACAGTAAAAGGATTGCTGGAATTTCTCTACTCTATTTACTGTTGCCTATATGCAATATTATTAAATGCAGCAATTTATCTTTGTATAACAAAACCTTTGACTGCAGCAAGTGCCAGCAAGAGTTTTTATTCCGCCCACTGTCCCGCGTATTGGGATACATCTCTTCCCTCTTTTCTCTGGCTACTATCTCTTCTAAGGCAATAGGTTCAGCTATTTCGGTTATACCGGAAATAAATCCACATTTTTAAAAAAAGAACCGGCATCACTGCCGGTTCCTAAATTATTTCTGAAGTTCCTGTACACCTGATACTGTACTTGTCTCATCCATGGTAAAACTGTCCTTTACATCCTGACTGGTAAAGTAAATATTACCTTGTACTGAATTGTCTATAAGCTGGAAATTAGGTGCGTCTACTATGATATCTCCCACAAATTTTCCATGCTGCAGACTTGCATATGGACTCTTAACAGTAAGCTTTGGTGCCGTCAAGGTATATCTGGCAGTAATATTTCTCTGATCATCCTGTGAATATAAAGCAATCTTTCGCTGTACAATATCTTTGCCGTTATCATCTTTTTTGCCATTGGTAAACTCACCGTCCAGAACAATGTCCTTATCCACCGTCAGATCTTTTGTAATAGCTATAATCCAGGTACCATCTGCACTTATAGCCTTTTCAAATGCACTTTGGGTATCAACAATGGATGCAGAGGATACTGCATCGGTAACACCGGTTTGTGTTGTGGGCGTGGGGGTAGGGGTGCCGCCTGTTGAATTAGAATTTGAATTCTTACATCCGGTTAATAAAAATACCATCATGGTGCCCGTTAACAGATAAACGATAGAACGGCTGAATAAATTTTTCTTTTTTGCTTGGTTAATTTTTATCATCTTCTCTTTCCTCTCATATCAGAATAAATTGGGAATTTTATATATTATTACCATTCTTTATATTATCTATCCATTAACAGAATTTTATACATAGCTTTAAAAGTATTTATAAAGAACCATACAATATAGAATAACTTTAGTCAGAAAAATTTATTCAAAGAGTAAGACTTTGTACCTGAGATTTATATTCGAAAAATAGCAATTAAGCCGTACATCCACCGCCACAAACTGCTATGTAAATTTTACAATTCTACAGCTTTTACAAAAGGATTGCTCTGTAATATAAATACTAAATTGGGTGTATTGAACCATTCGGGTACTTTTATTACAACTTTTAAATCCATCACTTCTTCAGATTCCTTATTTCTTTTAATCTTTAAACTTTGAATTGTTACATTCTGCTCTCTAAAAAAATCATTTATATTTTGGATAGCCTCCGGCTCATTAACAACTTGTAAAAGAATCAGTTCGGTCTTTGGAGAGGATAACCATTTAATATTCTTATGCAATAAAATTTGTCCAACAATAACGATAACCGTGGCTTCTACACCAACAACATAAAGACCCGCACCGATAGCCAGCCCTATTCCCGCAGTAGTCCAAATTCCCGCCGCTGTTGTCAGACCCTTTATAGTCTCTCTATGCATAAAAATTATACCTGCACCAAGAAACCCTACTCCGGTCACGACCTGCGCAGCGATACGCGATGGATCAAGTGCTAAATTGCTCCATCCTATTTGATCCTGAAATCCATATTTAGAAATAATCATAATAAGTGAGGCGCCTATGGCCACAATAAAATGGGTACGGATACCCGCCTCTTTCATTCGGTTTTTTCGTTCATAACCAATTGCAGAGCCGCAGATTGCAGCAATAAAAATCCTTAACAAATAATCTAATTGTATTAAAAAACTACCTAACATAATATCACCTCCTTACTTATTTACTGTTTAATAAGTGAAATTAGAATAATTTTACGAAATATTCTCAACTTCATTTATTATAGTAGTGTATTATATCACTCAGGTATCAAAAATAAAACCACCATATCCCAAAACAAAGGCATAGAAAATAGATTTTCTACGCCTTTGACTGCCATGTATAAAAACGGCAGAATTCTCCGCTTATGATTCCACACGCTTTCACATGCCCTTACATGATTTAATATTCACCTTTAATTACAAAAAACGAGCCTCGAATTGTTCCAGCTAATTTAGACTTCTGTCTGGCGAACTTAAACTTTCCTTCTAATTCCTTCGGCACTTCCATTCCCTCAGAAAGCTTAAGACCGACCGCACGCTTTTTCGAATCATCAACCGTATACATAACATTAATTCCAAGCCCATCTTCGTAAAAAACATACGCCATTTTAATATTTTCCACTTGAAAACGCGAAGTCTCCAAAGGTTTGGCTGCAAACTCGATACCGCGCTCTTCTTTTAATATCCGATTTACATAGTCAAGAGTGTCCTGACTTTCACTTGCCGGTTCAACTGTAAATTCATGCTTGTATTTGGTCATGTAGTAACGTGCTTCATTGGCACGCAACCCTGCAAGAGCTTCTGCTACAGGGGAAGATTCTAACCCAACTGTAGAAACATTTTTAAAATCCACAATATATGACATCCTTCTACCTCCTATTAATTATTTACGAACAACAGGAATCCACATCTCACCATAAATGAAACCGTCCCTCTGTCCCATCTCAACCGTAGTGTTCGGGCCGCCGACATAAGCGTAGTTCTTTGCTTCCGGCAGGGCCTGTCCAAATGCAAGCGCAGAAAGCTTATTCGCTAATTCATCGGATGTCTTGCCTTCTCCTTTTACCACCAGATATTCCCCTTGGGGAAATTGAATAATTCTGTCTCCTTCCGGTTCTTTTGCCTCCGTCATAACACCGGCATAGTGCATCATCTTATTATTTATTGCTTCATTCACAGCAAAAATATAGTCATTTACAGCCATTGCTTTTAAGGCATCAAGTCTTCCATCTTGACTGACGGCCTGCCAAAATTCTGTTTTCTCCTTGTTTAAACCAGCAAAATCTGTGTAATTACTTTTAAGTTCTGTTCCAATACCCACAACTGTAAAGCTATCTTTTTCTTCTATCGTATAATTTGCCATATTTTTATCCTTTCTATTAATAAATTTAATCAATTGACTTGTCTTCTTCATTTGATAGGTATATTATAACCTTAAATCATGTCAAAAATTGATACTGTTTAGGAGTTCCGATGAAAAAAGTTGAAAGAATCAATATCATCATGCGGTATATCAATAACCGCACCCACTTTACAATATCTGAAATTATGCGGGAATTTAATATTTCCCGTTCGACAGCTATCAGAGATGTCAGGGAAATTGAGGCCATGGGCATGCCTCTGGTCGCAGAAGTCGGCAGGGAGGGCGGTTATTTTGTCCTGCATAACTCTGTCCTGCCCGTTGTCCGTTTTACTGATAATGAGGTCAAGGCTCTTTTTATTGCCTTTATGGCTACAAGGAACCAACAGCTTCCCTATCTAAAGAGCCGTCAGTCCTTAGCTGAAAAACTACTGGGCCTGATATCGGAAAACCAGCAGGATGATCTTGTCCTTCTGAATCAAATCCTTCTTTTTGAGGGGACTAACCCCAATAATCCCGACCTCCTTGATCTTTCAGACCTCCCTCACCCCATGTTAGAAAAACTTATACAGCTCCTCCTTTCGGACAGTTATCTGCTGATTACCGTGGAAGAAGAGAAGGATTTAAAATCTTATGCCATTTATCTTTTGCATCTGTACCACGAAAAAAGCCTATGGCTGATTGAAGGCTTTGATTTAAAAGAGGAAAAGAAAAAGATATTTTCTGTCGACACTCTTACTGATGTCAAAGTATACCCTGTTAAAAAAGCTATCAGTAAGAAAAAGATTCTGGAAAAACTAAGCCGGCAGGAAGAAGCAAATAACCTTGTCCTTGAACTTGGCCCAAAAGCCATCGCACAGTTCAAAAAATACCATCCTCTGAAATTCACAATTTCCTATACGAATCCCTATCAAACCACAGCCATCCTAAGGACCTTTGTCAGCCTTAATCACCCCGATGAATTAAATGAAATAACAAATTGGCTGCTTTTTCTGGGAGAAGATATCAAGGTTCAGGAAATTCCGGAGGATCTCCTGAAGATTTTACAAAATAGAATTAGCATATACCGTCCAAAACAGCTTGAGGCATTCTGACTCCCAGCCAGAATGCCTCAAGTTTTAAGTTCAATAGAGATTTTTACTGAAATACCGGTCTCCACGGTCCGGAAATAAGGTTACAATTGTTCCCTCACCAATTTCCTTTGCTAATTTCGTTGCCCCGGCAATTGCCGCTCCTGAAGAAGAGCCAACAAGCATCCCTTCTTTTCTGGCAAGGAGACGTGCCCATTCATAAGCTTCCGTATCTGAAATTTTAATGACTTCATCTACCAAGTTCATATCCATAGTGGCTGCTATGAAATCATTTCCGATTCCCTCAATATCATAATCCCCATGTTCTCCTCCGCCCATAGTGGACCCAATGGGGTCTGCCAGTATCCCTCTTATCTTCGGATTCTTTTCCTTTAGGTATTTAACAATTCCCGAAAATGTACCGCCGCTGCCTGCTCCTGCTACGAAATAATCCAGTTTCCCTTCCAAATCATCATAAATTTCTTTTCCCGTTGTTTCATAATGTGCCAGAGGATTGGAGGGATTTTCAAATTGTTTCAGGGAAATAGCTCCCGGAATTTCTCTTGCCAGCTCTGAAGCCTTTTGCTGTGCGCCAAGCATCCCCTTTTCTCTTGGAGTATTAATAACCGTTGCTCCAAGAGCCTTTAATAACGCCTGTTTTTCCTGAGAGAATTTCGTTGGCACTACGAAGATAATTTCATAACCCTTATTCAAGGCTGCCATGGCAATGCCAAGGCCGGTATTTCCTGCCGTAGCTTCCACAATTGTCCCTCCCGGTACGAGAATTCCTTTGCGCTCGGCATCCTGCAGCATATAAAGCCCTGTTCTATCCTTAACGCTTCCGGAGGGGTTCCAATACTCTAATTTGGCAAATAGCTGCACTTTCTTTGGCAATTCAATATGTTCCAACTTCACAAGTGGTGTATTGCCTATCAATTGCTGAATATTCTTATAATACATAACCATTCCCCTAACTTCCGATTAAGCTATATCATTATCAGCCGCTGCTTTTATTGCCTGCTCTAAGTCTTCCAAAATTTCATTTACATCCTCAATCCCAACAGAAAGTCTTATCAACCCATCTGTAATGCCTACTCTTTTCCGTATTTCCTCCGGAATTGAAGCATGGGTCATACTTGATGGATGGCATACTAAGGACTCAACTCCCCCCAGACTTTCTGCCAGTGCAATGAGCTGCAGTCCGTCATAAAACTTACGAATGTCCAATCCGTCCTCCAGCTCAAATGAAATCATTGCCCCCGGCCCCTTGGCCTGTTGTTTTTGAACAGCATATCCGGGGTCAGATTCCAGGCCCGGATAATATACCTTTTTAACATATTTTTGATTGGTAAGCCAATTGGCCACCTTAACCGCATTTTCCTGGTGACGGTCCAATCTTACGCCCAAGGTCTTTATGCCCCGAATCAGTAAAAAAGAATCGAAGGGCTGAAGAATCCCGCCGGTCGCATTCTGTATAAAATGTAACTTTGCTGCCAGCTCCTGGTCATTTATAACGGCCAGCCCTGCAATTAAATCACTGTGTCCCCCTAAGTATTTCGTTGCACTGTGAACTACTATGTCAGCTCCCAAAACCAAAGGTTGCTGCAGATATGGAGTCATAAAGGTGTTGTCAACAATCAGCAGCTTGTTATGGCTATGGGTAACCGCCGCTACTGCCTGAATGTCAGTAACCGTCATCAATGGATTAGCAGGGCTTTCAATAAATACGGCCTTTACTTCATCGGTAATTGCTTTCTCTAATACATCCAGGTCCGTAGTATTTACAATTTCGTATGACACGCCAAAGGAACGAAAGACCTTATCCAGTACGCGGAAGGTTCCGCCGTACACATTTTCTGAAATAAGTATCCTGTCTCCCGATCGGAACAAAGTAAGCACTGCCGTTGTGGCTGCCATGCCGGATGCAAAGGCAAATCCATACCTGCCTTCCTCCAGTTCGGCAATTAATTTCTCCAATGCCTCTCTTGTAGGATTTCCGGTCCTGGAATATTCATATCCCTTATGCTCCCCCAGATGTATTTGTTTATAGGTCGATGTCTGATAAATGGGAATATTGACTGCCCCTGTTCTATCATCCCCATCAATTCCTCCATGTATTAATTTGGTTGAAATACTGTTGAAATGGCCCATGTTTTTATTCCGCTCCTTTCATAACCTCTCGTTTTTTTGCCGTTATAAATTGTATGCTCTTAAAAGCAATTAATTTTTTCTTTCCTATCAGTACCTCCTGAATATCCCGGGGTGCAAATACCTCTTCTGTCGTATAGTCACATTTGGCAAGTTCGGATACAAGGTCTTCCTCTGTCATTCCTCCTTTCATTTGTTCACCGACCCCGCTTGTAATATCTTTTAACACCTGCATTCTTGTATGCTCCTCGCTTATCAGCATTTTATCCGGATAATCAAAAACAAGTAAACTCTCAGCCTTGACGGCTTTTGATATTTCTTCAAGTGTCTTGACCAGCGCAGTTAATTCTAAGTAGTATGCCACCCCAAGTATTGCAAAAAATGCAGGAAGCTCTTCTTTAAAGCCATTTTCCAATAAGGTATCCCTTATATTCTGCTTTTCAAAATCAATTGGTATATAATGTGTATTATCCGGAATATTCCATTCCAACTGCCTGATTCTGTCTATTTTATAATTATGGGTATTAGGGTGGTCCAGCTCAAAAATTCCGATATTCTTATTTGTATTGCGGAAAGCAAAGGTATCTAACCCGGCACCGCATATTACATATTGTATTTTTCCTTTTCTCTTCGCATACTGTAATAATTTTTCTTCTGCATATTTCATTCGGGTAAGAATTACCGGCGCAATCAGTTCATCTAGAAATTCATCCCATGTTTTGATATCAGGAATCTGCCAGCTTTTATTATTTAAAATTGAAATTATTAAATCACGGATATCCTCATATTCTTCCTTACCTAAGAAATCAAAGGCCAGGTAATCGTCATATATTTTTTCTTTGGCATAATTAGAATGATATGCCCTTGCAAAGGCACAAAATTTAGCAGTAAAACTTGGATTTTCTTTTAGCACGACATACCTCCTATATCCCAATAGCACGCTGTCTTTATTTCATACTTTTCATATTGTTTTAGTATGTAATATTATATTCACCTGCACTTAAGATGTTAACTCTTTATTTTTGATATTAACAGCTTAATGATTCATCCGAATGTAGTCATCGGAATTTTTCCATTAACTTAATGGATTAAGCAGTATATAACTAAAATAGTCCCTCTGCGTTATTCATCTCGCAAAGGGACTACTTCATCTTATCTGTCTTAGACATCATATTATTTATATAATTCATAATTTCAGCATCTGATTATTCTGATAAAAATCTTTCCAGGGGTCATTCCCCTCAATCCTTATAAGTGCATCGGACATACTGATTCCATCCGGAGCGACCGTATCAAGTTCCTCCCAGGAAATCGGCATGGACACTTTCGCTCCTTTTCTCGCTCTGATAGAATATGGAGCAACACTGGTAGCTCCCCTGCCGTTTCGGATCCAATCAATAAATATCTTATCCGTGCGTTTAGCTTTCCTGACATTACTTGTGTAGCGGTCAGGCCACTTTTGTTCCATCACTTCAACAACGCACTTTGCAAAGTCATGAAAGACATCCCAGGCAGCGACCGGCTTTAGCGGTACTACCACATGATATCCCTTGCCGCCGCTGGTCTTAAGATAGGAATTCAACGAAAGTTCCGCGAGAATATTTCTCATATCCCGCACCCCTTGACGCACCTGGCTTAAATCCATTCCTGCATCCGGGTCCAGGTCAAAGACCATCATATCCGGTTTTTCAAGCTGATCAACGCGGCTGCCCCAGATATGAAATTCCAGGGTTCCAAGCTGCACCTGGGATATAAGCCCGGACACATTCTCAATATAAAAGTACTCCTCCGTCTCTCCATCACTATTGACAATGGGTATTGTGGCAATCCCTTTGCTGTCCGCTCCCGGATGCTTCTTAAAGAAACATGCCTGTGTTATTCCTTTGGGGCAGCATACAATACTTAAAATCCTTTGACCCGCAAGGGGCAGCATACGCGCCGAAACCTTATCATAATACCGTGCCACATCCGACTTTGTAATTACAGGCTCATCAAACATGACCTTGTCCGGACTGGATATTTTTACTTCTTGAATTATGATACTTTTTGAATTAGCTTCCATCGGTTTCTCCATTTTTTTCTCGGATGATTGATTCTGCAATTCATCTTCTGCTTTTTCTTTTATGATATCTTTCGGATCTTTATCTGTCCGCAAGCCTTTAAAGCTCGCCTGCCTTAACAGATTCTCTTTTGTCCATTCAGCGAATTTGATTTCGGCTACCAGGACAGGTTCGAGCCATGTAACCGTTTCCTTCGGCCTTGGCTCCGGTTCCAGTCTAAAAGGAGAGTCTTCTCTCTTTAAACTCTCAAACTTCTCCTCCAGCATCATTCTGTCGGCCTCACTCATACCGGTACCTGCACGTCCGGCATATATCAGTTCCTCTCCTTCATAAATTCCAAGCAGAAGGGAACTTACTCCCTCTGTTTTTTTATCAGTGAGTATATAACCTCCGATAACGAACTCCTGCCTTTTCTCACACTTTATCTTTATCCAGTCTCCGTTTCTCGTTTCACTATAGATGGAATCGACTTTTTTACCTACTATTCCTTCCATGCCGGATTCATCGGCCGCAGCAAAACTTTCTTTGCCCATCCCAATTACATAGCGGCCGTAGTAAAGCCTTTTCGGAGCATCCTTCATAAGTGTTTCAAGCATCTCTTTCCGCTCGATAAGAGGGCGTTTTCGAAGGTCTTCGCCATCCAGTGCTAAAAGGTCAAATACAATATAGGTCAGATTCTGGGTCTTTGGATTTCTCATGTAGTTCTGTAAGGCCTGAAAGTCCGTCTTTCCGGATGCATCCGTAACTGCTAATTCTCCATCCAGTACCATAGCTCTCCCGTCAGCAAGATCAATAAGCGAAGAGGCGACGTCAGGAAACCTGGCTGCATAATCATTACCATTTCTAGTCATCAGCCGCACCTTATTGCCTTCTATAAATGCTATGATCCGAAATCCGTCGTACTTAAGTTCAAAGAGCCAATCCTCCCCATCGGGAATATCCTTGACCAATTTGGCAAGCTGTACCTCAACGCTTTGAAAGGGATTCTTTATCAGTTTTTCATTCTCACCGCTCTCAATTTCTGCTACCGTC
Organism: Bacillota bacterium; assembly: GCA_023450835.1. Taxonomy (GTDB): domain Bacteria; phylum Bacillota; class Clostridia; order Lachnospirales; family Lachnospiraceae; genus Anaerocolumna. The sequence continues at coordinate 58,222 of JAEXGM010000097.1, read as the reverse complement.
CGTCCGGTTCTAATACTGGTGGTAAATTCGGATATCCCATCGGAAGTTTTGACATACTCGTCCTTTTCTTTCAAGAGGAGCCAATTATCTTTTGACTCACCGGATTTTGCCTTCCAGCGTACCAAAGCCCATTTTCCCTTTAATCTTCTTCCCTTCAGGATAAATTTAAGCTCCCCTTTTCGGAGTCCATCTTCTACATTTACATAAGGTTCCCAAAAGCCTTCATCCCAGAGCATAACTACTCCGCCGCCGTATTCACCCTTTGGGATTGTCCCTTCAAAATTCCTGTAATCCAAGGGGTGATTCTCTACCTGCACCGCAAGCCTCTTGTCATGAGTATCATAGGAAGGCCCCTTGGGAACTGCCCAGCTAAGCAAAACTCCTCCCCATTCCAGCCGCAGATCATAGTGGTCTCTGCGGGCCATATGGTGCTGTACGACAAACCGCAGGCCTTCTCCCCCATCCGCCATTTCACCTTCCGGCTCCAGGGTTTTTTCAAAATTCCTTTTTTGATTGTACTCACTTAAATTTCCGCCCATAAAATCACGCAGGTTCCTTATCTCTCTTGGCTTTCTCTACGCTGGCTTTGAGAGCTTCCATAAGATCAATTACTTTGCCGGTATTGTCGGACTCCGGAGCAACAATTTCCTGGCCGGATATCTTCGTCTCAATAAGGGCACGGAGCCTGATCTGGTACTCATCCTTATATTTTGAAGGATCAAAGGGCGTGTCCATGGAATTGATGAGTGTCTTTGCCATATTCAGCTCCTGTTCAGATACCTCCGGCTTGGTATATTGCTTTTGCAGCTCTTTGATATCATCCGCATAAAACATCGTAGATATGAGGACACCTTCTTCTCTTGGAATAATCGCCATCAGTGTATCCTTAGTACCTACCACCGTCTTACCTATGGCTATCTTCTGTTCCGCCATCAGCGCACTGCGCAGCAGTTCAAAAGCTTTCTCCCCTCCTGCTTCCGGCACAGCCTGATAAGTCTTCTCATAGTATACCGGCGATATCTGGTTCAGCTGTGCAAAATGCAGGATTTGAATGGATTTTTCTTTTTCCGTCTTTATTTTCTCAATTTCTTCATCTGTGATAACAACATATTTATCATCATCATATTCATATCCTTTTACAATATCTCCTGTATTAATTTCCTTGCCGCAGTGGGCACAAGTTTTCTTATATCGGATACGGCTGTTGTCATCCTTATGCAGTTGATTAAAATGTATGTCATTATCCTGCGTTGTGGTATGCATAGCAATCGGGATTGCTACCATACCAAAAGTTATGACCGATTTACGTGATATCATATTGAAACACCTCCTGGAACTATTGTTTCCAACCAGATTATAACTATTCGGAATCCCAATTTTAATCCAATAATCACTTCGGTCTCTGCAAATTATGCAGTTTGAAAGTAATCATCTGCTTCCTTTTGATTTGATATAAGGTGCTGTCCTTCTATGATTCTGCCGTCTTTGAATTTCCAGAGTACACACATATTTTGATTCAAATTGATTTTGTCGTTTCTGTCCGTGTGAATATACTGGCATTCCGATACGTAATCCTCATTTATTCCCATAACCAGTTTTTCAACCTGTGTATTGGAACTGCTCATAATGCTGCCCATAATATCAAAAAATTCGATTACCTCGGCAATACCTTTCTTAATTCCGCTCAACTTATGATTGCCTGGAAATATCCACTGAACATCTTCCCAAAGGGCTTCTTTCAGACCCTCCATATCGCGTTTACCATAGGCTTCAAAGAACTTGTTAATTATATCTACATTTGTATTTGCCATATTGACCCCTTTCGCGAATATCAAATCTTCGGTTTGATATTCCTGAATCCGTAGTTGAAAAACTGTCTTTTGTTTTTTCAATCTAATGCTCTGTTCATCTACTCCCAAAACAATTCATCCAAAGTTTTATTGACAGATTTACATATGGCAATGCAAAGATTAATGGTAGGATTGTAATCTCCTTTTTCAATTGCATTGATTGTCTGTCTGGATACTCCAACAATATCTGCAAGCTGCTGCTGAGACATATCCATGGCGGCTCTTGCAGATTTCAGCCTAAGATTCTTCATAGCGCCTCTTGTTCTCCATTTCCGTTTCTTACTTTCTTCGCTAACAGTGCCGCAAATACTACAATAAACATAATTCCGCATGTCAAGTTGGCACCTCGGAAGTTCATCATTCCGTCTGTTATTGCTGTTCCATTTATGATATTTACAGCTCCCAGAACAAGATTGCATAAGCCTATGGCCCCAAAAGCAAATAAAAGCTTCCTGGGATTTTCATTCAAAGAAAAATATGCATCATTCCAGATACAATACACTGCGTATACTGCAATTGATAAACAAATCCCCAGCACCATAGCGGATGAAGTATCAAGTAACGGCTTTTCCAGTAACGCATTCATAAGTCCATATACCGCATCATAAATCATCAAGGTGAAAAAGCCCAGCCGGAATCCTTTGCCTCTGACACCGGACTGGCGTTCGTCGTATTTACACTTCATATCACCATCCGTCTTTGTAACCTTTAATAAAATAACAATAATAACCAGCCCAATTGCCAAACCTACGATTAATCCCATTTTCATATAAACATTCATAAACCACACCTGACCCTTTCCGCTTCTAATAATTTTGAGCACGTAAAATGCTATCACTGTATTTAGAGCATAACACAGCAATAGCATTTTGTCAAATATATTTTACATTTAGTCTTATTTTTTTAACTTCTATTATATTCCAACGCTCAATTACTTATATTTTCCGGGCTTCCAAGGTCGTCCTTCATCTTTACCCTTTACTTCGCCAGACGCTCATCGTGGTTTAATTGAATAAGAATTCCAAAAGGGTCTTTCACAACACCATAAGCCTCGCTGAACACTACTTTTCCTAAAGGAGTGATAACCTCGGTTCTGGGGTCCCCCACCAGGGAATGATACATCTTTTCGATTTCATTCCTATCAGCTGACTGGATACAGAGGGAGATGTTGTTGCCCACAAGGTAATCTGTTTTAGGAACCATTGTTTCCTCTGCAATCATTATTTTATGAATTCCCGCCACAAGTACGGAGTGGGCTATCCAGCTTTCTTTCCCTTTTTCCACTACCATAGAGGGGTCCATTTTTTTCATATCCTCATAAGTAACTTTATAAACTACTTTTGCCTCCAGATGTTTGGTATAAAACTCTAATGCTTCTGCCGCTCTTCCATTCATTGAAAGAAAGGTAATTATTTCATAATTCATAATCTGTCTCCTTGTAAATTTTTGTTGCAATTAGTTTGTGAATATAGTTCGGATATATTCTAATACCAGCTTTAGCAGAGACAATCCAACCCTTTTGCTATCTTTAATAATATTCTATAATCTTCTCCAAACTTACAAATGCCGTTACAATGCTCGTACAAATCTGAAAATAGAATATATCTTAAAGCAACGCAGTCAATTGTCTTAAAGGAAGGCCGTTTTAGCTGGGCGATAATCTCTTTTTCACGCACATCCGGCGCTATTAGAAAAAAGTTGTACTGTTTATCCCCTAAAGAAGACGCCAAATCTACAAGCCTTAGAATACCCGAATATATGGATGTACTTTTTTCAATCTCAAAGGCACATTCGATTTTTCTAGTATCTTTTGTAATCCATATTACATCAATAAGTGAAATAGTTTTAACAACCTCCGGCGGTAATTCTAACGGCGGCAGTTCTGGCACTGTCAGGAATTCAAGATTTTTTCCACCTAATGATTTTCTTCGGTCGTTATTAGCAACAAAAACGTCATATCCGAGATTTCTTCCGATTTCGGTCAATAATATCTGTGCTTTAAGATGCTCATTTTCTTCTGAAATTTCCTGCTGCACTTCTGCATGGCGTTTTTTTAGAACCTTTTCAAGCTTATCCTTTTCAAAGCTTATTGCTTTTTCCCAATTTTCATCAAGTGAAATCTTTCCGATTCCTACATCAAATAATAATCCTGCCAATGCTCCCAGATCTTTCGAGAGTTCAGGGTGAAGCTTTTCGTTTGTATCTATTATTACTTCTCGCATTTCAAGATATTGCTGCCACGACCCGAGTTTTTTATTATCATGAAAAATGGCATTATAACCATTTACCATAGCTGTGTTAAAAGGCGGCATTAACGTAGGATGCAGAAAATATAATATATTTGCAACAGCCGGTCCCAAACCTTTTATTTTGTAACTATCCAATTTAATGATTTCTTTTATAAGTTTATCCGGATTACCTGTTGATAGGCAGCTTTCTAAAAACTGCCCAAAAATTCTCTTGTTTTCTTCATTTTCATAAATATCAGGAATTCTTAGCTTAGGTTTCCAGTAAAAGGGGTGTGCAGCTCCTTCGAATACCTGTTTTTGTTCGGTTATACAAGATAATACAACCTCAAGAGGTGAACCCTTGAAATCATTCCCGAATTTATTCTTTTTAATAGAATCAATAACCTCTATTACTCCTCGCCTTATAGAGCGAAAAGCTTTCATTCTTGTTTCATTATAAATAAACCATGTATTATACACACTTTCCTGGTCTATCTTATACTTTTTTACTATTTCCAAAAAATCTGCTGCTAACAAAAAAACACCCCATTTTCTATTTTGATTGTATTTTTATTATATTCTTTCCATCAAAATATGGCAAGACATGTCAAAATATTTCAAGGATGCCTCTTCAACTCCTCCTTCCATTTTTTATAGCTTTATAATAACAGTTTAAACCCGTCAGCATATTGTCATGTTCAAAAAATCAAAGCAAAAAATAAAGTATGACAGATGTAGGTCATACTTTATTCGAAATTACTTATCGTGATTATTTATTCTATTATTATTTACTTGTGACATTATCTTCCCCGACAGTACGCGCTACGTCCACCCCATAAGTTGCCATGGCATCCGCCGGGCTTGTTCCTGATACTACGGATTCCACCATGGTCTGAATGTTGGCTGAAACCGCCGCGTATTTGCTGTCCTTGGGCCTGAAGGAGGCTACTTTCAAGTATTCCGTTGCTGTCTGTATGAAGGGCATAGCGGAATATTTCATATTGTTCATGATATCCGTTCTGGTACCTATACTCCCCAGTGCAATAACCGCATCCACGTAAACAGAAGGTTCCATTAGATGTTTGATAAATTCCATGGTAAGGTCTTTGTTATCTGACTTGGAAGGGATAGACCACGCCCAGCCTCCGGCCATGGTTATAATGCCGGTGCCGTCTCCTTTCTGAGTCGGCATGGGAGCAAAGCCTAATACATTACTGTATTCCGGCCAGGGAGAGGCACCTGTTTCCAGATAATTGCCGGTAATCCAACTGCCGTCCAGAGAAATTACGACCTTTCCCTGGGGTAAATATTCTCTGGCGGATATATTGCTTGCCTGCCCGTTTAACACCTTCGACAGAGGAGGACCAAAATCACTTTTATAAATAGTATCTAAGAAGGTTAACGAATCTAAAATTCCCTGACTGGATATAATCCACTTGCCGGTCCCATCATCCTGCAGACCTTCACCGGTTCCATAAAGCAGCATTTCATAGGTCTGCATTGAAGTAGCTTCACCGGTCGCAACGGAAGAATTACACCAAAAGGGTATCACATCCGGTACATTTTTTTTAATCGTCTTGCAGGCAAAGAGAATATCGTCCCAGCTCTTTGGCTTCCAGACTTCCGGTAAGCCTGCCTTTTGAAAGATTTCCTTGTTATACCAGAGCCCACGGGTATCCGTATTGTAGGGCACACCATATACCTTGCTGTCGGCTCCGGTAACGCCTGCCTTTAGGGTATCATAATAAGTGCCGTCATTCCACTCTGCATAACCAGCCAGATAATCATCCAATGAGGTCAGGTATCCCGCTTCCACATCGGCCGTAAGCTGAAAAGTATCCTCTGCTACCAGGTCGGGAGCTGTTTTATCAGACTGTAACATAAGAGCAATCTTTGAAAAATAATCACCTTCACAGGCTGTAATCGGAGCAATGTTTAATTCACAGCTGTCTTTTTTATCAAAACTATCGTAAGCCGCCTGCAGCCATTTCCATAAAGCACTGTTCTCGCCCTGACCGTCATCCCGGAAGGTAACGGTTATTACACTCTTTTTAGGCAGAGCCACATCTGAGGCAGTAACTCCATAATGCTCATTGCTGTATTTGGTCTGTAAGTCATTCGTTTCTGTATCCGAATTCGCTGTATTTTTTGATTCCATACAAGCGGTTAATGTAAAAATAAGAACAGCTACCATCAACATACCTAATGACTTTTTCATCGTAACTCCCATCTGCTTGCAGTCTGCAGCGCATGTAAACATCTAATACTATTGTGTTCAGTTAAATTACTACTCTTCTAATTAATCTTATGCATTTAAGGGATGGATACATAACACCTTCCGCCCATCGTTAACAGCTCTCATATCAGGCTTTGCCTTTCTGCATTCCTCCGTAGCGTAAGGACATCGGGGAGCAAACTTGCAATAGGTAATTGCATACTCTTTATCCTCGGTGTCCGGCATTACCAATTCCTGATTCCACTTCTCTCCCACCCTGGGAACTGCATTCATAAGCAGCTCTGTATAGGGATGTGCCGGATTATCCATGATTTCTTTTGCCGGTCCATATTCTATCAGGCAGCCCCGGTATAAGGTCGCAATATAATCCGACACATAATAAGCGGTGGATAAATCATGGGTCACATAGATAAACGATACATTGTATTTATCCTTTAATTCTTTAAATAAGTTTACTATGTTCATCTTCATGGATGCATCAATCGCTGCCACCGGTTCATCCGCTATGATTATCTTGGGTCTTGTAATCAATGCTCTGGCTATGGAAACTCTTTGCAGCTCACCGCCGGAGAACTGGGTGGGATATTTGCCCTTTACGACTTCCAAGGACAAGCCTACGCTCTTTAATGTTTCATCAATCAGCTTCTCAGCTTCCTTCCTGTTCTTAGATATTTTTAATCGCAGGGCGGTATTAAACAGGTAGGAGTCAACGGTTTTACGCATCGAAAAGGATTCATAGGGGTTCTGGAATATAGGCTGTACTTCCAGTCTGAATTGGAATGGATTATATTTTTTGCGGTCTTTATAAGATCTGCCGGATAACCGGATATCACCCTGATCATAATCATAGAGCCTCAGTATCATCTTACATAGGGTAGATTTTCCGCAGCCGGACTCACCTACAATGGAAAGAATGACCGGTTTTGTGCCGTCAATTTCAATGTTGATGTCGTCTACGGCGACAAGCTTTTTTTTGCTAAGCATCCCGCCAATGTGGAAGGATTTGCTGATATTTTTAATTTCAAGCAGTTTTTCTGACATATTTATAACTACACCCTTTCCTGTACCTGCATACCTTGAGGCTGAGGCACACATTTGAGTATGCAAAACGTTTATTTTACCCCTATCGTGAATACCAAATCTTCGATTTGATATTCCTGAATCCGTAGTTGAAAAAACTGCTTTTTGTTTTTTCAACCTACCCTTTCCATGTTCCTACTTTGCAACATCATTTAATAAATGACAGGCTGCGAAACGTCCCGGTTCCACTTCAAGGAACTTCGGCACGGTTTTTCTGCATTCGTCTGTTGCCATTTTGCAGCGGGGTGCAAACCGGCACCCTGCAGGGGGGTTGGTAAGTGCGGGGGGCCTTCCCGGAATTCCGGTCTTCTGGCTCTTATCTCCTACTCGAGGGAGAGCACCTACCAGCATCTTCGTATAGGGGTGTAAAGGCTTTTCAAAAATATCCTCCGTTCTTCCAAGCTCTACCATACTTCCGGAATACATAATCCCCATGCGGTCCGTTATCTGATAATGCACGCCCATATCATGGCTCACTATGACCATGGTATTCTTCAATTGCTTTTGAAGGCGCATAAGCATCATAAGAATTCCGCGCTGTACCACAACATCAAGAGCCGTAGTCGGCTCATCTGCCAGAACTACATTGGGTGACATGAAGGTAGCAAGGGCTATAATAACACGCTGTCTCATACCACCGGAGAGCTGAAAAGGATAAGCATTCAAAAGGTCCGGAGACAGACTGAGTTCTTCCAGATAGTCTGCCACCCTCTTTAAGGTTTCTTCTTTTGTTTTCTTCTTTTTGTGAATAAACCTCGTAGAACTCATCTCCTTACAGACAGAATCCAGGAACTGGTTCTTAAGCGGAACGATTGGATTTAATACGCTCTGTGCCGCCTGAGGTACATAGGATATATTATTCCACCAGGTATTTCTGATCTGTCCTGTTTCATAAGAGAAGGCCTTCCCATTTTTTTCACCGGAAAGTATCATCTTACCCGAATCCACCACCAAAGGAAACTCAATAATATCGTACAATGCCTTTAGCAAAGTCGTCTTACCGCATCCCGATTCGCCGGCTATTCCAAAAATCTCATTATCATATATTTCAAAATCCACATCATTAATTACATGAACAGGTCCGTTTATGGTTGAATACGAGGTGGATAAATGGTCTATTTTTATCATATCTACCTTCCTCTCTTCCTGGATAAATAATCGTTATAGCCTGTTATCAGGAGGAACAGTCCGATAAACATAACAGCCGTTATTACTATCGGAGAACCGATCCAGAACCACTGCTTGGTAAAGATTGCATTACGGTCTCTTGCCCACTGGATCATATTTCCCAGAGAGATAAGATTGCCGGGAGACAGACCAAGAACTGCAAGGCTCGATTCAGAAGCAATCGCAGCGAGAGTTGCATTCATAAAGTTAGAAAGAGCCCAGGTAAAAGCATAGGGAAGTATTTCCGTTACCACCACCTGAACAGTACCTTCGCCGGAAAACCATGCCGTATGAATAAAGTCCCGTTCGCGCATGGAAAGGGCCATAGAGCGGATCTGGCGGCTCGGCCAGGCCCAGGCAAACATCGCAAGTACCAGTGCCATGATGAAAACAGTAGAGGTTCCCTTCATAAAGGAAGTCATCAATATAAGAATTGGAAGGGAAGGGATTACAATAAAAGTATCGGTTACAACCGTAAGTATCCTATCAAGGATTCCGCCGGAAAAACCAGCCAGAAGCCCTATAAAAACACCTGCAACGGTACCTATCGTAGCCACAACAAGACCGATTAGGAGTGAATTATGTATTGCTTCAATTAATAGCCACAGCACGTCCTGTCCCATACTCGTAGTCCCAAGTAAGTGCTCCGAGGAAGGTTTTAGTTTCCCTGGATAGGAATTAAAGGTAAAGGGATTGATATGGGGCAGAAAATAAACGACAAAACCAATGACAATAAATATCGCTGTCAGTATTAATCCTGCTTTTAAGCTCAAATTTGTGTTTCTCCAGAATTTCTTCACGCTTTCCACCTCTCCCTTTTAATTGTATCGAATACGCGGGTCGATAAACGGGTATATCAAATCCACAATTAAGGTTGCAGTTGATATTGCCACGATAGAAATCGTGATACATCCGAGTATCATGTTGTAATCTGACATCAGGATAGCCTTTTGTACCAGGGAACCGACTCCCGGATACCCGAATACAATTTCCGTCATAATGGAACCGCCGAATACCCCGCCAAGACTCATTGCCAAAGCAGTAACCTGAGTAAGAATGGAATTCCGGAATACATAACTTTTTCCGATTTTGCCCTCCGATATTCCCCGATAACGTGCGAAAAGGACAAAGTCTTCTTCTGATGTAGTACCGGCAAGGGATTTCATGGATATAATCCACCAGCCTGTTCCTACTAACAGCATGGACATTGCCGGAAGAATTGACGCCTTTAGAAGGGAGAGGAACCAAACAGCAGTACTTCCCTGAGTGTTTATGGTAGTTTGTATCGGAAACCACCCCAGAACAAATGCAAATACAATCTGCAATACCAGTGCAATAATAAAATACGGCACCGGATAGATACATATGGCTATACCCTCCAGTATCTTGGAGGAAACTTTATTCTTTCTGAAACCCGCAAGAAGTCCGATTATATTACCGATAATCCAGGCAATCACCGTAGTTGTCAGGGAAAGAAAAAGAGTATAGGGCAAGTACATCCCAATTATCTTGCCTACGGGAGTCGGATAACTCATAAGGGAAGGACCGAAATTAAAGTGCAGTAATCCCTTCCACAGGAAAGTGCCATATTGCTCCAGCAAAGAACCTTCCAGACCGAACTGAACTCTAAGCTGTGAACGGAGCGCTTCCATCTGCACAGGGTCCATCTGTCCGGAACGTGACTGCATCTGTCCAATCATGTTTTCAACAGGATCCGAAGGAAACATCCGGGGTATAAAAAATATAAACGTAATCCCAATCCAGATAGTCAATAAATATGTTAAAAATCTTATACCGAAATATTTGCGGAATTTCACGGTGTCACTCCTTTTCATCCGGAAAAATTATTCTGAAATGCCGCTGCTGCCTGGTGATGTGCACCAGACAGCAGCAAGCCCTGTTACTTGTATATACCTATAAACGTATTCATAACCTGGAACTTATTATTTATTGAACCGGAGAAATCTCTGTTGTGATATATTTAAAGCAGCTCCACCACCACCATGGTCCGTTATAAGGATTTTCGGCATTCGGATAGTTGTTCCAGTATGTGCTGTTGGTAGGAACAAACTTAACTCCTGAATGAAAACCAATAAAAGGAAGTTCTTCGATGGCGTTCTTAAAGAATTCAATACCCAAATCATAGGCTTTCGGATCATCCGGCGAAAGCTTAGCCAGTTCATGGATAATCTCTGTTGCTTTGGCGTTATTCCAGCGGCTAGGCTGACCGGAACCCCTCTCGCCAATAGGAACATTGAGATCTGCATCCCATCCGTTTATCTGGGAATAAATATCTTTGGTTATGAAACCGGTAGGCCAGTATCCGGCAATATCAAATTGTCCCGTTGCACCATTGGTATCCCAGGTTGCACTGGATTCACTGACAAGGTTAATCTTGAAACCAAACTTGGTCAACTGGTCGTAAGCTGCCTGAACACCGCGGCCTGCCTGAGCTTCTGTATCTGCCAGGTATGACATGCTGAATGTAAAAGGTTTGCCGTTAAAATACCAGCCGTCGGATTTCTTCTCAAGTCCGGCTTTAATTAAGAGTTTCTCTGCTGCCTGAGGATCATACTTCCAGCAGCCAACACCGAACATATCAATAAGTGTGTCTTTATCTGTCGGTATATCATATCCTTTATCTCTTAAAACACCTGCGATTCTCTCAGCATAACCGGAATCGAAAGGCTTAACGGTAGTGCCGTCTCCCAGATCCAGCTGGAAGGACTCTAACCAGGAAAGAATAGGCTTAACATACAGTTCCTGAGCAGCACTGGTGTTGGTGAGGATAGGGAACGGTGACGCGCGTCCTACACCATCAAATATATTCTGTGATATCTCATCAAAATTCATGGCAAGTGCAATACCCCAGCGGAAATCCTTGTTATCATAAGGAGCACCTTTACCCATGGAGAAAGACAGACCCTTTGAACAGGGATCATCACTGGTAGCGTAAGGAAAATCCTTATACCAGCATGAAATATTGGGATTTTGTTCTGTCATAACTTCTAACATTTCCGGAGTGACCTCGCAAAGGATGTCAACTTCGTTATTAATAAGGCTCATCTGGCGGCTGGTATCATCGCCAAGATTTCTAAACCATACGTATTTCGCTTTGGGTTCTTTCCCTGTAACAACACCAACGGTACTGGACTGCCAGTCTTCACGGCGTTCATAGAGAATCCATTTTCCTAACTCATCGTAAGCTTTCACGGTGTAAGGACCTGCAACTACAGGGTCGGAATCCTTAAACTGAGTAACATCAGCCTGCTTGGAGTAGATGTGTTCGGGAACAATTCTTAAATCATTACCCCAGATAGTAACACCGAATTTCTGTGCCAGTCTGGGAAAAGACTCTTTCGTAACAAGTTTAACGGTATAATCGTCTACTTTCTCAACAGATTTGAAAATCTGATTGTAATATGCATTCTGGCTTATTCCCGTGTTGGTCATTATCATGTTAAAGGTGAATACAACGTCATCTGCAGTTAAATCTTCACCATCCGACCATTTGATACCATGACGGATCTTAACGATATGTTCTGTAAAATCAGCATTGGACTCAGGCATACCATCTGCAACTTCGCCAAACTGCTCACCTTTTACCGTATCAATTTCCCACATCATAGCTGACATAAGCTGATGAATACCAAAACCCATCTGAGTTCCCTGCATGTAGGAGTTGAACTGTCCCGGTGTGTCAGTCGGAGACTGGCATTCAACAATCAAGGTTTCATTTCTCGGAGTGCCAACCTCTGTCAACTCTTTTGACGGCGCTGGATCCCCATTGTCCGTACTGCCATTTGCTTCTTTTGTCACCTCTGCGGTAGTAGCATCAGTCTTGTCGCTCTTATTACAGCCTACAAGCATAGACGACATGAGCATCAAGACCATAACACATGCCATTACCCGGTGCATTGCTTTTTTCATCAAAAACCTCCTCTACCCATAAAGAATATGTAAACTGGTTACTTCTTCATCTTAACTCTTAAGGGTTCTTCTTAAAATTCCAATATTTTAAGAAAGGAGTAAATTCTTAATCTCATTCTATAATTTTAGTTTTCTATAATGGCTATCCTTACTTTATCCTGCATATCATCTGCTATTTTTCGGAGAGAAGGGTCTGTTTCACTGATTAATTGATATAGCCCATCCGATATGGCACTCGAGATATCAAACCAGGAATTCAGCGAACTCTTGGCAATTCCATGCTCTTTCTGCTTTTGAATAAATTCCTTGTCCAGGACAAAACCGTCATCTTTAAAGTCATAGTCCACATCCATTTGAACCGGAATAGTTTCTGTTGCCTCCGCTATCTTATTTACGATGTTTTTATCCGTAACATAGTCAAGAAATTTAATTGATTCGTCATAGTCAGCCGTTATGGAGATACCAATATTTTTACCGTGGAACATGTAATTTTCTTTCTTTTCAAAAGGGACCGCGGCAACTCCAACTTTAAAATCAATATTGCCGCTCTTTATGACGGATAGGGCGCTCAAATTATTAATCATCATAGCGACCTCACCGTCCATGAATTTATTGGTCAGATCCGGCTGATTCCAGTTAATGCATTGTACCGGCAGCAGCTTATTGGTCTTTAGGTAATAAAGCAATTCAAAGACTTTCATGCCTCCGTCCCCATTGATTTCCCGAATAGAGCCTCCCGTGGAATAGAGCAGCTGCATAAATAAAGCTGTAATCTCTTCCGGCTGCCTTGCTCCGATTCCAATTCCGTAAATTCCGACTTTTTGAACCTTTCTGGCAGCTAGTTTCAGGTCTTCCCAGGTCTTAGGCACCGAAACATCACTGTCAGCAAAAAGGTCTTTGTTCCATATCAGTACATAGGGGTCGCAGGTAAAGGGAATTCCGTAATACTTACCGTCACTTCTGGTATTATTCCACTGACCTAAAAAGTAATGAGGTACCTTTGATGTCCCATCGATATAATCACTTAAATCCCTGAGCACATTAAGGTTAATCAGTGCAGGCATAACGGAATTATCGCATATAATTAAATCCGCCAGCCGGTTCTGGTCCAGATTCATGCAGATCTCTTTTTTAAAATCATTTTTCGATATGAAGTTTATCTCTACTTTCGGATTATTCTCAATATAAGAGTACTGGGCTGCGATATCCTGAAGCATCTTGCAGCTGGCAGTAGTATCATAGGGAGATAAAATCCTCAGAACTTTTCTTTCAGTTCCCTGGCTCACAGTCTCAGACTGTTTTAAACTATTCCGGGAATAATCGCTGAGCAAAAGGAATAAAATAAGCAGTACTCCTAAAGACAGCAATACATTTACGCGAAACATTTTCATCTAAATCACCTTCTTATACTCGGACGGCGAAATACCGCAGACGGTTTTAAATACCTTATTAAAATATTTGGGGTCTTTAAATCCAACCTGGTCCGCGATATCCTGTATCCGATATTTTCCAGAAAGTATCATACGCTTTGCAACACTGATTCTGAAATTTCTTAAAAATACCACAAAATTAACATTGATTTGCTGGTAAAACAGCTTACTTAAGTACTCCGGAGTAACCCCCACCAGATTAGCTGCATCTGATAATGTAATGTCCTTGCTGTAATTGTCCCTGATATAATTAATCACCTTCAATATAGTCAGATTATCCGTATCGTTCTCTTCGTGGTTCACCGCCAGCAGAGTATTCACTATTTTTTCATAGTTTGAAATCAATTCTGCCTTCGTCTTACTCTCTATAATGTTATTAATAAAATAATGGAAAATCAGCAGAGGCTCTTCTTTTGTATTGTATTCCTTTGCCGCATTGTAAATACTGGAGGAAAATCTGGCCGTATATTCCTTTACTAATTCAGGCCTGCCCTTGCTTTCAATAATCAAATCTTTGAACTTGCCGCTTACTTTAAAAGCCTTTTCATAATCTCCGTTCATGATTTCTTTTCGGATACGGTTATCTAAATCCAACGGATAACATATCTGGTCAAATTTAAGTTTCTCCACCATTTGTTTCTCCAGTATGACTTCACTGTCATAAACAAAAGCGTAGGACAAAAGGTCATTAAGCTCAGCGAGGGCATCCTTAAGCCCTGTCAGCCCGACCATAGAGGTATAGCTGCAATGACAGCTTCCTATGGCCTGCAGACCAGGCAGAATACAGGTAGAGAACATCCTGTTTATATGCTTGTTCTTCTCCGTATCAATAATAAGGACCAGAATTCCATAGGAAAAAGAGAGATGTATAACCTGAAAGTTCATAATACACAGATCGTTCATCTTTTTTCTGATACAATGGACCATTTCATCTGCGGTTTCCTGATCAATACTGTCCGGTTTTACCAATAATGCGGTAATTTCCATTCTGTCGCTTACATGTAATTGCACGGAAAGACCTCGTATTAACTCCTCTTTCATTTCCGGTTTGCATGTTATCAGGCTCCATATCAATTGCCCCAAGTCAATCTTCTCCGACTTTTCTTTTAATATCTTTGCTTCCGTTTCCCTTAATACGGATATAAAACCCTCCATATCAACCGGTTTTAATATGTAATCTACAGCCCCCAGCTGTAATGCCGTTCTGGCATAGTCAAAAGATGAGAACCCGGTCAGAATCAGCGCATAATAGGGAATGCCCTCCTGCTCCACCTGACGAAGCATGGTCAACCCGTCCATTTCAGGCATTTGTATGTCTGTTATGATTAAATCCGGCTTCAACTCCTTCATTTGTTCCAATCCTTCCAATCCATTGGAAGCAATGCCGCATATTTCGTACTCTGTAAACTTACTGATAATTTTAATTAATCCTTCTTTCGTTTTTGGTTCATCTTCCACAATAAGAATACGCATCAGTCTCCTCCGATTCCCCACAACTTTCTGACGTTATTAAATCCAGCTTAAAATACTTATATTTCATATGGAATCCTAAGTGTTACCTCAGTCCCCTGTTCTCCGGAATCCACATGAAAATAGCTGTTGCTGCCGTAATAAAGCTTTAGCCTTGTAATGACATTCCTCACTCCTATGCTTGTTTCCATATTGTCCATCCTGTAATCATAGTTATTAAACAATTCTACCAAATCAGAGGACATACCTTTTCCGTTATCCTTTACCTGGATTTCGATAAAATTATCGTATTGTTTTTGAATCAGGATATGGATTTCATCATGACCTATTCCCCCCGGAAAGCCATGAACAATGGTATTTTCAATTAACGGCTGTATAAGCAATTTATGTATTTTATTGTTCTTTAACCCGTCATCCATATGAATGGTGCATTGGAAAGAATAACAAAACCGCTCCTGCTGCAAATAAATATACTTCTTCAGATACTCCAGCTCTTCCTGAATAGTCACAATCTCATTGCTTCTTTGAATACTGTATCTTAGGATGGAAGCCAGGTGAATAAGCAGCTTACTGATATGGAACTCCTCATGCTCCACTGCCACCCAGTTGATAGCGTCCAAAGTATTATATAAAAAATGCGGATTAATCTGTGCTTCCAGAGATTTGATCTCGGCATTCTTTTTTCTGACCAGTGCTTCTTTTTCCTGCCTGTTGGACTCCTTTATCCGGATTATCATATCATTAAAATGGCGGGCAATTCTTGCAAATTCATCTTTACCCTCTAAGAATATTCTCACGTCATAGTCTCCCTGGTCCGCTTTTCTCATACCATGTATGATTTTCTTCACGGATTTGTCCGTATCGGCTGCAAAAGACATTGCAATTAAAATACACACGATACCAAACAAAATTCCTATTAATATAATAATCCCTGATATATTCTGTACATCCTTTAAAGCATAGGTCAAATTCTGTACATTAATCAGAGTAAATACTCCGTCTTTTATACTGCTGGTATGCACTTCCAACTGTTTTGCATTCATCAAATTTTTATCCCGGAAGAACAGTTTTGTTACCTTTTCAATGCTCCCATCACCATATTCCTGATATAAATTCAAACCAACATAAGATTTTATAGGAAAAGATATAATATCTCCCTTTTCATTAACCAGAAAGGTTATATTGGAATGAAAATCCATGCCCGGTGAATATACATTGCGAAGTGCATTTTCATCAATGCATAAAATAATACTGCCGACGGGACCATTCTTGTAATTGTTAAAGTCGGTCAGCTGATGGGCTATGTAAAAATAGTTTTTGCTTCCATAATTAATATCTGCCTTGTGAATGGTACTGGAATATATGGCATGTTTTATTTTTAAAGAATCTTTGAACATAGGATTTGTCCTTATATTGTTCACGTCAAAACAAAAGCTCTCTTCCCCGGACCGCGTTACCGTATCATAAAAGGTAGCATCTCCATTTAAGCCAACGATGGCGATACCCAGTATTTCAGAATAGACATAACCAATATTTTCAAGTTTTTCCTCCAGCTGATGTTTTGCCGGATAATAGTTTTTCGTATCCCAGACATTGATATACTTTAAGTTATCAATGTAGCTGTTATCCGTATAGATATCCAGGATTATGTTATCATAAGCATGAAAAAAACCTACCACACTATTGCTGGACTGCTGAAGGTTCGCGCTGATTAGTTCTTTGGTCTGCTTCTCAATGGTAGAAGTACTTATCTTATAGGATGTAAATTGTATAAGGAAGATAGGCAGGATTGATATTAGTAATAACATAATCATTAATTTCGTAAACAGATTCATGGATAAAAATATTTTAGAAATCATTTTGTGCAGCATACGAACCTATCCTTTGATGTGATTATCACAATCGTCATGTTGAGTTATCTGTTTTCGTTAGTTCACTGTATAAAACTCCTAAAATAGCAACTTAACAGTGTCATTTTATGTGGTTATTGTCCAACAAATCATTTATAGACTAACATAAAATGTAAATGTTGTCATCACTTTTTACAATGATTTTAATTTTGTTTTTTGTTTTCCGGCAATATCAATAAATCAAACCTTTAACCCCATAGATTTAACAATTGTGTTAACATTCTCTAAAGTAATTTCACACTGTGCATATTTTTGATAAGCTTTAATGTTAACATGATTAAAATCAATTTCCTTTAACCTATCTATAATTTCCTTGCTGAAACGATATTTGAGAATCCGATTTCCCGCATAGATAGCATAGGGAGGTATATTCCTTGCGACCACACTTCCCGCTCCCACAACACAGCCTCTTCCTAATGTGACCCCTGAAAGTATAATCGCCCCAAAACCAATCCATACATCATCCTCTACATTAACAGGTCCTTTACAAACGGCGTCATATTGGGAGTGATAAGTCAGTTCAGGATATGGATAATTGGATGCTCTTTTATAATTATGTTCACCTCCAAGGACAAATTCCACATTTCCCGCTATGGAACAGTAGTTCCCAATATTGAGCCGTTCCTCCTTCGAACCATAAAAATGGGCATTGATATGTCCATAGGTGCCCTTTCCGACTTTAATAATATTCATTGGGCTATTATAGCTTATGGTGGTCAGATTATGACGGTTGGCTTTTCGCCATTTTACATTTTTTCTTTCCTGAAGATATTTTGAAGCGAACGGGGAAATCATTGATCTGAACAGTAACATAAAACTCTCCTCACCTTGATATGTCAGACATATATTTATATAGTTCTAATATATGTTACTGTGTTATGCTACTTGCTTTCTATCCTTATATAATACTGAAAAATCCCATGACTTTTCTTCAAACCTTAAAGTCATGGGATTCCTTTTCACTATTCTATACCGGCTTTCAATTTAATGCCTTGACAGCTTCTTTTGATACAAAGAGAAGGGGCTGTCGCAAAATGAAATTTTCATACAAAATATTCGTGCTGATCAAGTATCTATGAACCATATCTTGTTGAATTTTTGTATTTTGCGACAGCCTCTTCTGGTAATTTGTTTAAGATTAATTTTTCATTCCTGTCATTGTAATGCCCTCTACAAAATATTTCTGTCCTATCAGATAGAATAACACGCCCGGTGCAAAAGACAGGCATGTGGCACACATAGTCAATGACCAATCCTGCTTTAACTGTCCTCTGAAATTCGTAAGCCCCAATGCTATGGTGAATTTTTCTGAAGAATTAATATAGACCATCTGCTGGAGCAGATCATTCCATAATCCGATAAATATAAATAATGCCACAACAATCATAGCCGATTTGATTGCCGGTATAATTATACTGAATAATATCCGAAACCGCCCGGCACCGTCAATGGTCGCGGCTTCATCCAACTCCTTTGGTATCGTCATAATAAACTGACGTATCAGGAATATATTGAAAGCACCGCCGCCGCAGAAATACGGAAGAATCAGAGGCAAATAGCTGTCATGAAGGCCAAGCCCTCTGGTCCACATAATATAGAGCGGAATTAATGTGACCATAGGAGGCAGGAGCATGGAACCGACACACAGAGTCCATATAAATTTCTTACCCCGAAACCGAAGTCTGGCAAAGGCATATCCGCAAATTGTGGCTGTAAAAGTTCCTGCGAGGCAAGCCGGTACAATAATCTTCATGGTATTGAAAAAATACTTCCAGAATTTAAAAATCTCCAAGGCTTTCTTATAATTAGAAAACAGCCATTTGCCCGGTAAAAAGGCGGGCGGGTATTTGTATATTTCAGCATTGGTCATCAGCGAAGTACGAAAAATCCACCATATTGGGAACAGTACTGCAAATGCAAGCAATATTACTATGATAAAAGAAGCAATATTCGCAACCATCTCATTTCTTTTCTTGCTCTTTAACTTCCCCTGTGCTGTAATCATTTTTCGTCGCCTCCCTCATAGAAAATCCAGCTTCCTGATGTACCAAATAAGATACCAGTAAAAATAGCAATAATCACAAAAATTATAAAAGATACGGCACAGGCATAACCCAGCTTATTATTTACGAAAGCCTGATCGTACATAAGATAGGTCATAAAACGCGATGAATTTCCCGGACCTCCGTTGGTTAAGGAAAGCGCCGGGGTAACAATCTGAAGGTTAGCAATCAAACTCATTAACAGGTTGTAAAAAATAATTGGGGTCATACATGGTAGTGTTACATTGCAAAAACGCTGCCACCCATTGGCTCCGTCAATTTCCGCCGCTTCATGATAGACTTTCGGAACATTTTGAAGCCCTGCAAGAAAGATAACAATGAGGTTACCGGAGAGCCAGACTGCTATCAGTGCAAGAGATGGAACCACATAGTTCGAATCTGCTATGAAGAGTATCTTATGGATTCCTGCCTTTGATAAAAGATAATTAAAAAAGCCGAAATTCGCTTCATATAACCAGGCCCATCCGACGTAGACCGCTGCGGCCGGAAGAACATAGGGAATATAGAAAACTGCTCGAAAGAAGCCTCTTGCAGGAACTTTCCGATTTAACAACAGAGCAATAAGCAACGAATATATCATGCTTCCGAGTACTGAAATTACTGCAAAATATACCGTAACAACAATGGAATCCTTAATATACGGATCAGTGGTAAATAATTTTATGTAATTATTAAGGCCGATAAACTTTGGCGAACTCAACCCGGTCCAGCGAAAAAAGCTGATTCCAAACACTCCGGCAAGAGGCAGGTAAGTGAGGAACATCAGACCTATAAAGGCCGGAATAAGACAGATATACGCAGTACGCTCTTCGTTCACATGAGTTCGTAAGTGACGTTTGCGCGGATCATTATTTTTTTTGCTCATGTAAATAACCATGCCTTTCTTAAAGCCCGCTGACTTTCGCCCGCAGGATAAATTTATGTATAAAGCTTGCCGCGTCTTCCATATAAGCATTGGAAATACGCTTTAAGCCAAAGCCTCTCTTTTTAAGGAAGGATAACCACTTTTATAGCTTCTGACTGCAAGGGTCATCCTTCCTTAGATTTTATTTACTGGTTGCCTTCATGAGCATCCTTTAGAGCATCAAGATTCTTTGCGATGGCGTCCTTTGCTGTTGTCTTTCCGGTCCAGACATCTCCAAGCACTGAGCCAAGTAAGGTATTAAAATCCGTGGTATGATTGGTATAGAACCAGGAAGCAGATTTGGCTGCAGAGGATTTCGCATAGTCTACAACTGCGCTCTTATACTCCTCATAAGGCGGGAAATTCGGGTTATCTACCCATTTATGTGTTAAAGTCTCATCCGTATACCACTTGTCAAGAGTGGGCATCCAAATACCGCTTTCAATTAAACTCCAGCTGTTCTCTTCCGAATTATACCACTTGATCCACTCCATTGCTTCTTTGGGATGCTTCGTCTGAGAGAACACTATATTTGCTCCGCCTGTGCAAAGCGTTACCTTATCTTTCATATAAGGCAATACTGCCACACCATATTTAAGGCCTTCGTCTTTGGCTGTATTAAGGCAGGTTCCCACATTCCACGCACCGTTTGTTGTCATGGCTACGGTTCCTGCAATAAGAGAGCGCTGTACACCATCATCTGTCTGACCAACGGACAACGGAGCAACATGGTCTTTCAAGTACAGATCAGCAACCTTCTGAATGGCATCCACACTTGCATCTTCACCAATTTTGACCTCGGAACCATCATTGGAATAGAAACCGCCGCCATTACTGAGTGCCCAGGTTTCCAGCTGCCAGGGCAAATTTTCTACCATACAGCCATATTGGGTTATACTCTCACTGTCAAATCCGTCTTCCCCGGGGTGCTTTCCATTCTTATCGACCGTGAGCTTTTTAGCGGTATCAACGAATTGCTCCCAGGTCCACGCCTGGTCAAGAGCTGTAGGAGGATAAGCAACACCGGCTTTATCAAACATATCTTTGTTATAATACAGTATCAGAACTTCATTTGCTGCGGCATAAGCCACTGTTGTTCCCTTATATTTGTATGCCAGGCTGTCTAAGGGTTTTGAATCACTGCCTTCATACATGGAGCTGACATCATTTAACATTCCTTCCGAAGACCACTGAACAACACCGTCTTCTTTTAACATGCCCGTATCAGGTAATTGTCCTGCCGTAGCCATGGAATTAAGCTTTGTCATGTAGTTCTCCCAAGGGATAGATACAACTTCTACTTGTATTTTATCCTGAGAAGCATTGAACTTATCCGCAACTTCCTGTGTCTTACTTCCTTCTTCCGCACTTCCCCACATGGAGTAAGTGATTTTGACTTTTTCAGCACCGGCTGTACCGTTATCCTTTGAATCATCTTCTTTACCGGAATTGCCGGCAGCATTCGTAACTTTGTCCCCACTTGTGTCTGTGTTGCCTTTACTGCATCCTGCGAAGCTAAAAACAAGTATGAATGTCAGTAAAATAGCCATCGTTTTCTTTACTTTTTTCATTCTTTCCTCTCCTTTATAATATTTAATTATTCAACCGCCTTTGCCGTTGAAAATAATTACTTTTTAAAACCCCAATAAAAAATTCAACCAGGAATCAGATGCGCTCCTTCATCCATACCAGCATCTCACCAAGGCTGCGGTTTCCCCAGTATGGATAGGGTATTAGTGTTAATCTCCTCCTATCAAAAACAGGCTTTTGCTCAGAGTAAAGCTTCCTCTCATTCCAACCGTCCTGAATCATTTTTCTGCCTTCACACTGAATTACTACAGCTCCGCCTAACAATTCACTGTCATAGTGCTCTATAAGCTCTGACGCGGTGTCTACATAGTAAGCCGGCAGATTCCCTTCATTGTCTGCCTCCTCCATGCAGTACACAAGAGGGCCTTTCATAACAGCCACTTTTCCGATGTCTTCCTTCACCAGGGGATTCGCTCTGACAAACCGGGGAGTAAGATCAAACCAAATATCAATGATTTGTTTCTGTATGTCTAATTGCAGAACGCAATAGCCGTTGCTATCTTCTAAAGACTCAATCTCCACCCCATCTACCGAAACTCTATAGCTTTTTGCATAATCCGGTACACGCAGGTTAAGCTTACCTTTTACAGCGTTTTCACTGCTTAATTCTATCCTGACATTCCCTTCATAGGGGAATTTCGTCTGCAGTTTTAGAGCTACTTCCTGACCTTCAATGATGGTCTTTACTTTACTGGAAATAAATAAGTTAACCCAGATTGCATTATCTTCCGTAAAATATATGTACTCTCCCAAGGATGCCAGGGTTCGGGCAATATTAGGGGGGCAGCAGGCTACTCCGAACCAGGGCTGTCTGGTTGGCTTTACATGTTCCTTTGAGGTTCTTGGTATACAGTTATCCGGCCACACTTCCAACGGATTCACATAGAAAAAGCCCTTTCCATCAGCAGCAATTCCTGACAATACCGTGTTATAAAGTGCTCTTTCCACAGTGTCATAGTATTTGCTGTTTCTCTCTATCTGCGCCATTCTCCTTCCGAATAATGCAAGGCCGATGGAAGCACAGGTCTCCGAATAATTGGAGTTATTAGGAAGGTCATAGTCCGTTGTAAACCGTTCCAGTATACCGGAGCTTCCAATGCTCCCCGAGATATACATTCTCTTTTCAACAATGTTATTCCATAGGGTTTCGCATACCGAAAGTAATTCCGTATCGTCATATGCAGCGGCGATATCAGCCATGGCGGAATACATATAAGTTGCTCTCACCGCATGACCTTCCGCTGTTTTTTGCTCTCTGACCGGTAAATGTGATTGGGAATAAGAAATATCGTACTTTTTCAGTTCGTCAAATATCCTTCTGAAATCCGGTCTTTTCATCTCTTCCAGGAAATAGTTCGGTTTTTCCCCTCTTCTATCCAGGAACATTTTTGCCTGTTCCAGATACCTCACCTTACCGGTAACTTCATATAGCTTATAAAGTCCGATTTCCACTTCCTGATGCCCAGGGTACCCTTTAGAATTCTTCCGAGGAGAAAACTCGTCACAGATAAGATCTGCAAAACGCTCCATGATATGAATAAATTTATCTTTGCCGGTGGCATGATAATATGCAGCTGCTGCCTCCATAAAATGCCCGGCACAGTATAATTCATGGCCTTCCTGGAGATTTGTAAATCGGAGTTCTTTCCCTTTTATCGTAAAATATGTATTAATGTATCCATCTTCCTGCTGGGCTGCTTCGATTAAATCAATTACGTCATCAACGGTATTTTCTAACTCCTTATCCGGGCAGACCGCCAGGGAATAGGAAACCGCTTCAAGCCACTTTGCCAAATCGGAATCCTGAAAAACAGCTCCGTAAAATTCCCCGCTTTCCCTTCCTGCTGCTATCTTAAAATTCATAATACAATGACTGGTCTCAACATTCTCAATCCTGTCATTGAGAATATCCCACTGATACGGGATAAGAACATCCTTTACCAGTTCCAAATATCTATCCCAAAAGGGATCGCTGATGCTAACATTATTTAGCGGAATTGTCTTTAACTTATTCATACCCTGCCTGCTCCCTTGTTTTTACTTTCAAATCTCACCAGTTTCATATATAAATCATTGCTATGAATAACCCTGTCAGTTTAGCAACAGGCTTGATTAAACGTTTACCTTAATATGAGTTGATTATATCATGATAATATTTGAATTGTAAATCCTAAAAGTATCAAAATGTATTCTTTTGTTATTAACAACAAATATCCTCATACTTTTTTGTATAATATGTATACCGAATTTTCTAATTTTTGTATTTATAACGTTTACCTTAAATTTCACGAAACAGTATCGTATTAATTGCGGCTGTTGATAGTAAAATCATTTTACAATCTGATTTTGCTTGTAAAATGATTTTACTATATGTATAATATTTGTTAAATTAACGTTAGAGTTTTGGAGGATAGTCATGGCAAATTTAAAGGATATTGCACAAATAGCAGGTGTTTCTGTCGCAACCGTGTCAAAGGTTCTAAACGGCATGGGTAATATCAGCCAGGAAACTACGGAGCAAATTCTTTCAATTGCAAAGGATCTGAATTATCGTCCAAACCTTTACGCTCGTAATCTGAAGACAAGGCAAAGCCGTACTATTGGAATTATTACCGAGGATATAACCGTATTCAATGCACCTCCCATCATCGACGGAATCGGAGCATGCTGTGAAAAGCGCGGATATCACTACTTACTCGAAAATCTGCGTTTAAACAATCTTGGTATAAATCCGGTACTTGATGTTAACGACCACAGTGTTATCGTAAATGAAGCCGTGGATTTTATGATGTCAATGCAGGTAGACGGTTTAATTTATCTGGGCTGTCACAGCCATAAAGTCTTGCATCTGCCCTCTATCGGGAATACCCAATTCGTCTGTACCTATTGCAGTTGTACGGACTCCACGGTCCCGTCGATTCTCTATGATGATAAAAAGGCCGGTTATGATGTTGCAAAATATCTAATCAAATCGGGACATACTATGATCGGAGTGATTACCGGCCCTGCCATGAGCGTTCATTCCATCAACCGGCTTACCGGCTATCAGGAAGCTCTTTACGATTCCGGTATTCCATATAACCCCAAGCTGACGGTTTCCGGCGATTGGAGCAGAGATTCCGGCTACCTTCTTGCAAAACAGCTTCTTCAGTCAGGGGTTACCGCAATCTTTGCACAAAATGATATCATGGCCATGGGGGTTATTGATTATTGCAGGCAGAACAATATAGAAGTCGGCCGGGACCTGGCATTAATCGGTTTTGATAACAGAGAAATCAGTACGGTCTGCCGTCCTACCCTCTCCACCATAGAGATACCTCTTTTTGATATCGGTCATACTTCTGCTTCTATTCTGATTGATAACATCGAAGGTAAACCTTCTGAGCCGTCCGGTGAAATTATGCTGGAATGTTCCATAATTGAAAGAGAATCCTCTAAATCTTCTAAATAAAGCCCATAACCTGACATACTATTGTCAGGTTATGGGCTTTATAATATCAAGGAAGAGATGCTAATGAACACACAGATAGGAGCCAAAGATGCAGATAAACAGACTATTTGGAATTATATATATTCTATTAAATAAAAAATCCGTCACTGCAAAGGAGCTGGCCGAGCATTTTGAAGTATCCGTAAGGACAATTTATCGGGACATTGATACCCTGTCATTTGCAGGTATTCCAATCTTTGCAAGCCAGGGAAAGGGCGGCGGTATCTCTTTGATGGAGGATTATGTATTGGATAAATCCCTTCTCTCAGAGAAGGAACAAAAAGAAATATTATACGCACTGCAAAGCCTGTCAACTGTGCAGGTTCCCGATGCGGATAAGATACTTGCCAAGTTAAGTCACCTGTTCAACAAAAATGAAATGAATTGGATTGAAGTGGATTTTAGTCCCTGGGGCAGCAGCGAAGAAGGTTCTCTCCAATTTGCTGTCATAAAAGAAGCCATCTTAAGTCATCATATCCTGGAATTTAATTATTTTAGTTCCTCCGGTAAAAAAAGCAGTCGAAGAGTTAAACCGTTCAAGCTTGTTTTTAAGGTGAATGCCTGGTATTTGCAAGCATTCTGTCTGACAAAAAACGCCTATAGAGTTTTTAAGATCACACGAATGTCTGATGTTTTAAAGACCTCGGAGCCCTTTTCGGAGAAAGACCTTATGAACCCAGACTCACCAGAAGCCGGCCGGAACCAAACTCAGAATTGGATAGATGTGTGCCTTAAAATATCTGCTGACGGAGCATACCGAGTATATGATGAGTTCGATGAAAATGACATCAGAAAAGACGAGGACGAATCCTTTACCATTACCACTTCATTACCGGAAGGTAAATGGCTCATAAGTTATATCCTCTCCTTTGGTGCTGATGCGACAGTGTTAGCTCCTCAAAGTATACGTGATTTAGTCTATAATGAAATTAAAGAAATAAATAATAACTATAAAATATAACTTGACCCGATGCTGTCCAGTTATGGTTGATATTATAAAGCATGAAATAACATTACACCTAAGGAGGTTTCATGAAATGAAAAATATCAGCTATATAACTATTGATTCCGGAGAATTTAAAGGTAAGCGAGTTCTTGTTACAGGGGGTACAAAGGGAGGAATCGGCGAAGCAATTGTAAAACGCCTTACTAAAGCCGGAGCGGCAGTTATCACCACTGCCCGTACTATCCCCGATGAATCAGAAGATTCTGATTTATTTATTCAGGCAGATATCAGCACAGCGGAAGGTACTTCAAAGATTGTAAATTACATTCAAGAACGTTTAGGCGGTATCGATATCCTTATTAATAACGTCGGCGGTTCCTCCACCCCTACCGGCGGGGTACTGAAGCAGACAGATGAGGACTGGCAGCGTACATTCGGGACTAATTTATTCTCCGCAGTTCGTCTCGACCGAGGTTTGATCCCGTCGATGATAAAACAATCTTACGGTGTCATTATTCATATTACATCTATTCAGCGCCGGTTTCCCGGAGAAAATACCATGGCCTACTCTGCCGCTAAAGCCGCATTAGCTAATTATAGCAAAGCTCTTGCAACGGAACTCGCTCCTAAGGGCATCCGCGTTAACAGTGTTGCTCCCGGTTTTACGGAAACGAAAGCTGCCGAAAGGCTTATTGAGCGAATGGCAAAGGAACGGGGATCTGATTACAGTGATGCAAGGCAAGCCCTTATGGATTCCCTAGGAGGCATCCCCCTCGGACGTACCGCTCATCCGGAAGAGATAGCCGAACTTATTGCCTTTCTGGCCTCTGACCGTGCCTCTTATATTGTAGGCGCCGAACATACCATTGACGGCGGGATTGTCCGCACTTTATAAAGCTGAATAAAATATATGATTATCGATAGACAGGTGGATGAATATGACAAGGAATTTAATTGAAGTAAATAAAGATTTATGCATTCGATGCGGACTTTGCGTCAATGTTTGCCGGGGCACCCTCGCTATGAGTGAGGATGGCCCTGAGGAAATAGCCGATTTCTGTATTGCCTGCGGACATTGTGTGGCCGTATGTCCAAAAGGTGCTCTGGATCACAGATTGGCACCCTTGGAAAAACAGGCTTTAATTAAAACATCATCCCTCCCGGACGCTGACACGGCAGCTCATTTCCTTCGCTCCAGACGTTCTGTCCGTACTTTTCAAAAGAAGCGCATACCCCGTGAAACCATCCGAAAACTCCTTGATATCGCACGCTTTGCACCAACAGCCTGCAATTCCCAGGGACTGACTTACCATGTGGTAGACGACCCGGGTATTTTAAAGAAAATTGCGGCTGTGATTGCAGATTGGGCAGAAGAGGATTTAAAGAACGGTGCATTAGGAAAGTCTCCCTGGTCCCGCAATACCGCCAATACCATACGTGGCTTTCGTGAAAATGGTGAAGATACAATCCTCCGGGATGCCCCCTGCCTGATTATAGCGCTAGCAGATAAGAATATGGCAGTACTTGGCAGAGACAATACCCATTTTTCATTTACTTATGCTCAGCTATTCGCTCCTTCGCTTAACCTTGGCTCCTGCTGGTCAGGCTTATTCGAGTACTGTGCTGCTACACAGTATGAACCGTTGCTAAAGCTCTTAAATCTTCCTGAAAACAAATGTATAACCGGTGCATTAATTGTTGGTTATCCGGTCTATCATTTTAGTCGTTTAGCGGACAGGGAGTCTCTGCAAATCACCTGGCAAAGTTGAACACCTTTTACATTTTCCGTAAAACTGTATCTTCTGATGGGTTACTGCAAATCCCTTTTCGATAAATACCTTCTTTTCGAAACGTTCCAGCAGATGTTTTGGGATATCAACGGCATTTTCAATATCAATTACCTCCCCGCAGCTTTCACAGATAAGGTGATAATGCTCCCGCTTCTCCTCAGGATCAATCACCTGGTACCTCAGATCTCCATCTCCCAGAGCTATATGCCGTACAAACCCTATTTTTTCAAATATTTTTATGTTTCGATAAACAGTTGCCAGCCCCACATGGACATTCGACCCTTTTAACTCATTAAATATTTCTTCAACACTTAAATGCTTATCCCTGTTTTTTATTATAACTTCCATTACCGTTTGACGCTGAGTTGTCAATTTATAACCCAATGCCTGAAGTATACCGTTAAATGTGCATATATCTTCTGCCATGTCCTTCAATCACTCCTTCCCTGTTTCAACAATTATAACTATATTAACCTACAAGTTTAAACAGAGTTTAAATTGGGATAATTGCTGCAAAAAAAATACGCTGCCTGTTTTGTAAAGGCAGCGTATTTTTAAAGTTCTATTTATTAGCCTCGGGTATCAGTTTAATGGACATGTCACCATCCAGAGAAAGTTTAATGCCTTTGGGCAGATAAACATTCTTTATTTCGCGGACATCTTCCTCATCGAGCCCGAATACTTCATTAATTCCGACGTCATCCGTACTGAGATTACCTGAACCTGATACTGATTCAATGTTATAAATACCGGCAGCAAAATGCTTACCGGACACATAATTTCCGGTTGATATCTCTCTCGCACCGGACACATCATAGGTACGTCCCGAAAAACCTTCATCAACTGATTTATAGTTAAGTTCAACCGTTAACCTGCCCGCTATTTCCAATATAACACTTTTTGATAATTTCAGTCCTTTGAAAGACCGTACATCACCCCGTTCAGTGCCGAACACTTCGTTGATTTCATAGTCTGAGCTGGAAATATTACCACTTCCCGAAACGGCAGAAACATTACAAGTACCCCCAGGGATATCAATACCCACTGTATAAAAACCGGTTGACAAGGTATACTCCTTATCTAAGTCAGACAAGTCCGAATCTTGCTTTGCAGTAACAGACACTGTTTTACTAACTGCCGGATAAGTAAGCGGTGACCCACAATATTCACAGTAAGAATCATTACTTATTGAATTGGGAGCTCCGCAGCCGGTACATACAACAGTTATTGGCTTAGCTGCATTTTCTTGAGCACTATCTTGAGTACTATCTTTACTTTCCTCTGCTTCCTGATCACTTTTTCCTTTAAAAAGATTCCTTATACCTTTCATCATCTGTAAATTCTGCCTTTCTTAAGTTATAATTTAAAATTATAATCTGATGTTTCAATTGAATATTACTTGCAATTCTAATTCGTCACAAAACTGCTGTATCCCAGGCACATAGACCGCTGGTAAAATTCCTCCAATATCAAGGCTGCTGCAAAAATAGTCTATGGCATCCAAATCATATTATAACACACCAAACAATACTCAGCCAATATATCACAGGAATTTTATGGAGTTTGGTACTGTCTTTAACAGATATTTTCAAAGAAAAAGACCATATCCTTTCAAACCAATTACTTGAAAGAATATAGTCCTTTTACTAATTTAATTATTTCCTCTATACTGCGGCTTCAAACTGGCTATTATAGAGTTCTGAGTAGAATCCGCCGTGTGCAAGCAGCTCATTGTGACTGCCGCTTTCAATGATATCACCATCTTTCATCACAAGTATCAGGTCTGCATTTTTAATGGTGGAAAGCCGGTGAGCAATAACAAATGACGTTCTGCCAACCGTTAACTGGTCCATTGCGGATTGTACGATACGTTCAGTACGGGTATCCACGGAACTGGTGGCTTCATCCAGAATAAGCAGCGGTGCATTCTGAATCATGGCACGGGCAATGGTAATCAGCTGTTTTTGTCCTTCCGACAGGCTGGCCTTATCGTTTAAGACCGTGTCATATCCTGCCGGCAAGGTCTTGATGAAATGATGCAGACCCACTGTTTTACAGGCCTTTACTACCTGTTCATCCGTTATTCCCTGTTTGCTGTAAACAATATTCTCCTTAATGGTACCTTCAAAAAGCCAGGAATCCTGCAATACCATGCCAAATTGTTCGTGTACATTCTCTCTAGGCACCCGGCTGATCGGTATTCCGTCCAGAAGAATTTCACCGCTATC
The DNA here is from genome assembly GCA_023450835.1 of Bacillota bacterium. Lineage (GTDB taxonomy): Bacteria > Bacillota > Clostridia > Lachnospirales > Lachnospiraceae > Anaerocolumna. Next base: position 27,910 of record JAEXGM010000097.1, on the reverse strand, counting down.
CAATTCGTAAAATCTCATAAGCAGATTCACAATCGTAGTCTTACCTGCACCGGTAGGGCCGACGATGGCGACCTTCTGCCCAGGCTTTACTCTTGCGGAGAAATCCTGGATAATTGTTTTTTCAGGTACATATCCGAATCTGACATGTTTAAACTCAACTTCACCCTTTACATTCTGCAAAGATTTTGTCTTTTGCTCTTCATTCTCCAGTTCTGTTTCCTCTAAGAACTCAAAAACACGTTCTCCGGCGGCGGCTGTTCTCTGTAAGTTATTTGCAGCTTGTGCCATCTGAGACAGCGGCTGGGTGAACAGACGAATATACATCATGAAGGCCACAATTACACCAAAAGAAATATTACCGTTCATAGCCAGTGCCGCACCTGTTACACAGACAGCCACATATCCGAAATTTCCGATAAACTGCATCAGTGGCATCATTAAACCGGATAGAAACTGCGATTTCCATGCACTGTCATATAATTTGCCGTTAATCTCTTCAAAGGTCTTTTTAGCCGCTTTACCGCCATTATAGACTTTAACTATATTATGACCGGAATAAATCTCTTCGATATGCCCATTTACACTGCCAAGGCCTTCTTGCTGTGCGGTAAAATATTTCTGGGATTTCTTCATAATAATCATCATAAGCGCGAAGCCTGCCACACTTGCCAGCACAGCAGTCAGAGCCAGAATCCAATTAGTATAGAACATCATAATCAAGGAGCCAATGAACATGGTAATGGAGGTAACCAGAGTACCGATGCTTTGATTCATTGTCTGTCCAATGGCATCCACATCGTTAGTAACGCGGCTTAGCACATCTCCATAACTTGTTCTGTCAAAATATCTAAGAGGCAGCCGGTTAATTTTCTGAGAAATATCGGTACGCATGGTTTTGGATATTTTCTGTGTAACCGTTGCCATAATAAAACTCTGGGCAAAATTCAGCAAAGCAGAACCGGCATAAAAACATAGAAGCAATGCCGCAATACTGACCACGCTGTCCATATTGATGGCACCCATGACCGTTTTACCGTTTATCATTGCAGGTAAGCCTTTGGTAATCTCATTGGTCATATCCTTTAGCTTATCCGGACCAATAATCTGCAGCACGGTACCGACAGCCGCTGCCAGTAATGCAAAGATAATAGCCGGAAGATATGCCTTACAATAATGAATCAGTTTCATCCATGTTCCTTTAAAATCCTGGGATTTCTCAACTGCTCCTCCCATACCTCCGGGTCCATTCATTGGCCCGCTGGGTCTATTGCCGCCCATGGTTCCCTTGCCCTTTATCGTTTCCTGTTTTCCCTGTATATTCTCACTCATTGCGCAAGTTCCTCCTCACTAAGCTGTGACATTGCAATTTCCTTATATACCTGACAGGTTGTGAGCAGTTCTTTATGGGTGCCCATTCCAACGACCCTGCCTTCATCCAGAACAATAATCTTATCCGCATCCATAATGGTTCCAATGCGCTGTGCAACTATCATACTGGTAACCCCGGAAGTTTCTTTTTTCAGTGCGCTCCTTAGCACGCGGTCGGTTCTATAATCCAAAGCGGAAAAGCTATCGTCAAAGATATAGATTTCCGGTTTCCTGCTGACAGCACGGGCAATGGCAAGCCTCTGCTTCTGACCGCCCGATACATTTTTACCTCCCTGTGAGATATCTGCATCATAGCCGCCCTCCATTGCTTCTACAAAGTCTGCTCCCTGTGCTATAGTAACGGCGGTTTTAATCTGCTCCTCAGTAGCGGGCGACTTTCCGTTCTCTCCATATGCCACGTTGGAGCTTACACTGCCTCGGAATAAGACTGCCTTTTGCGGAACATAGCCTATTTTATTGTACAGGGCTTCCCCCTTATAATCCTTTACATCCACACCGTCGATCAGCACCTCACCTTCCGTTGCGTCAAAGAAGCGCGGAACCAGATTAATCAGCGTGCTCTTACCGCTGCCTGTGGAACCGATAAATGCTATGGTTTCACCTTGCTTTACGGAAAAGCTGACATCTTGCAGCACATACTCGGCGGCACCGGGATACTGAAAGCTTACATTCTTAAATTCTACCTCACCTGCAAGACCTGGTTTTCCTTCTGTCAGCGAACCCTCCCGAATTGTCGGCTGTGTATCCAGCACCTCATTGATACGTCTGGCCGATACGGTAGCTCTCGGCATCAGAATAAAGAGCATTATCAGCATCATAAATGACATAATTACCTGCACGGCATAGGAGGAGAACACCACCATATTCGAGAAAATAGTCAGTTTATCCATCGCCTGTGCACCATCTATTAAATATGCACCAATCCAGTAAATAGCAAGGGATAGACCGCTCATAATCATACTCATTACCGGCATCATGACAGCCATGCCACGGCTGGTATAAAGCTGCGTCCCAGTCAATTCTTCATTGGCTTTCTCGAACTTCTCTTCCTGATAACTCTCAGCATTATAAGCACGGACCACGCGAAGCCCTGTCAGATTCTCTCTGGTTACCTGATTCAGGTTATCTGTTAATACCTGCATTTTTTTGAATTTAGGAATTACGAAAATCATGATAAAGGCAATCATAGCAACCAGGACCAATACCGCAGCTCCCGTAGCCAGCGACCATTCAAAGCCCTTGCCTGCAATTTTTGTGACTGCCCAAACAGCCATAATAGGTGCCTTGACTATCATTTGCAGGCCCATGGTAACCAGCATTTGAATCTGGGTAATATCATTGGTGGAACGTGTAATCAGGCTCGATGTAGAAAAACGATTGATTTCCTCCATGGAAAAGGAATCCACCTTGGAAAACAGCATACTGCGAAGTCTCTGTGAAAAAGAGGCGGCAATCCGGGCGGCAAAAAATCCTACGATAATCGCTGAGACAACACTGCCAAGAGCACATAGCAGCATGTAAAATCCTTGTTCCCAAATATCACTCATCTCACTGCCAGGCGTCTGCACTAATCTGGTAATCCCCGACATGTAATCCGGCAGCTTTAAGTCAAGCCAGACTTGTGTAACAATAAAGACAAGACTGATAGCAGCCTGCATCCATTCTTTTAATTTAAGATACTTAAAAATTCTAAGCATATGATCCTCCTACTTTGTTAATGGTATTTGTTACTAATAGTGTTAGTATTTGTGCGTTTTTTTGCGGCCACTAATGTGACCGCATGATATAATGCCTATTCTGTTTCTATCTCAAATTCCCTCTCAATTTCCATGAATCTGGGTATTAGTTCAGTAAGTCTTCCCATAATACGTACAATCTCTTTCGCATCCTGTTCACCAAGCAGTTCCAGCATGCGTGTGGTAGCTTTTAATGCCATTTGTTTGTGCTTATCTGCCAATGCCTTACCCGCCGGCGTCAAGTCCACTAAAATCTTCCTGCGGTCACTAACGTCAATCTGGCGCGTAATGAGTCCTTTTTTCTCAAGGTTATTCAGTGCCGCCGCAATACGTGCAGTACTGATATCCATCTCGCTGCTGATTTCACTTGGTAAAACACTTCTCCCGGCTTGCGCAATATATATAATCACAAAAGTTTCTCCGCGCATAATTCCATCTATCTTTTTTTGAGGATGATTGCCTTTTTGAAATTGATGGGATTTCTCAAGAAACTGTTCCGCAAGCTTCTCATAATCCATAAGTACACGCCCCCTCCGTTTCAATAATATCTAACACTGTTAGTATATTAACTCCGTTAGATTCTTTTGTCAAGAGGTAAACTTATTTAAATTACCTCAAAGAAATATTTTCCTTACATTGCAATTTTTGATTGTTCTTGGTAATATTAACTACATAATTTCGGCTTTGAAAATTATACAAAATAGATTTTATTTTAATTTAATACTCTGAGGGTTTCTTTTTAAATAACTTTAACCTTTCATATTCCTCCATGGTAATCGTCAATATAGTGCCATGTTTAAAACCATAGGGGAACTGAAAGGATTGATCCGACCGAACAAATCCCCCCGTTGACAATTTATCCGCCAGGAAAGGCACATATCCCTGCTCTTCTGCCGAACAGCCATAAAAGTCCAGGAACAGGCACCACCTGCCGTCTTTCAGCCTTACCGCCGTAGGTGCTTCATACAGTCCCTGCTCAAGCACTTCCATACTTTTATCGAACTCTTCTACCCTTTCAAAGGGGCCTGTTATATTCCTTGATTTCATAAGAATAATCTTCTCAGGGTTCTTTTCGCTTTTTAAAAACAGATAGCACTTTCCATCTTCTTCATACATGGCAGAATCAATAATTCCGCTGTCTTCCTTCTGGTACAATAACTGTGCCTTTGTAAAATGAACAAAATCCTTTGTTCTGGAATAATAAATACCCTTGGCCCCAAAATTATTACTGCTGTGAGGTGATGACCAGTGCACGAGGTAATCATCCTCTTCCTTATCGTAAATGATATCCGGTGCCCACAGGCAGCCAAAGTCTTCATCCCCCAGTTTTACCATTCGTTGTTCCGACCAGTGTATCAAATCCTCAGACTCCCATAATACCAGGCTTTTACTTCCGTTACGCCCAATTTCTGCCCAGGAATTATGATATTGGTTCAACATACCGTAAGAAAGACTTAAATCTGTGGCCATGATCACAAACTTACCGGCTTTGGTTCTGATAATGGTAAAATCCCGGACTCCCTTATCCCCGTAATAACTCCATAGAATCGGATTACCCTCATTTACTTCTTCCCAGTGGAAGCCATCTTTGCTGAGAGCAAAGTATACCTGCTCCCCGTCCGGTGTTCTCTTTTCTTTAAAATGTACAAATAGATAAGCCTGCATATTATTTACTCCTATGTATTAATATTTATCCGAGGTATTTGCGGTCTGCTGCATAGCAGACCGGAACGATTCACTACTTCATTCTTCTACCACAATGCCAGATATTTTCTACATCATAACATGAATAGCAGGGATTAACAGATGATTTCTTCCGATATTCTTGACATTCTTTCCGTTAAAACCGGGGCTGGCAAGCCGTACTCCGCAGAGCTTCTTTTTGCCGGCAGACCCAGCTAAGCTTTACTCTATTTCAGATGTGTACGAAAAGGTGCCAGAGGGAATCCATTCTTTCCAAACAGAGGCACCTCACTGTAATTGCTCCAGCAATAACGAACCGCCACCGGTTTCTTAATCAGCTCGGAATAGACGAATATCTTAGAATCTCTGATTTCGTATTTTGCGGGCTGATAATCTATCCCTTCTCCTGCAATCTCAAATCCATTATATTCTCCGCGAACTTCAAAACCGCCCTTGGCGTAATCAAAACTCAGCTCTATTCCGCCTTCCAGATATTTAAAGCCACGGTAAATAGGGCCAAATACCTCTTCTTCTTTGCGCTTATGGAATACCTGATAAAGTGCCTGTAAGGCAAGCCTCTCTCCAACCGGCTTTTTGTCCTTCGGATGTATTTCGTTAAATTCCCCGCAATCCAAGATAACGGCAATCCCGGTATTCTTCACTGTCTCATAAGTATTCATCTGTGCTTCTCGAATCAGACACCAATTCTTCCTATCCGGAGTATCCTTGTAGCGGTGCATGGGGAGCTGAACAAACAGGAAAGGAAGGGTCTGGTCCTCCCAATCCGCTCTCCATTGCTTAATAAGACGTGTCAGTAACTTCTGATACAGCTCAGGCTTATGGTCATCGGATTCTCCCTGATAATAGAGAAAGCCCCTCAGTGTATAGGGAACAAGACGTTTAAGTATTGTATGATATAAACCACTGGGCCGGAAAGGATTCCTACAGCTCTTGGGACCCGGCCACAGACAGGGCCCCAGTATCTCCTGAACCTTGTCCCAGGTCATATCAGGGTCTTCGAAATACAGCCTTGTACATTCTTTATCCCATTTTTCATGGTAATCCTCATATTCCTTAAATTCCGCAATCTGCTGCTCTTCTGATTTGCCTTCCGTTTCTTTATAATATTCCTCCCAATAGGTATTCAGTTCGGCATCTTCACGGATAGCCTCCTCTCCCATCCAGCAGGTTGCTGAGGTTCCGCCCCAATTACATCCGATAACCCCTACCGTAACCTTTAACTCTTCCGCCAGCCTTTTGGCAAAGAGATATCCAACCGCAGACCATTGCTTTGCATCCTCTTCGCTGAATACAGCCCAGCTGGTCTGAGCCTCTTTCTCATAAAATGAATCATCTATATAGGCCATTTTATTGGAATAGAAGTATCTTACGTCAGTATTCCTGTCATTCGTTAACATCTCCTGCCCACCGGTACAGTTTTGAAGCTCATATTCCATATTGGATTGCCCGCCGGCCAACCAGACTTCGCCAAAAGCAATGTCCTTAAAATCCCTTCCTTCAGCCCCGCAAATAACCGTCAGCTCGTAACCCGTACCTGCTGCCATAGGAGGAAGAAGCACGGACCAAGCCTCTTCTTTTACTTTTGTCTCATAGGACTTTCCGTTAAAGGTTACTGTCACTGTTTTATCGTTTTCACCCTGTCCGAAGATGCAGATATTCTTCTCTCTTTGTAACACCATATGGTCGCTGAATATTGCCGCTGTTTTAAATGCTGTCATAAATTTATCCTCTTTCTGAACTGACTTCGAATTTGCTGAAACTTTATTCTTAATCAGCTGCTTATCAATAAATATTTCTCAATTTTCTCTGTGTCCCATGCAGGAATTTCTTCCTGCAATATTTATTATGGTAAAATATTTCCCATTACATAACAATACAAGTATTTAGATATTTATTGCCGTAAAAAATAGACCTTTTACTCCATCACTTTTTATTCCCGTCGTTTAAAACTTTTAAGCAGCGTTTACATTTTGAATAAATTGCTCTCTTTACTTTATAGAAGCCGCTTCTTAAACGGCGCGCGACATTTAGGGGTGCTTCAATAAATTCAGAAAGCAGGTATCAATTATGGCAGCAACACCGGCTTGGCCTGTTTTACAGACAGGCAATTCAGGAAAGAATGTAAGCGCTTTGCAGTGCTTGCTGACTTATCAGGGGTACTCCCTCACAATTGACGGAAGTTTTGGTTCAGGCACCCAAACCGCCGTGATTAATTTTCAAAAGAGCAAAGGCCTCACCGCTGACGGCGTAGCAGGCGCCAACACCCTGTCCGCACTGATTGTCACGGTGCAGAATGGAGCCAACAACTATGCAGCCAGAGCAGCTCAGTATTTGCTCAGCAAGTTCGAAACTATTACTGTGGACGGCATTTTCGGTTCCAACTCAGTAACTGTAACAAAGAATTTTCAGCAGAAGATGGGAATTACCTCCGATGGTATTATCGGTCCCACCACCTGGCAGTACCTTTTTGGCTATAGTGCTTATCCTTCTTCAGGCAGCGGATCAGTTTATTGCAGCAATAGCTATTTGACACTGAGCCAGATGACTGTGAATGCTCAGTATATTCTTAACTACCTGCTGGATAAGGGGTGGACCAAAAATGCTGTCTGCGGCATGCTTGGAAATATGCAGACAGAAAGTACAATCAATCCGGGTATCTGGCAGAGTTTAAATGAAAATAACATGAGCGGCGGCTTCGGTTTAGTTCAATGGACTCCGGCAACAAATTATATAAACTGGGCACAGAACAACAACCTGACGGTTGCTGATATGGACAGTGAATTGCAGCGTATTCTGTATGAGGTAAGTGCAGGTCTGCAGTTTTATGCTACCTCAACTTACAATATGTCCTTCACACAATTTACTCATTCTACAGAAAGTGCCTACTACCTTGCCTGTGTATTTTTACACAATTACGAAAGACCGGCAAATGCTTCACAAGATCAGACACGCGGCAATCAGGCAACTTATTGGTATAATACACTAGTTTAAAAGAATAAATATTGCAATGCTCCAAATGCAAATGGGGCTGTCACAAATGAAGCTCTGCGGAATAATGTCTTGCCTCACACACCGATTGACCGGTAGATGGCAAATCATATTCACAGAGCTTCATTTCGTGACAGCCCCACTGTTTAATAAATCATAAAAGAACTTTTAATGAACTGGGAATATCAAGATTATCTCATAGATTATATCCATCTTCCCAAATTTTCTGTTTTAATAGATAAAATTGCTGTATGTCACTGTATTTAAGCTGGGCTTCAAAGTGATCGGACCCGGTCGCATGTACGGCCGGCATACTCAATACAATGCCGTCAGGCTTTAGAAAACAAGACACATTATCCGGCAAGCTAAATGGGTCTACGGTTTGATATTCCGGTGTTTGAAGTTTAAGCATATCCGGAAAACTGGCTTCGTCATAGGAAGTTATCGGATTCGCAGGGAAGAAGGCTTTATCAAAAAATACCTTTTCAAAATCAGCATCGGTTGTATATAAATCTTTAAGAGTAATCTCTTTCATGGTCTGTAAGTCTACATTGAGTGAGCTCAGATTATTCATCGGATATGCACTGTCTTTGGTATAACTCGAACCCCAAAAGACAATGCTTATTATTTTACTGTTTTGCAGAGTAACCGCAGACTGGTAATCAATATTCAGTCCGGTATCACTTGAGAACAGAGAAGTATCAATTTTGGCAAAGAGCTGCACTTTATTATATACCAGCGCATTTAATTCCTCTAAATCACTGCCGGAGAAACTTGGATATTGAATCTTGATTGAACTGTTTTTATTAGGTGCTTCTGTATAAATCAACATCTTATATCCTTCCGCCGTGGAGTTCTCACTGTTCTCTTGATTATCTGAATCTCTTATGCCAGAGGTTGGCTGCGGTGATTCCGCAGACGTCTGAGGAGAAGCAGCTTCCTCTGAAGAAGGTACGGAATTGTCAGGAATATTAGAGATTCCGCCGTTTTTTGAACAGGCGCTAAGAACGACCAGAAGCATGGAAGAGAGCAGAATTGCAGCAGCACTCTTAAAAAACTCAACAGGTTTCATAGTAGCCTCCTAAACTATTTCTTTTTTATATTATACCTTATGCATTCCATTGTTGCAAACCTCCGGAATCCACCATCTCCCGGAAATCTGACCTTCACATCAAGTCTCAATACTTTGCAGCCATCGTCTTAGGACTTTATTATCATACTCTTGTTCTCTTCTATTACGAAATTCCTCCCCAAAAATACAATAATTCCCAATTTTATGTAATAATACAATAAATATCCTGCTATTTTCAACAACCATATTCGATTAGTCGAATCTAAATTTATTTTCCATATGTTTACATTTTCATATTTTCCATCTCTTTACTATTCGAAAGGTGGAATTCAGTATGATAATAGATGAAATTATTAAAATACAACGCGGTAATAATGATTCGACTTTAAAACTGATTGAAAAGTTTAATCCAACCCTGAAAAAGTACGCCCATAGTCTTTCCTATGAAGATGCTTATAGTGACCTTCTTGTAGACTTTATCGAATTACTCTCCCGGATAAAAGTTGAGAAAATACAAAACAAAGCTGATGGCTGTATGATTTCTTATCTGACTACCTCCATACATAGCAGCTATATCAAAAAATTGATTAAGATAAAACAAATGCGAAATTTCACTATTTATTCCGACTTAACAGAGAAAGAACTATACTATATTGACTCCTTAACTGCAACAAATGATACTTACATAAACACTGATTTTGATTTATTAAGAAAAACTTTAACAGACTCTGAATTCACAATAATTAAGATGATCTTTTATAGAGGATATTCTGTGGCGGAAACTGCCGGTGCCATGGGTATTACCAGACAAGCTGTGAATCAGATGAAGAACAGGGCTTTGAAAAAGCTCAAAACAATCTTTACGGACAAGCATTGACCAGGAGGAGCTATGGACTACGTTATACACTATTGTAAATTGTTCTTTGCATTTGCAGGGGGGGTATTAGGCTGCATCTTTGGAGGCTTCGACTCTCTTATTTATGCATTAATGGCTTTTGTTGCTATTGACTACATAACAGGCATTTTACTGGCAATCCACAATAAAAAGATATCCAGTGAGGTCGGATATAAAGGTATTATAAAGAAGTTTTTAATCTTTCTGATTGTATCCATGGGAAATATAATTGATAACTATATTCTTGGAACCGGAAGTACCCTTAGAACCTTAATCATTATGTTTTACCTAACAAATGAAGGCTTCAGTATCTTAGAAAATGCAGGTCGGCTGGGCGTTCCAATTCCTAAAAAACTTAAAGATGCCATACAAAAGCTTAATAGCAGCAATGATGACCTATAGCCAAATGCACTGCTGCTATTCTATTGCTCTATTTCTCTGCCATGGTTTTAATAATCTCAGCGCACATTTCAATTCCAAGACTGCCGCTGTCAAGACAAATATCATAGGTTTCCATACTGCTCCAGTGATTCTTCGTATGAGCGTTATAGAAGCTGTTGCGCCGCCTGTCTGTCTTCGCTAAGGTCGAGTGTGCTTCATGTTCCGGTATTCCATACTCCTCTACAGCCCTTGCAATACGGGATTTTTCGTCACCATAGATGAACACCTTCAGCACATCCTTGCGGTTTGCAAGTATCTGTCCGGCACACCGCCCAACGATTACGGATTTTCCTGCATCTCCAATACCTCGGATAATTTCACTCTCCGTTTCAAAAAGCCGGTCTGCAAACACCACGTCGGAAGTAAAATCAGCAGCCAGCGCCAAGCCATACAATAAACTATTGGGCAGTGTTTCCTCCAGATGTTCGACATTGTGAGGCTGTAAGCCCAGCTTCTGGGATGCCAACTGTAAAATCTCTTCATTATAAAATTTGTAGCCGAGCTCTTGTGCCACAAGAGCCCCAATCTGTCTTCCGCCGCTTGCAAATTGGCGTTCAATCGTAATAATATTAATCTTCGACATTTGAAATCCTCCTTTTACTTTTAAAAAACAGGGATAATATAAATGCAGCACCGCCAATGACGGTTGCTACTAAAAATGCACTGTTTATACCGTGCACCACTGCTAACAATTTTATATCGGGAGTCATATTGATTGCACTGCTTATATAGTCTTTTGACTTGTTTGTCATGATTACTACCAGAGTGGCTGTTCCGACAGCACCTGCAATCTGCTTTAATGTATTTTGAAGAGCTGTGGCATGTGGAATCAGCGCCTGGTCAACGGTCATAAGTCCCGCCGAGGTAATTGGCATCAATACAAAGGCCATACCAAAGGAACGAATAGAATACAGCAATATTATTTCCCAGTAAGGGGTATCAAGGGAGAGCTTGGATAGCATAAAGGTTACCCCTGTCATAATTGCAACTCCTATGATGGCAAGAGGCTTGATACCAAATTTATCAAACAACTTTCCAGTGAACACGCCCATGAAACCCATAATCAGCGCGCCCGGAAGCAGGAGCAGACCGGATGAAAGAGGACTGAATCCACGCACCTGCTGCATATAAATCGGCAGCAGCAGAACTCCGCCGTTCAATGCAATTGTAAGAATGATATTTACAACTATTGTATACGAAAAATTAAAATCTTTAAAGACCTTAAGTTCCAAAAGCGGATTTTGATGCTTCAATAAGTACAAAACAAAGATAAATAATGCAACTACTGCCACAATCAGAAAACCAACTACCTTAGCATCGCCCCAGCCATAATTACCTGCCTCGCTTACACCATACAAAAGACTTCCAAAACCAATAGTGGACAGAATTGCTCCCAAGATATCAAATCTACTTTTAATACGCTCATTCTGTAATTTTAAGAAAAAGATTGCCGCAATAATAACAAAAGCTGCCGCAACAGCCATAGCATAGAACATTACATTCCAGTCATAGTTTTGTATAACATAGCCGCTGATTGTCGGACCGATTGCCGGTGCAAGAATTATGGCAAGGCCTACAAGTCCCATTGCCGAGCCTCTTTTTTCCGGCGGAAAGCTGTACATGAAGATATTCATTCCAAGGGGCAGGATAATTCCGCCGCCGACAGCCTGAAAGATACGCCCTGCCAGTAATACAGAAAAACTTCCTGAAACGGCACAGATAATGGACCCTGCCATAAAGAATGCCATTGACACAAAGAAAAGTTGTTTATAGCTAAAGCGCTGCACCAGAAAAGCACTGATCGGAACCAGAATACCGCTGACCAGCATATAACCCGTAGACAGCCATTGCGCCGTTGCAGGGGTTATCTGAAATCCTTTCATGATCTGCGGCAGTGCAACATTAATAATTGATTGATTCAAGCTGGTTACCATCAGGCCCGCAATTACTATACCGAGCATAGCTCCCAACCCTTTTTTTTGCGCATCCATTCCCATTGTCATTTCTCCTTGTAATCAGCATTCTTCATTGCGCCGTATTTAATAATATTCATCCTGTTTTGAAAGCGCCTGCGTGCTTCCTGAACTTCATAATCCCCTTTAAACATCTGAGCCAAAGAATTTTTGGTAATTGACCTTAATATACTGATCAGGTCCTCAAAATCCGACTGACTGTTTATTTCAAGCTCCTCTTTGCATACCTCATACAAATTCAGTTCTCTTTCGGCCATTTTCTTTCTGGCAGAAAGAATTTCCTGCATACTGATTTCTTTATCTGATATTTCATCCTCTTCTTTATGGGAGGAAATCGTTCGCATACTGGTGAAAAGCTGATGTATCGCCTCTATATCATCATTATCCTTTGTCAGATAATCAAGTGTTGCTTCAAACATTTCGTTATAAACTTCGAATATGCTGCCGCCCCTGTCAAATATTAGTTCAATGCGCCTGTCCATCTGTTCAAAATAATCTTCCAGCAGACAGAACAGCAGGTCCTTTTTCCCTTTAAAATACATGTAGAAGCTCCCCCTGGGAATATCCGCTTCCTTAATGATTTTATTGATGGACACCTCCGTAAACGGTACACTTGAGAATTCTTTTTTGGCAGCGGTAAGCAGCTTGCGCCTCTTCTCCTCCGGCAAATTGTAAAATGTACTAGTTGGCATTGGCTCCTCCTTTTCTATATAATTCTTTCTCATTATTTATTATGACACCCTGTCATGTTACCTTTTGTATTATATGTGACACCCTGTCATATGTCAAGACAAAAAAACAGCAAACCGCCTGTGCATTTTTGCAAGCAGACTGTTTGCTGTTACTCAACGGTTATTTTTCTCAGAAATTCATATATGCAATCCTTATATTTAAAAACTCCTTATCTCTGATGGTGTGGCCGCTCTCATAAAATTCTTTCATTTCAACATTTGATTTTTGTGATATCTCACAGGCATGTTCTTTGCTCAGAACATCGGAATAGGTACCATGTAATAACAATAACTTTCATCTTATCTTAACCCCTGATATAAGGCATTCAGCAATATCCTGTTCGGGTCCTGGCTTAATTCCCATACCATTGCTCCGCTTAAGCCTTTTTTCCTAATATAGCTTGCTTTTTCCGCAATGGATTGTTCATTCTCAAATGTAATGAAAGTAGAACCGTTAAATAACCAGGGAACTCTTTGTGTTGAGTGAAAGAAATATTTATATCCGGCTGCATTCAGATAATTGGCGGCAATATTCCCATAACTGATAGAGGTGCCTCCGGAGTAAGTCTGGTTTAATCCGTTGTTACTATTTGTTACCGACTTATAGATATACCCGTAAAAAGGAATGCCCATTATCATTTTGTTCTTGTCAAAACCGGCATTTACCCAGGAATTAATACCTTCATCCACACTGTCATGTGAATTTGAAGCAGTATCGGTATATAAGGGAGAATTAAATCCGGTATAGGAATCCCAAATACCATTAATATCATAAGTCATGACGTTTGCATAATCTACATACTTACTTAACTCACTTAATTGCGTATTGTTTGCGTACCATTTCCCTGCACCTCCTGCAAAGGAAAGAATGTAATGCTTCCCGTCAATTGCCCCTCTGGCGTCCAGCTTTTCCCTTAAAGTCTTCATAAGCAAGGTAAAATTATATTTATCCTCCAGTCTGCTGGTATTAGCAGGCAAACCGCCGCTGACCGGATACTCCCAGTCAATGTCAATTCCATCAAAACCATACTTTACAATAAAACTAACTGCGCTATTGGCAAAGGTTTCTCTGGAGACACCGGTAAGTGCCGCATCGGAAAATTTATCTGACCAGGACCAGCCCCCTACCGCTATGATTGTCTTAAGTTTAGGATTAGCCTTCTTTAGCTTATTTAATTGGCTGATATTGGCGGCATCAACATCCGGATACCCCAGGATAAGCTTATGGTCACTGCTGATATTGGCAAAGGCATAATTAATATGTGTTAATTTACCGGCATCTAATTTATCCGGTGTAAATCCGGCATATTTTGCCCAGGCGGCATAATAACCGACTAATTTGAGAGTTGTATCTGCCGCAGGTACTACTGTTGGAACCGGTGTTGGTGCTGCCGTAACCTTAGGTGCTTTTACCGTCACTTTACTGGATAGCTTTTTGCCGGCTACTGATGCATAGATTGTAGCCGTCCCTTCCTTCTTTGCTGTTACTTTTCCACTTGAAGCAACAGTTGCAACCGTACTTTTACTGGTTGTCCAGGTTATCTTACTTTTCGTACCTGTTACTTTGAGAGTTTTCGCCCCACCCTTTTCAAGAGTAATCGAGCTGTAGTTAATCTTTATCGGCGCTTTCACGGTTATCTTACTGGATAATTTCTTTCCGGCTACCGATGCATAAATTATTGCTGTACCGGGTGCCTTCGCTGTAACTTTTCCTCCGGTTGAAACCACGGCAACCGATTTCTTACCGGAATACCAGGTCACTTTACTTTTAGTCCCCGATATAGCCAGCGTCTTTGTTTTACCTGTCTCAAGTGTAACAGCCCCATAGTTTAGCTTAATAGTACCTGCCTTAATGTTTCCTCCCTGCCCGATAGAAACAATTAATGTAATAATTAGACACAATACAAATACTCTGTAAATTAGTCTGATATGCGACCTCAAGGTACTCCCCCTTTTGCTATTGGTTTATGCATTATGATTTATAGACTAATTATACAGAAGGATTCATAATAATTCCTTATCAAAATACTGGATATGAATTATATGAATAAGGGGATGTCCTGAAATTGGAGTTAAACTGTTGTGTCCAAAGAAGGTATTGCTATAATTGATTTTCCAACTGTAACAATTGTATCTTCAACATTATAATCCGGTTTCCAATGCAATATTTCGAGAGCCTTGGCACTGCTCATTTTGCGATTTACTCCTAAGTCAGAAACAGTATCCCTGGCCAGGGTGTTAAACAAAGCTGCAAACCTTAGGATAAAACTAGGAATTGAGCGGTTTGGTATTTTTTTAGCTGCATCACCAAGATGAGCTTTTAAAATCATTCCAATCTGTTTCATGGATAAAGATTGTCTATTGGAAATAATAAAGCGTTCTCCGGCCGCACCCGGTGTTTCCAGTGCCAATATATGAGCCTTCGCTAAATCCCTTACATCAACTACAGGAATATAAATATCAAAAAAGCCCGGCATATGACCGGATAACATCATTGCAATTAATTGATTTGTCCCTGTGACTTTTTTACCAAGAACAGGCCCTAAAACTGCTACCGGCAGTATCGTTGACAATTCCAGATTGCCGCCCTCTTTCCTGATAAAATCCCATGCGCTTTTTTCAGCAAGGGTCTTACTTTTATAATAAGCATTCAACTTAGAACCAGGAGCAAGGTTACTCCAATCTTTCTCAGTAAATACATAATCATTTTTAGCCGCTGTGTAACCCATACCGGCAGCACCGAAAGCAGAGGTCATAACCACTCTCTTTACTCCTGCCTTTTTCGCTGCCCGCAAGATACGTAAGGTGCCCTCTTTCGCCGGAATAATAAGCTCATTTTCATTTTCGGGCATAGTAAGCGGAAGGGGAGATGCCACATGCAGTACATAAGTAATATCTGCCATAGCAGCATCCCACCCCATATCTTTTGTTAAATCCGCTTCAAAAAACTGTAACTTTGCATTGGCATACCCGAGTTCCCCCAATGCCTCCAAAACTTCATCCTTCCGCTTAAGTGAACGCACTGTCGTGCGGACAGAATAACCTTCCTTCAGCAATTGTGCAATGATATAAGCCGCAATATAACCTGAGCCCCCGGTAATAAGTACATTAATATTATTTTTCATTTTTTATCCTTTCGATATCATAATATGGTAATTTATCTAAGATATTTTTAGTATAGCAGGATGTTATAAAAGTAAAAGGAGCTTGTTTATACTAGTATTAAAACTACTACCCTTAAGACCCAACAGTAAGAGGGCCAATTTTTCAGTATGGTTTTTACGATTATAAATTACTTATTGTATTTGTTATGGTATAATTATCTTAAATAAAATTCAGGATTGAAAAGATAAATCGATAAAAGAAAGTGATAAATACTATGGATAGTTCAAGACAAAGATATAAAGAATTCGGAGACTTTCTAAAAACCCGCAGAGCAAAAATACAGCCATCGCAGGTCGGTTTACCCGAAGGAGCACACCGCCGGACCCCCGGTCTTAGACGGGAGGAAGTGGCCTCCCTTTCAGGAGTTGGCTTAACATGGTATACCTGGATTGAACAGGGCCGTCCGATCCAGGTATCCGCGCAGGTACTTGAAAGCTTAGCAAGAGCCTTAATGCTTGACAAACAAGAGACCTTACATCTCTATACCCTTGCCGGACAAGCACCACCAAACGGCTTTCTTGGCAGCTATGATAATGTTAATCCGATGCTTCAGCACATGCTAGACAGTTTGGACTACTCTCCTGCAACCATAACAGACGCCCGATGGAATCTGATTGCTTGGAATAACGCCGCTTTAAAGCTCTCCTTTGATTACAGCAAAGTTGATATTTACAAGCGCAATTTGCTTCAGATGATGTTTACCAATGAAGAGTTCCAAAAAACCTTTACCGATTGGAGCTCTACAGCCCAAAGCATGGTAGCCAGGTTTCGGGCTGTCTACGGCAAATTTGTTGACGATCCCTGGATTGAAGCATTTATAAATGACCTTAAGGCTGAAAGCAAGGATTTTAAACTGTGGTGGTCAATGCATAACGTTAAAACGGAAGATGAACGAAATAAGGTTATAATTCACCCGGTTCTAGGCAAACTGGTATTTGAAGAAACCAGTTTTATGGTTGCCAATAACACCAACTTAAAGATGAATATATTCACACCTTTGGAAGGTACTGATACAAAAGAAAAGATAATGCATTTTATCTTAGAGCCTCAATGAAGCTGCGGCTAAAAAAGTATTTCTCAAGCCCGGTTACTTCTGTATAATCTGAATAAGATTGCCGCAGGTATCATCAAAAACAGCAATTTCAGGCTTTGTAGCCCTGACGCCCTTGAGTTTTCAGCCTTAAACAGCTTTTAATCCTTATGTATGATGAGAGAACTCCGCCTGACAGAATTAAATACAGCATAAAATCAATCAAAATTTCCTTGATACCAAGTGTTAGTATCTGAAAAATACAGGCTGCACCAGGTACTGCAAAAAACATAACAGCTACCATTCTTCCAATCTTATCAAACATAAATACTTTCTTATCTAATAAAGCTTTATATCTGAGCATCAGATTTGATGTCATAATAAATTCTATAAACTTTAAAACTATAAATACCAAAAACCACATTGGCAATATCTCAAGCTTTATCAATATTATGTTTGAAGAGGCTATAAAAAATAAATCGGCTAAAACATCAAGCTTTGCCCCCGTAACGGAAGTGCAGCCAAGTTTCCTTGCTATTCTTCCGTCCATGAAATCCGAAAGGCATATAGCCAGAAATACCGCAATTAGACTAATAAAATTATCTCTTCCGGATACAAATCGCGCCATCACATTTACAACAAATATAACAGACAGGACAATTCTCGATATTGTAATACTATTTGGGATGAACGTAACCAGCCTTTTCATGAACTCACCCTTCCTGCATCGATCTTGTTAGAGACATATATAGTACAATAATTTCCGTCTTATCTGGTATAGAAATTACTTTTTAGAACCATAGTGGCAAGCCATAGAACAAGGCCTAAAATAACGACTATCCCGGCTAATAATGTGTACACATGCATCTTTAATATAATCATATATACAATGGTGGCTGCTCCTGTCACAAAGATTGCTCCCAATATCAGCCAGGAAGGAACCCTCCTGATTACTGCAATTCCAATCGTTATTAAAAACAGTCCGCCTATAAGATATGACATAAAATTGGGGTCCGTTATATTCACCGGGTATTGTCCCCCGCCCCATATACATGTAATAACTCCTAGTGCAATCAATACATATCCTAAAATCGTTAATCCGGACATACTGGTCTTTCCCTCCTTTATTAGATTTTCCTGAAAGTTCCTATCACCTTTAACTAATTCATCAAGGGATAGATTAAAAATCTCCGATAACCTTAATATCTTTTCAATATCCGGGTAGCTGGTTCCGGTCTCCCATTTTGAAATTGCCTGGCGTGAGATATTCATTTTCTGAGCCAGATCATCCTGTGACATATTTAATTTTTCACGTTCTGCTTTTATCCTGTTTCCCAAGTCCATAACAGTTATGCTCCTTTCGTGGTTTGCATATTTAGAGTTTAACTACCAGTGCTGATAAAGTAAAGAACTTCATAGATGCACGCTTCGCAACTATCCGTTGCATGTGGGTTATTGTACCCAAAATGCAGCATTTCTGGCATTGTACTGTTTCTTTTTTAGCAGGCTAAATCCAAGTAAGAGAAATAAAAAAAGGCATCAAGATTGGTCATCCTGATGCCTATACTTCCCTGCTTAGATTTTTTCTTTGAGTTTACTTGTCCCTCCAATGCAACGCACCCAACGCATCCTGAACAAATAATTAACTCCAGATTATAATAATCTTTATATCTTTGTACTTGGATCTATTTATTGTAACCGTATATCTTTTTGTTTTACCATCCGCAGCTCTTACTGTTACATAGAATGTGTTTTTTCCAACTTTTAGCTTGTATGTACCATTGCCTGTTACTTTAGCTGATTTATCTACTGCCTTTGCGCTGATTACCGCCTTATCCGTTGAGTTATTTACATCAAGACTAACCTTACTGCCTTCTGTGCCACAAATATACTGATTAATCTCTAAATCACTCAAGGCAGTGGTTGGCTTTTCTCTGATAATTTTAATGTTATATACATCTTCTTTTCCATTCTCTGCTATGACTGCCAATTTAAAATTATTGCTTCCTACCTTTACTTTGTGCTTCCCGGCACCTTCTATTTTTGCTACATTACTGAATGTAGCAGCATTAATGTCCACAGTGCTTGTATCATATAAAACGTGTACGGTTAAATTTTTCTTACCATATTCAAAAACATTATCTCCATTTACGTTGATACTTATCAGAGAGACATCTGCAGATTTTTTCCTATTAATGTTAATTATATAAGATTTCTGTCTGCCGCTTTTGGAAGTAACTGTTAATACAAACTTATTCTCTCCGACTTTTAACTTATAAATATCATTTCCCGTAACTTTTGAAGTGTATACTTCTGTACGACCATAAATATCCATTTCAGTAATATCATTTCCCACTACTATATTGTAGTTTGTAACCCTTGTATCAAATTCATCTAAATAATAGTTATTTTTATTATCATTGATTAGTATAGAACCTAAATTAGCATTATCGTCCTTTGATCCCAGTCTATCAATTACAATTGTATATGTCTTACTAATTCCATCCGGTGTAGTAGCAACTATGGTTATCGTATTTGCTCCCACCTCTAGTTCATAGTCTTTTTCACCGGTTACAGTTACGTTACCTTCTATACGAGCAGCTACTTTTACAATTTTTACACGATTTCTTACAGTTGTTGTATAGTTCAATAAATTAGGTCTGAAATGCTGGTCAAGATAAATATAGCCATAATATAAGGAATCGCTCCCCGGTTCTAGCGTATCATGCTTTGGTACTATACTTAATCCTTTTACATAATCCTTAAGCGTTGTATAATCTGTATAATCTGAATCCGTTGAGTCATCCGAATCTGACGATTCATCTGTACTGTATACATAATCCGAATCACCTGTATCGTCTGTCTCATAGGAATAATCTGAATTATATGAATCTGATGATGCAAATACAAAATTATCAGGTATCAAAAATGAAACTATTAGTATAAGACACAAAACATTCATTATCTTTTTCATTTACTGTGCTCCTCATTTGTTTAATTAATATAATATACCATAATTTAAAATAAACTTCTATTGGCACACTTAATACAAATGATGTCATTTCGTTGTTTATAATTAATTGAGCCCAAAGTGCTTCCCGGTTCCAGTTCATATCAGATTGTTGTATCGCAGTCTAAATTAAAATCATTGAAAGTAGTACTTATCTATGTTATAATTGCTGACAATTATGATTACGAAAGCTGGTAAATAAATGGAATTACGTGAAAAAGAATATACAAACTCAGAGTTATCGGAAGAAAAGCAGGCTGAAATCCCCCTGCATGGCAGCAAAAAGCCGCGCTTTGAATTCTTTAAAAATTTTCAATCCGACCGAAACTTTAATCTCTTCTTAATTGCAGGATTATTTGCCGGAGTCGGCGGAGGCATTAATTCATCGATATTTAATAATTATTTAAATGATATATTTAAACTGTCGGAAAACACCAGAGGTTTTCTAGAAGTTCCAAGAGAAGCACCCGGTTTTTTTATCATGGTAATTCTGGCCGCATTAAGCTTTTTAGGAGATGTACGTATTGCCATGTTCGGTATGGCAGCGGCAGGACTTGGTATGCTTGGACTAGGCATGCTTTCACCGACCTTTGCACTAATGATTATCTGGATGATGATGTACAGTCTTGGTACACACATGGTCATGCCTGTCACTCCCTCCATCGGTATGTCCCTGTCTAATCAAAAATCTTTCGGAGCAAGGCTTGGAACAATAAGCGCCTTTAGCTTGTCCGGAAGTATCGTCGCTTATATTTTTATTTTTCTGGGCTTTAATTTTATACATATGACTTATCAGACTGCCTTTATCACAGGTACTGTTTTCTACCTTTTTGCAGCATTTTCAATGGGCTTAATGAAAAGAGGTGCATCGGAGGCTCGAAAGGTCAGATTTATTTTTAGAAAGCGCTATACTCTTTATTATGTACTGTCCGTAATCAGCGGAGCAAGGAATCAGATATTTATGACCTTTGCCCCCTGGGTACTGATCAAGGTGTTCGGCGTAAAGCCACAGTTGTTTGCTATTTTGGGTATGGTAGTTGCCCTTGTCAGTATCGGCACCAGAAGGATAATCGGTAAATTAATCGACACTCGTGGCGAGCGGTTCGTTCTGACTGTGGAAGCGGTCCTGTTGTTTGCCATCTGCCTTGGATACGCATTTTCCGCTAGAATCTTTTCCTTCGGAGTTGCCGCGGTAATCATTGCAGGCTGTTATGTCATCGACAACTCTATGTCCGCAGTCGAAATGGCCCGGTCAACATATCTAAGAAAAATCGCCGTTGATCTGTCCGATGTGACTCCAACACTCTCCACCGGCGTTAGTCTGCAGCATATTGCCTCTATGTTAATTCCTGTATTCGGAGGCCTGTTGTGGAAAGCTGTTGGATATGAGGCCGTATTTATTGCGGCAGCTGTTATTGCTTTCCTCAACCTGGCCCTTTCACGAAAAATTACAATTGAGGTATAAAACATATAAGACCTGGAACAGGGCATGTTTAATATTTATCGGAAAATAATAGCTCATTTTAGGAATGTCTTTTTTATAAGAATCCTTACTGTAGACTTCAATTGTCATATTCTGTTTAAAAGTATACTTTTCATTTTTATCTGACAACCAAATATTTATCATATAATTCGCAGCTTTATATAACGCCTCATTCGTTAAGACCTCAAAGTTTTCTGCTTCAAAAGTACAAACCGCATAGAGTCCGGAAGGTATAATATAGTTTATTTTAAATTCAGAGGGATTAAGTATACTGTCAGTTGAACAATCTAAAATCTGAGATAAAAGTACGAGGGATGCAACTTCAGGCATTGCATTACCATTTTCCCACTTGCTTACAGCTTAAGAACTCACATCCATTTTTTCAGCAAGCTCTTCCTGCGTCATTCTTTTTTTTTTCGAAGGACAGCAATTTTTTCACCGGTTTTCTTTACATCAAACATATCGTTACACCTCTCTCCAAATGATATGGTAAGTATAGCAAAATCCCCATTACACTCCATATATACGAAGTTGTTTTTACTATCTGATATCCAACTTAAAGTTGTGAAAGGCGCAGAATTCAAATAACGCCAAGAAAATCCCCGTAGCCTTCCTTCTCCATCTCTTCTTTCGGTATGAATTTCAGCGATGCACTATTGATGCAGTATCTCAAGCCGCCCATTTCAGCCGGTCCATCCTCAAATACATGTCCCAGATGTGAATCCCCTATCTTGCTTCTTACTTCCGTACGTTTCATGCCATGACTATGGTCAGTAACTTCTATAATAGTGGTTTTATCAATGGGCTTAGCAAAACTAGGCCATCCGCAGCCAGATTCAAATTTCTCACTGGATACAAAAAGAGGTTCTCCGGTAGTAACATCTACATATATTCCTTTTCTGAATTCATTAAAATATTCATTCTGGAAAGGCCGCTCCGTAGCACTGTTCTGCGTTACTTCATATTGGGTTCTTGTTAAAGTTTTTTCTAATTCTTCTTTTGTTTTCTTTGAATATCTGTCAGTATTCATACACAACTTCCTTCTTTCATTTATTTGAGAATAGCGTTAATTTAAAGTCTCTATAATAAATATCTCCCTAAATAAAAGTCTTAATGCATTAACACCGTTAGAACTTGCTATCACACTTTTAATATGTGCAGATCTTTAACACTGCCCTTGTAATTTCCGCCATGGTAAGTCATAACGGTTTCTATTTCATAGTTATAAAGTTTCTTTATTGATTCATTCGCCTGCATCATATTCTCTGAATACTGCGGATTCGCTCCTGCTAATTTTCCATTGTCAAGGTTTAATGCATCACCGGCAATTAGCACTTTATCATCATGAATATAAATACAGATATGTCCCGGTGTATGCCCTGGTGTATGAATAATTTCTATTCCTCCGCAGATTGAGAAAAAGTCACCATCCTTTAACTCTCTGTCTATTTTTATACGCCTGTTATCAAAGCCTGCTTTTAACTGATTATAAAACGGGTTATTGATATCCAGATTTGCTAATTTTATCGGTACCAGCCTTCCGTCAATATATGGTGCTTCCTCTTCATGCGCCATAACTTCTATGTTAGGTGAAATTTTAATCAATTCCTTGGCACAGCCTATATGGTCAATATCCTGATGTGTAAAAATAATTTTATTAATGTCCTCCAAACGGTATCCGCATTGCTCAATGGCTTCTTTCATCAGGTTTATTTGAAGGGGATACCCGGTATCAACAATAATCAGGTTATTGGCATCGTGAACAATTACTGGGCAACAGCCGTTTTCACCCTGAATTTTAAGCATATCCACATGTTCCGAAATCTTCATATGACAACCTCCGTCCGTTACATAAGTTTTTTAATATTAAATATAACACCCTTAATATCTCTTTTATCAAAAATCATTTCAAATATAAACATTATAAATATAAAAACTTATTCGAATGGGAATTTATATTGTTTCAGCCCAAGTTCGTCCCGTACTTTTATTATTTCCTGCTGTACCGCTTCATTAATGGGAACACCGCTGTCTTTGCGTTCCTGCCATACAAGATATTCCTTTTCACCTGCTGTATAGATACGTTCACTCCCCGGTGCTTTTTGGGATTTTCGCAAATCACGCAGTATATCCCCGCAAGTCTTTTTAAATGCTTCTAATCCCAAAAACGCCTCTGTATCAATAGCGATAAAGAAGTGTCCCAGATGATAAGGTCCTCTTTTACCATTTTCATCGATACCTGTTAATCCCAGAAGAAAATTTCCCTGCTGCAAAGCTGCTGAGAGAATCTCCACTACCGTAGCATACCCATAGCCCTTATAGCCTGCAAGTTCCTCTCCGATTCCTCCCAGAGGAGCAAGCGCCGCATGTCCGGTATTCAAATCTGATAATATCTGCTCAGAATCAGTCTTGGTTTCACCATCCCGCCCAATTACCATACCGGCAGGTGTCGGTTTACCGACCCGTGAATAATACTCAATACGTCCTCGCTGGGTAATTGAAGTGGCACAATCAAGTACAAAGGGAAATTCTTCATCCGTGGGCATGCCAAATGTAAGAGGATTGGTGCCGAGCATATTCTCCACTCCAAAGGTCGGTGCAATAGAAGGTCTTGCATTGGTTCCGGTAATTCCAATGCATCCAGCTTTTGTTGCCATGGTAGCATAATAGCCTGCGATGCCGTAGTGAGTGGAATTACGTGCCACAACCATGCCCATTCCATACTTTTTGGCTTTTTCAATTGCCAGGTTCATAGATTTTACACCAATAACCTGCCCCATACCATCATGTCCATCTACAACTGCTGTTGTTGGTGTCTCTTTTAAGATTTCAAAATTTGTGACCGGACTTTGAATACCTGCTTTTATACGGTCCAGATAGATTGGTTTAAACCGGTTAACACCATGGGATTCTATTCCTCGTTTATCCGATTCCAGCAATACATCCGCGCAGACCTTTGCATCTTCTTCCGGGATACCATACCCTATAAATGCCTCTGTTACAAAGCTTGTAATCGTATTCCAGTCAACTATATTGGATTTCACTGACATAATTCTTCCTCCTTCTTTTATGTAATACTTTTATGATACCTTTATAATACTTTCATAAATACTCTTAACTCTCTAAAATACTTCTACAATTTATTATTATGTAATACTTCCTGAATGCATGATAATAGTATTTCATACCTGTTTCCCTTAACATATCCCAAAATATCACATACTGTCAATACTTAAAAAGCCAAAAAGAGGATATGTTTCTTAAAAGAAAACATACCCTGATTATAGTTCCACCATTTATCTTTTACTGCTATACATAAGCGCATCAATATACTTAAAAAAGTCGTCCGCCTTCATCCTCTGCTCATAGTCATATACGGCATAACCTATTGCAAAGCTTAGCTTGTACCCTTTTTCAGAACTCGAATTGAACTTATCCACATTACTTTTCATTCTTGCAACTGCTGCCTCAAGAATATCCTTATCACTGTTATCTAATATTGCAAAGAATTCATCTCCGCCGTATCTGGCAACGAAATCATCTCTTCTTAAAGAATTTTGAATTATTTGTGCAGCATCTTTGATCGCTTCATCGCCAATATCATGGCCAAAGGTATCATTAATCTTTTTAAATCCATCCAGATCAATCAGCATTGCGGAAAAAGTTTTGATTTCAGTACTATTCTTAATTCTGATCTTAAGATACTTATCTAACTGTCTTCTATTGTATACTCCTGTCAGATAGTCTGTATTCAAACTGGAATCCTGAATATTAATATATATTATTAAAAGCGACAACATCATACCGGTCCAGGAAAGCGCCCAGCCATAAAACAGTATCTGAATAGTTGCCCCAAGTGTAATTGGTAATATGAATACCAACATAGAATAATAATACTTTTTTTCTATTATTTTTCTATGTTTAAATACGCAGTACATAGAATATATCAATAAAATATAGCAGTAAAATATATGCACCAGGTATAAATTTCCTCTGGCGTATATATTGCTGCTATCCACATAAAAGAACCAGCCGGTGTGTAAGCTTAGCACAGATATAACACCATTCATTACAAGTAATGCTGACAACAGATATTTTAACTTTTCTATCCATTTCTCATTGTGTTTAACCTGATAACATACATACAAAACCCAAAGTGTGCCGGTAAAAGGTTCGACTACGAAGAGCAACAGATTAAAAATTCTGTTCATCAGTAGAAATTGAAGACCTGGCAGACCATCAAATATCCACGCTCCAATATCAATTAATATTAAGGATATGTTTGTCTTAACTAAACCCAGATATACTCTATTACTTACGAATACCTTTTCTAAACGGTTCCTGGCATTATAATAGATAAATATCAGTATTATTAATGACAGTATACTCGAATCTAAGGTTTTAAATTTATCCATCTAATCCATCCCATTTAATGATGTAATTCTATATATCATAATTATATCATTAAATGTATTTTACTGAAAGCAAATAATTTACTTTTGGAAAGCAATAACCGAAATAGTGAGAATTATATAATAATCCATGGATGCTAATGAAGATATCGTGGCAACCTATAAATATGAAACTTTGAAAATTAACTTGAAAAACATGAATCTCCACGCTCTATTAGAAAGTTGGTGAATTAAAATGTGGAAAATCTATGCCTGTGCTGTTTTAATATTTTTTATTATAGCTTTTATATTACAACATACGCTTTTTATAACTCTTGACAATGATTTGATTCAAGGAATAATAATGGGCTTAATAGGTGCATTGGAAGTATTTATATGTGATCGGATAAATAAAAAGATTAATAGATAAGGCTCAGGATGTAGCTCTATCCCAAAATATTTTGATAAACAAATTGTAAGCCGTGCTTCCCATTTCTTCTGATACCGGTATCTGTAAACCCCGCTTTCTTATAAAGGTTTTGAGCAGGTATATTGGCATGATTAACTATCAAGACTAATTCTTCAATACCACTAAAATATTTCTTTGAAAAATCCGGAAGCAGTTTCATTGCTGATAACGCATAGCCTCTACCCTGTTCATTCTTAGAAATAGCCAATGCTCTTATAAGCAATGCCTTATCGTGGCTTCCAATTTCTAGGGGGCCTTTATTCTCATGTAATACGAAATAACCCACTACTCTTTCTTCCTGAACTATTAATATATAATGCCTTTCAAGGTCAGATAGTGTCTCAAGTATTTCTTTGGGATATGCTGTGAATTGCTCTTGTGTACTTTCAAGTTCAAATTTTTCTAATTCTTCATCGTATTTATTTTCATAAAATACTAAATTTATATTTTGATTCATCATTTCTCTCCGTCTATCCATGTAAGTATTTGTTTAACATAACGAGTGGCTTTTCCCAATTCCTCGTCTAAAATCATGTGACCGCTTTCCTCAAAATCGACGATTACTAATTCTTTTACCGAAGATTTATATTTTGATATATCCTCATCCGTCAAATTGGACGGAACAGCCGAATTTATATCGGTTCCTCTAAACACCCAGACCGGACAGAGCATCTTTTGAAAAATATCGTAGAACTCTTCATAAGTTGACTCAAGTTCTATCCCTTCTAACGCATGAACATTAATATAACTATCCAGACGATGCCCATTATAGATCATATTACTCCAAAACCGAGCAGCTCCTTTCTCCAGCTTTGAGTGAAGGGCCGGATAATCTATAATGATAATTCCTTTCGCAATTTTTAAATTTGCTGATAGATAACCAAGCATATATGAGACGCCCTTTGAAAATCCTAAAAATACAGGCTTGTTGACGGATTCGTTTCGAAGAACACAAGTAAGGTCTGTCATATGATCACTCCAATTAAATCCCGATTCCGGAGTGCTACTACCTCCACGTCCCCGATAACTAAGCACAATACAATGCCTTCCCGTAAGACGTGATATTAAAGGAAAAGCCCGATCCGCGGGTTCCCATATTCCCATCGATATAATTAATGTAGCATTCTCATTAACTTGATTGCTCACATAGTACTCAATCTCAATTCCGTTATTATCTACTGTTTTCTTTTGCAAAGTAATCACCTTAACTATCCTTTCTTAAAATCCATTCAATACAATATCTGAATGAAGAACAGAACAAACTACTAAATCAACAACTTTGAAAATTATATCTCTGTAAAATATTGTTGATTGTTATCAATCTAATTCAACCCATTTCCCTTTTATTTCATCATCTATTTTAATATAAACTGCTTTATAGATATTGGCATCAAGATCAGTAACAGAAAATTCTATAGTATACTTACTGCGAA
>JAEXGM010000093.1 GCA_023450835.1 Bacillota bacterium | reverse complement strand
GGGGAGTACTATGCCAAAGAAGCTTTAAAGGAAAATCCGACCTGGAAGGATAATCATACGGCGCTTCTGTGGGCACAGCATGGCACCATAGCGGACTGGAACTTTTCGAACCATCATAAACGGATTGCTTATTATCAGCAGTTTGTAAAGGAAAATCCGGGATATGCAAGGGGATATATGTATCTGCTGGATGAGCTGATTGCAGACGGAAGATTAAAAGAGGCGGACGATGTACTGCTTGAGATGAAGAAAGCTGAGGACGACTGCCGTGTCAGAATGTATGAAGGCCAGATTGCCTGGGCAAGAGGAGAACAGGAGAAAGCCTATTCTATTTGGGACGATATGGTGAAGCAGGAACCTGACAATTGGCTGGTGTATGCTTATGCAGCAGACCGTTATGCGGCGGATTGCAGATATCAGGAAGCGGTCGAGCTTAATAAAAAGGCATATTTACTGCAGCCTTCACCCAAGTATATAGATGCCTATGAGTGCATTTCTCATATCTATGAAATTATGGGAGATTACGAGAAGGCCGTTGATGCTTTGGAAGAAGTCATTCATATCCTGGAACAGGAGTGGCACGTTGCGGAAGGAGAAGCAGTTGACAGGCCTCACAGGGAAATTGCCCGGTTAAAGGAATTAATAAAGAACTAAAGCATAAATAATACGCAATTATAAAAACAGAGGGAAGGAAATGTCCATTGGATGTCTCCTTCCCTCTGGGCTTACTACACTATTTTATACTCTGTAAACCTGACTTCATGGCCAGTTTTCTCAAAGAAGGATTGTACATAGCCGGAGATTTCAGATTTTTAAGCTGCAGATTTAACTTAATTGGATTCGTTTTGTGCCTATACCTATCCAGGAAACCATCAATTCCTCCTTCGAGGCTTTGCGCCAGGTAAAAAGAGCTTTTCAGTGCATAGCTGATTCCCTCTGCCGAACTGGGGCTGATGGCTCCGGCGGCTTCGCCTATGAGAGCAGTACCACCTTTACCGATAAAGAATTGGGAGGTTTTCGTGGGCCTTAATATAAATGCGCTTTCTGTTTTTATTTTATTATTAAAATGAAAATCCAACTGAGTTAATTTGGATTTTAACAGGTCATATTTTTCTCTGGTATTTTCTCTGGGCTTTAATGCAGCACCCAGCAGCAGGGAGTTTTCCTTTGGTATGACCCAGGAGTAGAAGTCACTGATTTCTTCATCAAAAATTGCGGTAAAGTAGGGGATTTTATAGGGACATTCGAACCATTCCTGAAGGGCAATATATTTGTCAGGAGCAGCGATGTTTTGAATGGAATCTCTGCTGATGAGGTGCCGTACTCTTGAGGAGGCTCCGTCAGCACCTACAATTACTTTTGTCTTTGCGGCTGTCATTTGTCCGTTACAAAGATACCTGACTTCATAACCTCCCGGTACTTCTGAAAAATCCAAAAAGGAAGAGTTAAATCTTTTGTCCACGGTATCCGGAATGAGAGAGACTAACCATCTGTCGAACTTTTCCCTGTCAATATTAAAATAAAAACGCTGGTATAGCCTTTCCAGATTGGCGGATAAATCAATCGTTCTTACGGCAAAGAGCTGGGGGTCCACCAGAATATCCTTGGGTATTCCAAGTCCAAGTGCTGCAATCATTTTCTGAGCATCCGGTGCCAGTAACCCACCGCAGCATTTATGAGACAGATTAGCGGGATTCTCCTTATCCATATCTCTTTTATCTATAAGCAGGATTTTATATTGATTACCAATTAACCGTGCAAGGTTAGCTCCTGCCGGACCAGCTCCGACAATGACAATGTCATACATACTCAATCACCCGTCATTCTTTGTTTTCATCATTGCTAAATTCCAGAATATCTCCCGGCTGACAATCCAGAGCTTTACAGATTGCCTCCAGAGTGGATATTCGGATGGCCTTTGCCTTGCCGTTTTTTAAGATGGAGAGATTGGCCATCGTTATACCGACTTTTTCTGAAAGTTCGGTTACACTCATTTTTCTTTTCGCTAACATAACATCAATGTTGATTATAATTGCCATACTAACAACCATGCCCTTTCCAATGCGCCTTAAGGTTGTGCCGATAATTACCAGTACACCTCGGGTTTCAGACTGTCAAATCATTTTCTTCTTTCATATCAATGGCGTTTTCCAATAATTTCTGGAGCAAGGCTGCAAATACGGAAATTATAACAGGAGCGAAAGTAAAAGCCAATCCGATGATAATAATACCGGGAGCATCCTCCTTATCTGCCATGAGATAGAAAAAGGGCATGTTGATACCATATAAAATGCTGATGGCGGCTCCGCAGTATTTTATATATTTTAAAGAGATGACAGAAGCTCTGGAAAAAGCGCTGTTACTGTCAATATAATTTAATAACCTGAAAGCCTGATACAGGGCGAAATAAAAGGGTATGGCTGATAGATAGGCACTTACTATAGCAGGCAGATAAGCCAGTTTAGGATAATGGGCGGCGGCTTCTTTTGCGATAAACGGCAGGATAAATATACAAAGAATAAGAATAGGAAGCCCGATGAGAAAAAGGGATATTTTTAAAAAAAGTGTTTTTCTTTTCATTAAAGCACCTCGCAATATTATTAGTAATAGAGTTCAATGAATTATCAAATATTAACTAGATTATATTTAATTATATATCGAAAGTCAATAAATAATTATTGATATTTGCTTAATAATTATTGTTATAATATTAAATATTGCTCTTAAAGCTCTTAAAAATGCGCAGTGCTATAAGATTAAGATTTGCCCGGGCATATAAGATATATTTATGAAACATGTCAGTAAACGAATTATATACATATATAAAAGGAACAATGCGTTTTCATGCACTGTTCCTTGATTTATTCCTATTCATTGTCATCATCAACGTATTCAAAAAGGTCGCCCGGCTGGCATTTTAACGCTTTGCATATGGCATTCATTGTTTCAAAACGAATACCTTTCATTTTATCATTTTTGAGATTAGATAAATTTACATTTGTCATATCAACTTTACCGGCCAATTCGTTCAGTGACATTTTTCTATCGGCCATCATTCTATCTAATCGAATAATTATAGACATTTAAAACCCCCTATGCATACTGATTAATTTCATCCTGAAGGTCATATCCAAACTTAAATATTTCTGATATAACCCCGATTATAACACCTAAAAGGCAAATCATAAAGTTTATCTTTGAGAAGTTTAAGGTCGGATTTTGAAATACATTTAATTTAATCAGAGCAGTAACGGCAGCTGAAACCAGCGGCATCAGAAATGTGAGTAATGCAATCAGGCGCAGGCGTTTTATATTTTTCATCGAAAACGGTTCAAAGATATTATCCAGCATGAGAAAAACAAAATGGATGATTATAGCCATGAAGATATAAGTAATTAAGAGCTTAACTTTATTAATCAGGATGCACAGTTTAAAGTTTGTACTGCCATGGCTGTCAACACTTGCCATGTATTCATTGTAGTCTATATCACTCCATTTATTTCCGTCGATGTAGAGATAGTAGGCTCCGGTTTCGTTGCTCTTTACTTCAAACATATCGCTGCTCTTCTTAGAAAGGTCAATAATATCTATAACGGACAAGATA
>JAEXGM010000078.1 GCA_023450835.1 Bacillota bacterium | reverse complement strand
TATGTAACAAGAAAGAGGGAAGGCTCTTGACTGTTAAGTCCCTTTCTCTCTTTCTCATTTTAAGCCTATTCTTGATAATCCTTTTAACCCTTTACTGCTCCTGATATACCTTCTACATAATATTTCTGCATGAAGATAAAGAGCAGCGCAATCGGTATGGAAACAAGCACCGCACCTGCCGCAAAGCGGTTATACCAGGTGGTAATGAACTCTCTTTCCAGCATCTTATACAGTCCCAGTGCTACCGTATAGTTGTTGTATTTATCTCCCATGATAACACTTACGAAGATATAATCTCCCCAAGGTGCCATAAAGGAGGTCAGGATGGTGTATATGATAATGGGTTTTGACAAAGGTATTGTAATTCTGGTGAAAACATTCCATTTGGTGGCACCGTCAAGCCAGGCCGCTTCATCAATGGAGCGGGGGATGGTATCAAAGAAGCCTTTGGCAATATAAAAGCCCAAGCCCGCACCGCCGGAATACACAAGAATCAGGGCTAAAAGTGACTGGGTCAGGTTTAATCCCTTTAATATATAGTAAACTGCGATCATAGACATGAATCCCGGGAACATGCCAAGGATCAGTGCTATGTTCATATATGGCTTTCTCATCTTAAAACGTAACCTGGAGATGGCGTAGGACACGGATAACACATAAAAAGTTGACAATATACAGGAGCATACGGCAACGATCAAAGTATTCATAAACCAGCGCAGGAAGTAGAACTGTGCCGTATCCGTAAACAAGGTCTTGAAATTATTCACAGTAAATTTACTCGGTATAAAATTACTGGAAAATGCTTTGTCCCCGCTGAAGGAGGTCATAACAATCCAGAGTATGGGTACCAGCCATATAAAGGCCAGGACTGCTAAAAGTACATGGGCCAGAACATTTTTTGTAACTTTTTTTGTACGGTAAGCGCTAGGTCTTTTCATTACTGGAAATCCTCCTCTCTGTTATAGGATGCCGTTCTTCTGTAGGTCGTCAGTGAAAATATCGCTGATATAATAAACACCAGAATACCAATAGTAGAGGCAAAGGAATAATCCTTCATCTGTCCGGTAGTCAGCTTATAAAGCCAGGTGACCAAAAGATCCGTCTTTCCTGCCTGATAGTAGGATAAGCTGTCAGGACCGCCTCCTGTCAGGAAGTATATTACGTTAAAGTTATTAAAATTACCGATAAACTGTGTAATCAGGTAAGGCGTTGTTACAAACAGTACATAAGGCATCGTAATCTTGAAGAAAATCGTAACCGGCTTCGCTCCATCCACTTTTGCAGATTCATAAAGGTCGGAAGGTATATTGGAGAGAATACCTGTAGTAATAAGCATGGTATAGGGAATACCAACCCATAGGTTCACTATAATGACCGTAATTCTCGCCCAGGTGGGGTCGGAGAGAAAGGGAAGATATTTTCCGGGCGCCAATAGTCCCAGCTGGTGAAGCAGGGCATTTACTGCTCCGCTGTTGTTTAACATGGTTCTGACAACCAAAAGGGAAACAAACTGGGGCACCGCAATGGATATTACAAAAAGCGTACGCCATAAACCTTTTGCCTTTGTCTCTTTTCTATTAATCAATAAAGCCAATAAAATTCCAAATAAGTAGTTTAAACCTGTAGCAAATACTGCCCATACAAAGGTCCAGCCTAAAATCAGCCAGAAGGTATGAGAAACAGTTTTACCGGAAAATAAGATAGTTTTAAAATTGAGCAGACCGACCCAGGTGAACAGATTTCCCGGCGGCTGATGATCGTGATCATAATTTGTAAAGGCAATCAGAATCATAAAGAACAGAGGCAATACCGTAAAAAGGAGTATTCCCGTTACCGGCAATGCCATCAGGGTCTTATGAAGGTCCTTATCAAAATAGGCTTTGATTTCTTCCAGAAAGCCGGCTGGTCTTTCCCCCTGTTCTTTGACTTTCTGTGCAGAAAGAGCGGAACGAAGAGCTGTTCGATAGAAAACGATGAAAGCAATTGTAATGGACATAGCCACAACACCATACAGTAGGATAAGCATGGAATTATCACCTTTTTGCATTACAAATATACCGAGCTTATCATCCATAACCATTCCCTGCTTGCGGGAACCTAAATCCTTTAATCCACCCAGGGAGTGAATCCCGGTATTAATCATGTAAAAAATATATGCTGCCTCGATTCCAAGAAAGAGCAACCCTTTAATAATCTGTCCTCTTATTATATTGGATAATCCAAGGATACCAAAAGAGAGCTTCGTTAAAATATCTCCCTTTATAAAATGTTCTCCGAAAAATGCAAACCACCGGCCTAATGCCCTGAAGGCTTTGCTAAATTTCTGCCCTATGTTCTCTTTTTCCATTTTCAAACCATGCCCTCCATTCACAGCCGGCTAAGCTTTATTTCAGAGAAAAAGGGAAGCGGGGCTTTATTTGCAATAGCCCCAGCTTCCTGCTTATCTCAAAAAATTATCTATTAGCCAATAGATGAAAGTATGCTATTAACCATGTCGTCAAGTTTCTGTTTTGCATTATCCTTTGTTACAGTACCATTTAAGATTTCAGCACCAAATGCCTGAGCAGGTGTCCAGTAGTTACCCATCTGAGGAATGGATGACTGTAAGGTAGAGTAAGAAGCCTGAAGGCTTAATGCTGCTACAGCAGGATTTGCAAGAACTGCGGGGTCGGTAGCTAATTTAATATTTGTAGGAGCAATGCTTCTCTTTTCGAATCTAAGCTTCTGGCACTCTTCGCTGCCTAAGTATTCAGCTAACTGCATAGCGGGAACAGCGAATTTTGTCTGGGAGTTAACACCGATTAACTTAAAGTCTGCAAAGTTGCTCAGCTGTTTATCTTGTCCGTTGATTGTAATTTTAGGAAGAGCTGTAGCGGCATAGTTGTCGCCTAAAGCTTCTTTGATAGCATCTGCATTCCAGGTACCGGAGCATGCTGCTGCTAAAGTACCATCTTTGAAGGCTGCTAAAGTGTTGTTATCTGCTTCATCCATGAATTTAGGGCTCTTTGCCAAATCGATAAGGTAATCAGCAACTGCCACACCGTTATCATCATTAAATGTACAAGAAGTTGGATCTGTTCCGTCAGGTCCGAATAATGTACAGCCATTTGCAAAGAAGAAAGCGGAAATATACCAGCCGTTATCAAGGTCTACGGAGAAATTCTTCACCTTGTCTCCTAAATCTTTTGCCATCATAGTATCAAGAGAAGCAACTTCTTCTTCTGTGTACTTGCTCTTATCATAATACATGAACCAGGAGTTAGGTGTAAATGGATAAGCATAGAGCTGTCCGTTTACGGTAGCTGCTTTTATTGATGCAGGTGCATTGTCTGCTGTAATCTTATCAACATCTAATGTGATAGGATATAAAATACCTGCATTGGAAAGTACGGAAGTCTGGTCAGATGCAAATGCAAATACGTCTGCACCTGCCGCAGGGTCTTTCTGAAGTTCTGTGGATGCATCTGCTTCGGATACTACACCGAAATCAAATGTAAGGTTGTATTCCGGATGTGCTGCCTTAAAGTTATCGCACATCTGCTTTAAGATTTCCTGTTCTTCCTGGGGAGCCCATACTTTAAGAGTTACATCAGTAGGTGCTGCCTGTGTAGCCTCAGGAGTAGCTGTAGCGGCGTCTGTTGTCTGGGCATTTCCTGTATTATTGCCCGCTGTGTTGTTTTCACTTTTGCTTTTGCAACCGGCTAAGCTTCCGATTACAAGAACCATAACCATAAGCAAAGTAAGAATTTTTCTGCTCTTCTTCATTTTAAATACCTCTTTCCCATAAATTATATATTGTTTCTATGCATGAACGCCTTCGCGCTGGTGCCTTATAAAATAATTTCTTATCTTCCCCCGTACGCCTAAACTTGTGTCTGAATTATTCTTTCCAATAATTCATACTAAGCCCCAGATGTCTTTTGCGTATTCTTTTATTGTTCTGTCACTGGAGAAAAGTCCTGCATTGGCGGTATTGATAAAACATTTTCTGTGGAATTCAAAGGAATCTTTATAATCCTTATTGGCTCTAAGCCTTGCTTCCGTATAAGAAAGGAAATCTAACAGCAGGAAGTAATGATCCGGTTTATGCCAGCTGGCTCCCTTTAGGATAGCCTCGTAGAGTTCCTTAAACATTCCCGTTCCGTTATCATCAAAGGTTCCGTCAATCAGAGTATCCAATACTCTCTTAATTCTGGAATCAGAGTTATAAATCTTAACCGGATTGTAGGTATCCTTAATTTCCTCTATCTCCTCTACCTTTGCACCGAAGATGTAATTATTTTCTTCCCCCGCCTGTTCCACGATTTCGATGTTTGCTCCATCGTAAGTTCCAAGAGTTACGGCGCCGTTTAGCATCAGTTTCATATTGCCGGTTCCGGAAGCTTCCGTTCCTGCCGTTGAAATCTGCTCTGAGATATCGGCAGCCGGTACAAGCTTTTGTGCATAAGAGACATTATAATTGGATACAAACACTACCTGCATCAAGTCCTTTACCTCCGGGTCGGAATCAATAAGCTTTGCTATCTCATTAATATACTTGATGATTCCTTTTGCCCTGAAGTATCCGGGTGCGGCCTTTGCTCCAAACAGGAACAGCGTCGGTGTAAAGTCCTTAATACTTCCATCTTTGATGCCAAAATAGATATCCATAATGGAAAATGCATTGAGAAGCTGACGCTTGTATTCATGGAGCCTCTTTATCTGGATATCAAAAATGAAATCCGGATTAATCAGGATATTCTCCTGCTTCTTAATATAATCTGCAAGCTGCTGCTTTTTAATGCGCTTGATGTCTCCATACTGCTTGATAACCTGCTTATTATCCTTATATTCTTCCAGCTTCTTTAAACTATCCAGATTTAAAATCCAGGAGTTTCCTATCTTGTCGGTGATAAAGCCGGACAGTTCCATATTGGAAAGAGAAAGCCATCTTCTCTGGGTAATACCGTTGGTCTTATTTTGGAAACGTTCAGGAAAAATCTCATACCATTCTTTTAATACATCTTTCTTTAAGATTTCCGTATGAAGCCCTGCCACACCGTTGGTGGAATGGCTTGCAAATACTGCAAGTCTTGCCATATATATCAGATTGCTGTCTATAATGTTGTATATCTTCTGCTCATCTTCCGTAGTTTTGCCAAAAGCTTTCAATTCCTTCATCAGCGCCTTTTGCAGCATGACCACATATTTATATACATTGGGGATAACTGCACGGAATAGAGAAACACTCCATTTTTCCAGGGCTTCTGCCATAACCGTGTGGTTTGTATAGGCAAAAGTCTCTCTTGCAAGACGGAAAGCCTTTGCAAAGGAAATCTTCTCTTCCTCCATCAGAATTCTTAAGAATTCCGGGATTGCCACAACAGGATGGGTATCATTTAACTGAATTGCATATTCTTCCGAGAAGCGGCTAAAGTCATTGCCATGCTTCTCCTTGTATCTGCTTACCATATCCCTTACGGAAGCCGCCGCAAAGAAATACTGCTGTTTCAGACGGAGCTTCTTACCGGCATCGGTGGAATCATTGGGATAGAGAAGACTTGAAATTGCTTCCGCCTCATCCCTGTTCTTAACCGCTTTATCGTATTTCTGCTCATTAAAGAGCTCAAAGTTAAATTCTTCTATAGGCTCTGCCTGCCACAGTCTTAAATAATTCACCGTATTACCGCCATAACCGATGACCGGTGTATCGTAAGGCACGGCATATACTGACTGGTTCTTAAAATCTATTCTTATCTTTTCCTTGTCTTTTCTTACGGACCAGGGGTCTCCGAACCGCTGCCAGTCGTCGGGCATTTCCTTCTGGAAACCATCTTCAAAGTACTGCTTGAACAATCCATACTTGTAACGTATTCCATAACCATTTAAAGGAATACCGAGAGTAGCACCGGAATCTAAGAAGCAGGCTGCCAGTCTGCCAAGTCCTCCGTTACCCAAAGCGGCATCTTCGATATCTTCAAAAATTCCGATATCCAGATTGTTTTCTCCCATCATTTCAGCGTAAGTATGATAAAGTCCGCTGTTTAAGAGATTGCTGTATACCAGCCTTCCTACCAGAAATTCCGCGGACAGATAAGCAACTTTTTTTGTAGATGCGTCTTTATCCCAGTCCTTCTTGATCATCTGCATTACTGCTTTTGAAACAGCGTGATAAAGCTCCGTAGCATCGGCTTCTTTCACGGTTTTGCGGTAATCCAGTTCCAATATGGTATTTACGTATTGTTTAAAATTGTTTTCCATGCTTTTACCTCGTAATTAATTTCCTCTTGCATAAATGTGAGCCATATAAGCAAGTTCCCTGCAGTCAATTTCCTGATATTGTTCTTTTATAAGTCTCCATTTCCAGTTGCCCCCTACTGTTGAAGGGAAATTCATTCTGGCGGAATTATCAAGCTTTAAGAAATCCTGCATCTGTATAATAGCCGCATCTGCAACACTTGCATAGGCTGCCCGGATAATGGCATCCGGTAACTGACGAAAATCTGTAACCTGAAAATATTCCAGAAGCCTCTCCAGCTCCGTCCAGCTCTTCTTCTGCAAGAATCCCACCAGAGTTTCGTTATCATGAGTTCCTGTATAAACAGCAATATTGGAGGTTTTATAATTATGGGGAAGATATTCGTTATCCTCCGGTCCGTCCAGTCCGAATTCCAATACCTTGATTCCGGCAAATCCGGTTTCTTTTATCAACTTCTTTACCGGTGGTGTAAGTACCCCTAAATCCTCTGCTATAATTTTGGCATCTCCGATGGATTCCAAAAAAACATCTGTCAGTTTCCTGCCCGGTCCGATTTCCCATTGTCCTTCCACAGCGGTGGGACAGCTTACGGGAATAGCATAGTAATTTACAATTCCAATAAAATGGTCTACACGGATGACATCATAAAGAGCTGCCAGGCTCTTCATTCTCTCTCTCCACCATTTAAAATCCTCTTTCTCCATTACATCCCAGCGGTATAAAGGGTTACCCCATCTCTGGCCATCGGCAGAGAACATATCCGGCGGGACTCCTGCCACATGAATAGGCTTCTTTCTCTCATCCAGTTCAAAGAGAGCGCCATGCACCCATACATCACTGCTATCCATCGCCACATACAGCGGTATATCACCAATAATAGAAATTCCGTTGGTGTTTGCATATTTCTTCACCCTGTTCCACTGTTCCTTGAACTTATATTGAACAAACTTCCAGAAATCAATTTCCTCCGCCAGGAGCGTTTCATACTTTTCGATGGCTTCTTTCTTCCGGTATGCAATATCCGTATCCCAAAGCAGCCACTCTTTATTATCAAAACAATTCTTAAGTGCCATATAAAAGCTATAATCGTGCAGCCAAAATTCGTTGTCCTTTGTAAACCCCTCATATTCACTGCTCTCTTTATGTTTGCTGTTATGAAAGGCCTTCTTAAGAATTAAAAAGCGTTCATTATAAATCCTGGCATAGTCTATTTCATCCTCTTTATCTCCCCAATCGGCAGACAGGACATCTTCTTTTTTCAGAAGTTCCTCTTCTATCAGAATATCCAGATCAATAAAATACGGATTACCTGCAAAAGCTGAAAAGGATTGGTAAGGACTGTCTCCATAGCTGGTGGGTCCCACGGGAAGTACCTGCCAGTAGGTAAATCCGCCTTTCTTTAAGAATTCTATAAATTCGTAACTTTCTTTTCCTAACGTGCCTATGCCGTAGGGTGATGGAAGTGCACTAACCGGCAGAAGAACACCGGCGCCTCTTTTTAAACTAATCTCTGTCATGTCTGCTCCTATCAATGCAGTTATGCATCCTTTGGCAATTTTTTCGATAATTTTCGAAAACCTATATATAGATTAGCATTCTTACTTTCGTTTGTCAATAATATTTTTTAGGTTTATAGTCAAATTTCATATATTTTTTGGATATCCATTGTATTAATTGTTTGTTTTTTCACTCAGATGCGCAACATTACTGTATTTTCTCTCATAAAAACAAGCCAATTTTCACAAGTTATTATTCCTATGTCCTCCATTTTTTCGAAAATTATAGGACATAACAAATATCTGTATAAAAATTCATTGCTGTGCATCCCAGAATACGCCTATCACAATTGCCTATTGAAATGTGCATATTTAGGGTTTATACTAGAACTACTGTTATTATGTGAAAAATAGATTTTTAAATTAATAAACTGGAGAGATTTGTAGATGGCAACGATTAAAGACATCGCCAATAAACTTGGGATAGCAGTCAGCACCGTTTCAAAGGGGCTAAATGGAGCCAGTGATATCAGTGACGATATGCGCCAGCTCGTATTGGATACCGCTGTTGAGATGGGTTATGCCTCCAAGAAGATGAGGACGACCACTACCCGTAAGGTATGTATATTTATTGAAAATATGGATTACGAGAATATTGACCAGTTCGGTTACGATATTATCGTAGGCTTTAAGTTGTCCGCTGCCAGACGTCACTGGGAAGTAACTGTTGTTCCTTCAAGTCTGACTCTCCAAACGGAAGAAAAGTATGACACTTATATGCTGAAAAATGGTTACAGCGGTGCTTTTTTTCTGGGTTTTACGTTACACGATGATTGGGTCATGCAATTAAATAAGACTACCGTTCCAACGGTGCTTCTGGATAATTACATCGAAAGAAATAACCATGTGGGTTATGTAGGTACAGACAGTGAAGAAGGTATCGACCTTGCCGTCGACCACCTAAAAGAACTGGGGCATACAAAGATTGCCTTTCTTAACGGTTCCAAGAACTCCATGGTATCAGACCAGCGTTACAGCGCCTTTGTAAACAGTATGAAGAAGCATGGTCTTC
Source organism: Bacillota bacterium (assembly GCA_023450835.1). GTDB lineage: Bacteria > Bacillota > Clostridia > Lachnospirales > Lachnospiraceae > Anaerocolumna. The sequence goes on along the minus strand of JAEXGM010000078.1, from coordinate 10,768 downwards.
CCCTCAATGAGGATCTCATAGAGTTTGGTTATTATGTACCGGACTGTGCCAAATACCATGTCCCTTCTTTCTTAAAGAATGGAGCCACCGCAATCATCTGTGCCAGTGACTTAATTGCCTCCGGCGTTATCGCCGAGGTTAATAAACATGGTCTTAAGGTTCCGGATGATGTCAGTGTAATAGGTTTTGATGATCTGCCCATTGCCTCACAACTCTCCCCGCCTTTAACAACTATAAGGCAAGACCGTATAGATCTTGGAAAAAGTGCTTTTCTGCTGCTGGATGGACTGATACATAACGTCTCCATAAGCAAGCTTTTACAGCGGGCTAAGTTTATCAAACGTCAGTCAACCGCTCCCTGTAAGAACAGGACAGCAAATAAATCTGCCATAAAATAATACACATCAAAGAAAAAGCCCTACCATTTTTCCTGTAAGACGATTAAAGGACCTGTTGAACTGTCCTTTGACCGTGAGTAAAGGAAAACGGATAGAGCTTTTTTATAGCTTAGATTTATGCCATGAACCCTCTGTTAGCCTGATTCGGGTCAATGTAAGTTTCATTTAAAGTACCTCTGCCATAGGTCAATCCGGCGTAAATCTGTCCGGTATTAATCATAACAGGTCCTGTCTTATCCTGGGGAGCAATTTTTGAAAAGCCCTCCATCAACGTCTTTATTACTTCCCCTGCATCCTCCAGTGCCTTTACATCAACTCCGTAATAGGCATCTGTCATGAGTTTGTTCACAAAGATATAGAGGCTCATCAGGTTCAGAGATATCTCATATTGGTAATCAAGGGAACCCATGAGCTCATTTAAGAACTTTTGTCCATGCCTGATATCATGTCTGCCCTTCTCTGTCTCCCCTGTCTGGAAATGTTCTTTGGCTGCGGTAATATCTGATATCAGTACTTCATACATAATTACTACCAATTCCGTTCTTGATGCCTGAGTAATCCTGGTGGCAAAGGTCCTTGCCAATTCTTTCTCCATATCCGTTATCTCCTTATGGCAAAACAGCAGAGCATAATTCCATTAAAATATGCCCTGCTGTTTTAAGTTATTATCCTGTGGTCTTAGCTCTGCAGTAATGTCAATACTGTCTGAGGCCTTTGATTTGCCTGGGCAAGCATGGAAGTTCCGGCCTGGGCAAGTACATTTAACTGGGTATAGGTTGCCATTTCCTTTGCCATATCCACATCTTCAATACGGGAGAGAGCTTCCGTCATATTCTCGGAAGTAGTGTCCAGATTGGAGATGGAGTGTTCCAGACGATTCTGGTAAGCACCAAGCTTGGCACGGATACTGCTGACCATATTATTGGCATTGTCAAAAGTAGTGATGGCTGCTTCTGCTCCCTCCTGGGTACAGATATTTACCATGCTGATACCAAGGGTTTCAGGATCCACTTTAGGAAGTCTTACCTCCATGGTCTGGCCTTCATTCGCACCGATCTGAAGCTTCATAGGACCGGAGTCAAGAACGGTAGCTGTAACTGTAACATTGGTTCCTGTAACTTTCTGCGTGTCAAATACCATTTCAAATCCGTTGGAATCCGTTACTGTCACAAGATTGCCTTTTGATGATGCGGTAGCTGTTGCCGGATAGTTGGAATCAGTCACACTTGATAAAGGTGTTGTCACAACAGCATCTGTTCCGCTGTATTTCGTGCCGTTGGCAACTGTGCTAAGTCCGAGTGCCGTTGCTAAGGCCGGATTGTCACAATTAATGCTGATGTATTTATCGGAACCGTATTCCTTGGTAGAGAACTCAAAATGACTCGTAGCCGGAGATGGATCATCCACTTTGACACATTCTATATTTGCAGAGTCACAAACATCACGGATTTTCTGATATACTTCGTCTAAGGTATCATCGCTGTCTATTTCAATCTCATTGCCGTTGACATTGATAGTTCCCGTAGGTGTCTGCGTAGTCGGTGAAGCGGAACTGTAAAAGGATGCGTCTACGGTAGCTGCCGTGGCAGGTGTCGTAGTAGTGCTGATAGCTGCTTTTGCAGCGGGTGTTACTATCTGTATTTTATAATCTTTGTTCGGCACGGTATCCGAAACAGAAACTAACTGAACATTCGGGTTATTGGTAAAAGACTGCCTGTCGATACTTCCGTCTAACAATGTCTTTGTATTAAACTCCGTAGTATCTGAAATTCTCTGGATTTCCTGGCTTAACTGATCTATCTCCGCCTGTATGGATTTTCTGTCATCTATGGTATTACTTCCGTTAGATGCCTGTACGGACAATTCTCTCATTCTTTGCAGCATGGAGTTTACTTCATTTAAAGCGCCTTCTGCTGTCTGAATAATAGAAATACCGTCGGATGCATTTCTGGAAGCCTGTTCAAGGCCTGCAATCTGAGTCTTCATCTTCTGTGAAATAGCAAGACCTGCCGCATCATCTGCCGCTTTATTGATACGAAATCCGGATGAAAGCTTTTCCAGGCTCTTATCGAGACTTTTATTTGTCTTGACCAACTGGTTATTTGCCTTTAATGCAGAAATATTATGATTAATTCTCATTGGTTTCTCCTTTACCCTTAGTATTCATTTTCAACCTTTTTTATCTGTAAAATAAATGCCTTCGCAAGTTTTAAGAGCGTTCCGGTATCCGTTGTTTCTCCCTCATCTTTTGGCTTATAAGTGTTATATCGACTGTTTTCACGAAAAGGATTACCTATTCCGTAATTGATTTGTTTGATTTTTGTATCTTCGCTTGTAAAGGCTTCCTTTAACTCTGCCTCATTATTCTTAATAGCTTCCAGTCCGTCCCTGTTTTCACAGGCAATGAAGGCATTTACTTCATTATTCTTTACTGACAGACTTAAATCCAGCTGCCCAAGTTTCTCAGAAGGTATCCGAACATTGAGCTTTCCGGTATCTCCGGTATTTTTTAACAGAGTTACATTTACACTGGTTATACCTTCTTCTGTCATAAGGGGTATCTGATAGTTCTCCTTGGAGGCCATTTGCGTTATGAACTGCATACCTCCGCCTATTCGCTGCAACTCACCGATATCTTTCGAAGTGAGATTTCCTTTGTCGAACAGATTCTTTAAGATATCCCGTACATTATTCTCCATGTCGGCATAGGCTTCCATTACCTTATCAGAGTCATCAAGGCTGTTTATAAGCTTATCAGAAAAGTTCTGCAGGACAGAATCTATTCCTGTTCCCTCTGTCTCACCCTTGCTGTCTTCATATATTTTCTTATTGTTTTCAGTATCTGCCGCTGCGACTTCTGTTACAGCTTCTGCTGTATCGGAAGCTGCTGACTCCTCATTCTCAACGCCTGTATGGATATCCTGTTTCTTAAGAATAGAATTCAGCCTATGAAAAGTTGTATTGCCGGCCTGAATAAAATCACCTGCCGCCAGCAGGTTTGATAAGGTAACCGGGATGTTCTCTGCCTTTAGAAGGTTATCCGCATCCTTTCCCTTTCCTACCAGTTCTTTTATTTCATTTAACTTCTCACTGTAATAAGAAATATCTGTCTCCTGGTTCTGCTCTGCTACTTTCTCAAAGAGCTGCTCCAGTGGCATGTTTTCTATCTGGTTCGTATCTCCCAGGGCTTTAAGGCCTTCCGGTGTAAGAGTCTCCTTCAATTCACGGAGCATTTCCTTTGCATGGGAAGACTTCACCTCTGTATTCTTTGTATAAGCTGTATTAATCTGATCTGTAATTGACTCGCCTTTTGCCGTGTATTGTGTCAACGTTCCAAAATCATCGTCAATGTCGGCCTTTATGCCACCGCTTTTTTTGGTACGTACCGCGGTCAGGAGGTTTTTAAGGGTAAGGTCCTGGTCTGCTTTGATTACTGCGCCAAGAGCTGCCCCGTCGGATTTTTCTACGGTATTTATCAACCTGTAGATACCAATGAAAGATTTTTTTTCATCCTCACTGATTTCATTGTTTTTCTCAAGCTTCCACAAAAATTTACTGAAACGTTCTTCTCCTGTTATGCCGTTTTCTTCTTTTACTGCATTTATCTGCTCATTTAACTCTTCTACCGGCATATCAATGGGATTAACGCCCTTACGGATTAATTCTACCGCTACAGATGGATGAAAGTTCTTCATTACACTGTTGACCTGTGCGTCATGAAGCTTCACCAGGTCTATATTTTCTGCCGTTACCGGCATGTTATTATAACCTAAAATACGAAGAGCCCTTTTATTTGCCTCCGTGGAATCAAGACCCATCTCGCTTAAAAGCCCATCGGAATTTTGAAAAGCTTTTGCAATAGAATCTCCCATATCACTCCTTGGTTTTGTCATAAGGGCTTCATAACTGTCGGAGGCTGCATTTCTCTTGTAGTCAGAGGATGCGGTTGTAAGGGAATCCACCGTCTCCTGCTGCCAGCTATGTAAAGTGCTTCCTAAAAGAGCTGCCGGAGCGCTCTTTAATTCCTCTATCTTCTGAAGGCTTGCTTTTACCAGCTTAACGTTGTCTTCACTCTCACTCACATTGCCTTCCTGCAAGAGGCTTCGGTAATACTTATCCTCTGCTTCCTTTAGCCCTTCAACAACTCTCTGCAAAGAATCCGTCTCCAGGTGAATTCCTTTCTTTGACAGCTCTGCGCTTGCTTCCGCGGTCATCTTAAGTCTGATTTCTTCCAGCCTTCTTCGAACGGTAATCGTTTTTATATCAACTTCCTCTGAGCTGCTATTGGCTGAGACATCACTTACTGGGAAGCTGTCCTTGGCCTTACTCTCTCTCTCCGAGTTATCGGCTTCTTCAAGCTGTTTTTGTTCCTTATATAAATCTCTGATAGAAAATGCTTCTATCTCCATGTCACTGCTTTTTGCAACTGCGGAATGAATCGCCGTATCACTGATGGTATCTATATTTCTTACGGCCTGCTCTGCCTGACCCTGAGCCAGAAAGCTTAAGGAAGGAGAGGCTGTGTTTCCCTGTGCCAGATTTGCTATGATTTTATCGGTTATATCCTCTTTTGCCGTATCTGATTTTATTTTATCCAGGTCCCAGCTTGCCCAGAGATTATTTTCCGTTATTCCAAGGTTATTTGCAAAAAGCCATTTGGCACTCTTTAAAGTATCTTCATTCACCGTAAAACCCGCATCTTCAATGATCTTTTCTGCCTGAGGCTTCACACTCTTCCATTGAGCCTCATTTACGGCAGTCTGGCTTACAGCCTGTGTGGAGCTGTAACCGGCCTTATAGATATTATCCAACGTCGGTTCCAGTTGATTCTTTATCAAATAGTATTTCGCCTGGTCAGACATGGAAAGAACTGCATCCGCCTTATCCTCCCCGGCAGCTATTCTTGAAAGATTTGCTTTTGTTATAGGTATATTAGCGTCCTTTAATCTATCAATCAGCTCTTTATTCCGGCTATAGTTATAAGACATGTTCTGCTCTGCCTGAACACTTTCCACAAGTTTTGCCTTCTGGGCATCTATTCCTTCTTCTTCCGCTTCCTGCTGAGCTTTAATTCTGACCAGCATCCTGTTTACGCGTTCCAATTCAAATTTCTCAAAAGACATTCCTTCTTCTTCCAGAGCCTTGTAATCCTCTTCTGTCATCTGCTCGGCAGTCTTAGAAACATCCTTATCAGATACCTGTGAGTCCTTCTTATATACCGTATCTTCCTGGGAAGTCTCTTTTCCTGTTTCTTCCGTAACCTGACTGTTCTTGTCTCCCTCTGTATAAACAGCCCCCACTTCTGCGGTCCCTGCTGCCTGCTGTCCACCCGCAACCTGCTGTCCCTTTAAAGCTTCTCTTGATTCCTTTGACTCTTTGGTTTCTTTTGTTCCTTCTGCCTTCTGATCCTGTGGCAATACCATTGCAGAAGCTTTTTGCTCTACGATTGAACCAATACCCATTTCTTCCTCCCGTTTTACAGGCCTTCTTTGTAAAACTCTATCTTCAGCGCCCATTTGCGCCTCTTCTCATTTTATATTATTATATTTCGGACAAGTACGGGGTTTTCTTAAGAGAATCCTTTGAAAGAGTATAATAAAGAATATAATAAAGAAAAAATCAACTTTAAAAACATGTTCAGTCCCTGTACAATATAATCCGAACGTCAAAAGCTCCGTTTCTATATGTTTACAGGCAATTTACCCAAAGCAGAAAGAACGAATGCGCCTTGGAACCAGCGCATGAGTCTTTCTGCTTTGGGTAAATTGCCGTCCCACCTAGAAAGACTGGCTTTTTAACGCTTATATCATTTACTGTTGTTAGAAGAACAAAATAAAATAAGGCCAGACCGACCTGTACCTTAGACTCCTGATACACGTATCCATCTGGCCTTACTTTATAATAGCCTTTGCCCTCTCACGTTCCCCAACGCGCTTCCAACCTCTAGTACAATACCTTCTCGTATTGACTTACCTAAGTATAACCCTTTTTGTGCGTTTTGTCAATATATTGTTTTTTATTTTAAATCCATTGGCTATTTTCACAACAAACTATTTATAACCCAAAAAATGTTTCCATTAATTTATCCAGATATGCCTGGTCTTTTGTACCCATTAATTCTCTGGAAGAGTGCATAGCCAGAAGAGGTATTCCGATATCCACTGTTTTCATGGGCAGCCAGGAGGATATAATAGGGCCTAAAGTGCCGCCGCCGGGCATATCAGAACGGTTAACAAACTTCTGGTATTTCACCTCTCCCTTTTCACAAAGCTGCTGCACGATAGCAACGGCTTCCGTATCAAAGGTATATCTTTGGTTGCAGTCTATCTTGAAAACAATTCCTTCATTTAACGCTGTGTAATTCGTAGGGTCATATTTTTCAGGATGATTTGGATGCACTCCGTGAGCTACGTCTACGGAAAGCAGGAAACTGTCTGTCAGCTGTGAATAAAGACTATCCTTTGATAAGGAGACCCCTCCCATAATCTTCTCCAATAGCAGGTTTAGGAGTGCTGAGTCTGCTCCCTGTTTGGTCTTACTGCCAATCTCTTCATTGTCGTATAAGGCAATCAGATTAATGCCATCATCTCTTCTTCCGGACGCAATTCCCTTTAACAGGGACCATACAGAGGTAAGGTTATCAAGTCTCGGGCAGGATACAAAGTCATCTTTCATTCCGACAAAGCCGCCCTCCTCACTGTTATAGATATACATATCGTAATCCAGTATTCTGGAACTGTCCACGCCTAATTCCTTTGCAAGAAAGCTTAAGAAGAACTTCTCTTCGCTAACATCTTCTTCAATCATGGAGAATATGGGAAGAGTATCCGTCTGACGGTTCAGCTCAACCCCTCTGTTCACCTCTTTGTTTACATGAATAGCAAGATTGGGAATAATGAGTATGGGCTTTTTCACATCCAGAAGTCTCATTTCCGGATGAAAAGGGTCCTCGCTTCTTAATGCAACTCTTCCGGCCAAAGAAAGGGGACGATCCATCCAGGTATTTAAGATAGGCCCACCATATACATCCGTATTCAGCTTTCTGTATGCTCCGCTTTTTATATCCGCATTGGGCTTAACACGAAAGCCCGGATGGTCCGTATGAGCTGCTGCTATCCTGAAATTCTGCCCCTCCGTAAACTGTTTTCCCACCGTAAAGGCAAATAATGATGTACCATAAGGCTTTATATAATAACCTTTCCCTTTTTCCAGCTGCCAGTTATCTTTAAAATCAAGTTCCAGAAAGCCTTCCTTTTTCAAAAATCCTATTCCTTCTTCCACCACATGATATGGAGAAGTTGCTTCTTTAATAAAGGAAAGAAGTTCCTTCGCATTTTCTTTCTCTTTCATGAATATTCCTCCCTGTAAAATAATCTTTGATTAATGCATTGTTTTTATTATAGCCCACCTCTTTTTAATTCACAAGAAAGAATTGTTCTTGACCTCTTTGCAGGTCTGTTTTATGCTTGATATAAGAAACAGAATATACGAGGTTGCTATGAATACCCTTTTATTTGAACAAGCTATCAATACTGTTATCAATGCTCCCAGGACGGAAAGCGGAATAGGGACCCTTGGAGAAAAAACCGTCCACGCGGTATTAAAGAACTATCTGTCACCGGACCAGGTGAATCATGAGATAAAGTATAAAAATTATTACGCAGATATATTGACTTCGGAAGGGATTATTGAAATACAGACAGGAAACTTTGACCGCCTGCGGGGTAAGCTTCCCATATTCCTGAAAGACTTTCCTGTTACTGTCGTCTACCCAATTGCTCATACCAAATGGCTCCTTTGGGTGGACAAAGAATCCGGCGAAGTCAGTCCGAAGAGGAAATCTCCAAAGACCGGTAAGGCTTATCAGATTCTTCCCGAGCTATATAAGATAAAGGATTACCTGAGAAGTCCCGGATTAACCATACATTTATTCTTTATTGACCTGGAGGAATATAAATTTCTGAACGGCTGGAGTAAGGATAAGAAAAAAGGAGCCGAGAAAGCTGACCGTATACCCATAGGTCTTGCAGGAGAACTGCTGTTAGAAAAACCTTCCGACTATCAAATGCTGCTGCCGGAAGGTCTATCGGATACTTTTGTTTCCAAAGAATTTGCAAAGGCTTCAGGCTTTCGGGGAATCTCCCTTTCTGCTGCCCTTAAAGTTCTTCTTCAGATGGAGGTAATTGAGAAGACCGGAAAAAAAGGAAATGCCTTTCTCTATACGAAAAAGGCATCTCCCATCTCTTAGTTATTTCTGCTCTGCTTTATACTCTGCAAGGAGAAGATCTACCATACGCCCATAGCTCTTTACTCCGTCTGACTGGTTATTGGCTTTTAAGTAATTATCATTCACCGTATTGGATGCGGTACTGATTGCCGTATCCTCAAACTGTACCCAGTAATAATAATCCTCCCTTAAATCCGCTGACATCTCTGCCGTATAAGCAGCTCTGACCTTCTCATAGTCTTCCGGAGACTGATTATAGAGCTGGTTCCCCGCATAGGAAAGGGCAAGCATCAGACCGCTGTACTGTAACACCGGATTATCGGAATTGCTGCAAATAAGATAAGAAATAAAGTTCGCTTCATCTTCCCTCATAAATCCTCTTAAATGTGCCATCTCATGGCCCATAGTAGCAGGTATGCTGTAATCCACCACATCCGTATTTACATTGGACTCCATGGTAAATGGCCAGAATATGCCTGTAATCTCCATGGCCGACATAACTCTTGAGAAGTCCACCGATTTGACTGATTTATAATTTCCTTTCAGCTCCGGATACACTTCTCCTTCCTTGGCGTAAGCTTTCACCTCTGCGGCGACCAGGTCTTTCCAGTTGCTTTTATCTATGCTGACGTTTCCGTCCTTTGTAAACTCTCCGCCCTCTTCACTAATACGGTTTCTGGCCTCTGCAGCTCTCTCTGCGAGGCTTAAAGTCATTTGGTATAAATCCTCCACGGATGATTCCTGAATATCATATCCGCTTATCTTAGCAAAGGAATAGCGATGATAATTAATTCCTGCCATAAACACATACATAAAAAAGAGTACACTTGCTATGCACGCTACATTTACCACGGATAGCAGCATTATATAGCTAATGGTCTTACCTTTTTTCTTATGGCGGATTATCTGGTATACCAGAAGTACAATTCCCAGCACTACAAGGACAGGTACCAGAATAACCTCAACTTCCATCAGAGAAATAGGGACCTTATCTGAAAGAAAGCTTACCACATGTGAAATGACCTTATATATCTTTCTTGCAAATATAAGCTCCGCAAAATCCTGATTAACTTTTGCAAGCCACAAAAAGAAACCGGAAACTGGTGCTAAAAGTAATAAAAACATCCGTTTCTTGTAGAAAGCCTTATACCACTTTACCATTGTTACGGGCGCTTCATTATATTCCTGCAAGTCCTATCCCCTACTTTCTATTTAGTCGTGTTTTTTACTTAATTTTACACCATCTACCGACATATTGATAATGTCAATTAATTCCTCTTCGGACATTTTTACATATCTTGACAGTTCGTGAATGTTTCCTTCCCGGCCAAGCTCTTCCTTCAAATCCTCGGAAGCTTTCCTTATATAATCAATTTTTTCTATCATTTCTTTCTCAAAACTGCTGCTTTCAGTGCTTTCATAGATAATCTCTTCCATGGAGTTCCTAATATAACCTTCAATAAATTCCAGCTCATTTTCCAGAACCGTATCCGCATAAAGAGTCTCTACTGCGCATAAAAGTCCAATATTTCCCTCCTGTATCAGATCCTCCAGGGTAACCCCTCTGTTCTGATAAAGCTTTGCAATCTCTATAACCTTATGCAGCTGAACTTCAATAAAACGTTCTTTCACACTTTCCTTTTTCTCTCTGACTGACTGGAGCAGAAGGAGAAACTCTGATTCATCCGCAGGCTTCACCGCTTCCAGATCTTGCAAGTACATCTTAAGATACTGTGAATCCACTCCCTGCGCCGGTTTCTTCTCCTCCTTTTTCTCTTCTTTTTCCTCTGCCGGCTCTTCCTCCGCTTCTGCAGGAGCCTTTTCTGCCTCTGATTCTTCTTTCACTTCTTCTTCCTGTATGGCTTCCTTGTAATCATTGAAGACCTTTGTCTTAACATATCCCTTCACTGTAATATGAGCCGCTGCCAGATAAGCAAAAATATGCTCATACTGTTCTTCCGTAAGTCCCATATCACCAAAAAGCTCTTTGATTTCGTTCATTCCCAGTTCATTTCCCTGTACTCTGGCAACCTCCAGAACATCCTTTAACATTTCCTGAAATTTATTTTTATCTTCCATCCTGAACCTCTTTTCACACTATTTTTCCGTTTCTATAATTTTTCTTTTGCATTTTTCATTTCTG
>JAEXGM010000023.1 GCA_023450835.1 Bacillota bacterium | reverse complement strand
TGGTATTCGATATTGATGGGGTGATTGCTCAGATACAGCCGGAAAATGATTATAAGAAGGCATTGCCGAATGAAAAAATTATTGAAATCGTCAACAAATTATATGATTATGGCAATGAAATTGTTCTGTTTACAGCCAGAGGCTATGTAACAGGAATTGATTGGGAAAAAGATACAACAGAACAGCTTAGAAGCTGGAAAGTAAAGTATCACAAATTACATTTTGGCAAGCCTAATGCGGATTATTATATTGATGACAAAATGCTGGGCATCGAAAAGTTATTGACGTATTTTATTTGATATATAAACCATTTTATTATGCAAAAAAGAAAACTTTATTGGAAATCATCCGCATTGCAGGCTATGAAACTTACATTGCAGGTTGGCTTTATAGTTAGGTTAAAAATGAAGTGGAGATAAATGTAAAAGATGAATTTTAATATACAGGATATCAAAAAAGAAATTATTTATATGACCGCTATAATTGATAAAATGCTATTCTCCTTTCGCAGTCAGAATTATGACAAAGGGTTAAGGCAGCTTACCAATATTTTGACTTCAATTGAAAGCTTATTTGCTAAACTAATAGAAAATACAGGACCTCTCAAGGCACAGGGAATTGATATAGAAGTTGGGAGATTTTCAGATATACTGAATCCGATATTAGATGCCCAGGAAAATAGTGATTATATATTAACTGCGGACCTGTTTGAATTGTCGTTGATGCCTTTTCTGCAAGACATACAATCAACAATATTGTTGAATACAGCAAATCAGGTAATGGAATACGAGGTAAATAGCTACAAAGAAGCGATAAGCCGTATTGCTCGGTCCAATAAGTTGCCAGCCGAATATTCGGAAGATATTCTGGAACCGGTAAAGTTGATACAGCAGGGATATCAGGTAGAGTACACTTCATGTGGTGCCTTAACGGTACTTATGAATAATCAGGAAAGACCTTTTTATCTGCATAGTAACAGCAATGTCTATCATGAAGCTTCCACGTTGGCGGCATCATGGTATAAGGGTGATAAGGATGTCTTTATTATATATGGATTAGGAATGGGATATCATATTGAAGAAATGCTTGAGCTGGATGACTCTATAAGAGTTGAAGTGTATGAAAGCGACTGGAACGTTCTAAAGCTATCATGTGCTTATGGAGTTGTACAAAAAATCATGAATGTATCCAGACTTAAACTGATATACGACCCGGATTTTAAGAAATTGGTGGATAGGTTGGGCAGCCTGGAGAATCAGGAGGAGTTTGTAATACATTACCCCTCTCTCAAGAATATCAGAAACGCAGATATACAGAATCAATTTGAGGAATATTTTATACAATACAGTTCAATAAAAAATCAATTGGATCTGCTGAACCGTAATTTCAAAAGCAATACAAGGTGGGATTTGGAAAGTGCAGAAGTATTAGAAAGAAATTTCTTCGGTAAGAATGTATATATTGTGGCAGCAGGCCCATCTCTGGATAAGAATTACCGCCTGCTAAAAGAGAGAAAAAAGGATAGCATCCTCGTTGCTACGGGTACGGTTTTTAGGAAGCTCTTGCAGGAGGGAATCAGGCCTGATTATGTAATAGTATCGGATGCCAATCCAAGAGTATATGGCCAAATAGATGGATTAGAGGATTTGGATATACCAATGCTTGTTTTATCGACTGCATACAGGGGCTTTGCAGAAAGCTATCATGGCAGGAAATATATAGTATTGCAGGAAAGCTTTAATAAGTCTGAGGAATATGCAAAGGAAAAGGGGCTTAAACTGTTTGAAACGGGAGGTTCCGTAAGCACCACTGCATTGGATATTGCTATAAAGCTGGGGGCTGGAAAGATTATATTTCTGGGACTTGATCTGGCATATACAGATAACTATGTACATGCATCCAATACTTCAAGGAGAGAGCTGACGAGTACAGTAGATTTAAGAAAAACGTTGGATATTCACGGTAATTTTGTGTATACCAGCAAGAGTCTTTTGATATATAAAAATTGGATTGAAAATCATGTTACCAGATTTCCCGAGACTATTTTTATTAATGCTACGGAAGGCGGTGCATTAATAAAGGGAATGATAAATATGAGACTGGAAGAATTTCAAAAGGAGTAAGCGCTTGTTTGAATAATTGTAAGCTAGTTTCTATGAGGAGGATAAAAATGCAAAACATCTCTTTATTTGATAATCTTTTTATATTTGAGATGGCCAACAGCCACCAGGGAAGTGTAGAGCACGGAATTGATATAATAAGGGAAATGGGCAAAATAGCCAGGAAGTATAATGTAAAAGCGGCAGTGAAACTTCAATACCGTAATTTGGATACATTTATACATCCTGATTACAGAGACAGACAAGATATAAACCATATACCCAGATTTATGAGTACCAGATTAGTTTATGAACAGTTCACACAATTAGTGGATTCGATTCATGAAGAAGGTATGATAGCAATGAGTACACCCTTTGATGAAGATGGTGTAGACTGGTGTATGGATCAAGGTGTTGATATTATAAAGGTTGCCAGTTGCAGTGCCTTGGATTGGCCTTTGCTGACAGCAATTGCACTTACCAGGAAGCCTGTTATTATTTCTACCGGAGGGAAAACAATATCCGATATTGACAAGCTATATAATTTTTTCTCTCATAAGGGATGTGAATTTGCATTTTTGCATTGCGTAGCAGAATATCCCGCTCCCATGGAGCATTTACAGTTGGATTTTATTGACCGTATGAATAGAAGATATCCGGAAATTACAATTGGATATTCCGGACATGAAGAACCGAATGATAATATAGTTCCCATGCTGGCAATTGCAAAAGGAGCTAAAATTCTGGAAAGGCATGTTGGTCTGCCGACAGAAAGTATTAAATTAAATGCTTATTCCATGAATCCGGAGCAGGCAGATAAATGGGTCAAATCAGTTCTGGATGCCAAAAAAATCTGTGAAATGAAAAAAGAAGATACCAAATATATCAGTCAGGAAGAGAT
>JAEXGM010000013.1 GCA_023450835.1 Bacillota bacterium | reverse complement strand
GTGTTCATTAATCCCAAAAGATTTCTTTTAGTACCTGCATATACAAATCTTTATCCCAGCGCGTTACATCATCAAATTGACTGTACTCTCCATGTCCGCCAGTTTCCATATAATCTCTGTAGCCGGCTCTTATTGCCTCTGCGAATTTCTCCAGACAGGTTCCTGACAGATACTCCAAATCTCCCATACAGATATCTTCAAACTGCTCTTTCATAAATGTTATCAGCTCATCATCTGTCAGATTATCCTCCGCCTCATTTTTAAACTGATAGAAGATTTCCTGAAGGTCTGTCAGTGTTTGAAGGTAATTATCCTGGTTGATATACTGTGAGTCACAAAACTGATAGATAAGCTTCTTTAAGATACCGTCTCCGAATTCAACTCTTTTCGTGCTTTTGAGGCTTTCATTGCGATTAATAACCAAATCCCTTGCTTCTTCATAGGAAAGGGTGAGGCCGAACTTCTCCGTTCGTTCATTCACCGCTACCAAAGCATTTACTTCTTCCTCCTGTTTCTTTTGCTGCATCAATTCAAAAAGATTGTCCTCCATAATAAACCTCCATGTCGCCATAGCGCCGCAAATTTGGGCGCCAGCACAAATTTGTGCAGGAAAAATGAACTTCTTTTTTCCTGGATACCTCCTTCAAAAGTAAGTACCTCATTATAGGGCAGTTTACAATCTATTACAAGTCTTGAAAAAATCTTCATTTTATGGTATGATATAATTAGAAAGAGACAGAAAATACATTCTGTCTCTTTTGTCATATCTAATGGTTTAGGTAAAATTACATTAATCCGTCTTTCTCTGCAACATTATCAATAAAATTAATAGACTTTGTATAAATATCATTAATAACCGGTGCCAATTGCTTTATTACACCATCTGCCTTTTCAACCCTCGCAACCAATACATTGTTGATGGCTGTATCAACAATACCCTTCCGGGTCAAATCCTCTAAGATAACTTTAAACTTTTTTATGACATCTTTTATTTCATCCGTACCTTCAGAAAGTTCACGTGCTATTGTCATAAACTCACTATCAACGATTACTACTTTACTTGCCATGATATTATCCCTCCTATTTGATTTCTTTTGCCAACTTAGTATCTGTGTTTTCAAAAGTATTCGAAGCATAATTCAAGTCCTTAATCATATCATCAATGTACTCTTCCAGCTTTTCTGCCACTTTTGTAAATGACCTGCCGGCGGATAGCATGGCCTGTGCAGCCGAACCCGAACTCTGCTGCATGGTATATGACTTATTGGAATACTTATGAATTCTATTTTTTAGGTCTGTTAAATCCGAAATAGCATCATTTATATTCGCATAATTTACTATTAATTCTTCCACAATGTACGCCCCCTCTACTCCAATAATTCCGCAATAGCGTTCAATTCATCTGTTTTTATATTCAGATACTCTGCAAAATTATCATCTAGTTGCTGCACCTCTTCAAATACCCCTGTCACTTTATTTATAAAGCTTATCCCTGCTTCCTGAACAGAACCGATTAAATTAAAAGCGGCAGACTGAATGGGTGAAATAGATAATCTGCTGTACCATTTTTCATATCCATATTTTTTATTCCAAATACCCATATCAAAAAAATCTTCCGATATGATGAGGGAATACGCATCTTTTAACTCATCTAACATTCCGATACTATAGTCTCTGATCTTACTTGTAATTTCGTTTCCAAAATTATTTGCAGCTTCTTTATTAGTCAGTAAAGACATAGCATATTTAGCCAGATTCGTGATTTTTGCAGCTTCTTCTTTTAATAAATTATTAAATTCTGCAGCCTTTTTCATAACCATTTTTTTGGCTTCTGATATCAGAACATTTACTTTTTCGATTTCACTTTCAAAGGCTTCAATTAAGCATTCAATACCGACTGACGCTGTAATTAAGGCAACTGTTCCCGCAACCACTTTAGCCGCAATTGCCAATGTACCTATTGGATTCGCCAGCACAGCAATGGCAGCGCCTACTGCCAAGGCTGTCCCTAATTTGGTAAGTCCTTTTTTATCTATAAACAAACTCTTGATTTCGTCTCCATGAAGCAGGAAATATGTAAGGGTATTTTTCATCGAGTTCCCCACAGCTGGAGGCAATCTGTCAATTCCCTTGGACAACTTACCCATAAACCAGGCCAATTTATCCATCTTACCGTTTATAAGATTCCCTTGCTTATCATACTCCAAGCTTCGGGTGTCATGCCGGCAGATTAGATTATAGGAAATTTCTTTTTTAAATTTCTCTTGAACATATACCGAGGTATCACCAAAATCTTTTATCCCGGCAGTAACGAATTCGACACCCGGAACCGGAAATAGCAGATTACCTACCGCACTCCATTGATAATGTTTCATAATTTTTGATATAGAATCAATTTTTATTTTATTATCTTCCAGAAATTCTTTTGAAAAACCGGGTCCATCAAAATTAACACTTTGTTTTATTTTATCACTAAAACTATAATCAACGGATTGAATTGTAAAGTAGTCAGAAAGGTTTCCGCCTAAAGAATGTCCTGTAGATGCCACACCGGTATATTTATCCAAATATCCATGCTTTTTAATATCATCTAAAAATTCATCAACTTCTTTCTGCTGAGCAGTCCGTTTATTATTAAGCAATCCTATATCGGCACTTACCCAATCATATTCGAACTGATTTTTTGCTGCCGATTCCTTTCCTTCACTTCCACGAAAGGCTACAATAGCTTCTTTATCAGATGTTTCGATAATACATCCATAAAAGCCATTTTCATCGTTTGTATCATGAATCTGCGTAATTTTCCAAGAATCAAGGTCGATAGAAATATCCCCTTCTTTAATTTTATTCTCCAGCTGCGTCCGCTTCTCTTCATCTTGTGTTTTATTTATAATTTGCCTTATTGTATAAGGCGGTGATATTCCTGCTTTACCCAAATTAATATATCCTTCCTTTAAATCCAGATATGCTATCTGTGTTGCATCCCTTAATTCTTTATCTGTGTATCCCATCATCGGTACCTACCTTCCTTGCACTAGTAAGCTACATTCTTATCTACTTCTAAATTATTTAACATTTCTTCTACCGTATAATTTACCTTATTATCTTTTAGTCCATTATAACAGGAATACTTTACATCATAATCTTGCAAGATTGTATAGGACGGCGAGACCGTCCTTTTAAAATAATCCTTGGCTTTTGAATATCCTTCTCCATCATAGAAGAAAAAAGCACCATAAAGATAAATACCGGGATATGTTTCATTTACTTTTTCCAATGCTTTTACCATCTTCTTTAACGTTTCTTTATTCATTGCATCACTTTCATTCAAAATCACATCTATAGAAAACTCGCAGTTTGGATTCATCTCTATATACTCCTTTACTGTTGTATCAAGGGAGGCAGCTTTTGTTGTAATATTCCCTGCCGATGCTTTGCAGAATGCCTCTATCCCATTAGCGTCAAATGCCTTAATTATCTCTTGAGCAAAGTCATTCCAAACTTTTGCTGAATAATAACTACTTTCTTTAAAATCTTTCGGTTTTCCATCCTTATCCGCATACACAGTAAAACGAATGTCCGGATTACTCACAGGTGACACATAGGCTTCATATTCTGTATCAAAGTTTGAACCCTGCAGCCCAAATACTTTGAACTCCTCACCCAGTTCATTTTTTAAATTATCCTCTATTTTATTCGCAATATTATCCCTTGCCATTTTACATCCCGTTAATCCTGCCGTTGCCATCGTAATTGCCATAATAAAAATCCCCACTTTCATATATTTTTTTATATCAGCCACTATTTTCCTCCTTAAAAACCACACTTCTTCCGAATCTATATCTATAGTTTCTTAACTAATTATTAACTTGAACTGTTTTGTTTCGTTCAGCTTCTCTTCTTTCCGCTTCTCTTCGTTCTGCCTCTCTTCTTTCTTCTTCCTGGATACGTATTATTTCTAGTCTGCATTGTTTAATAATATCACTTTGTTCTTCTATATCTTCTTTTACCTTATTAATAGCAGAGTTAACTTCTTCATTTACATCATCAAATTTGGTTAATATATTATACCGAAACGTATCATCTACAATTTTTTGAACTTTGGCATTTAAACTGCGAACAAGTGGCAGCCTTGATTCCAACATTAATAAATCATTTGCCGTTTTGCGTTTTCTCTCAATCTGACCTTGAGTCGTATCTGCACCATAAGATACTTCTTTTTTCATTGAATACAGATTAGACAATTCTTCTTCCAATGAATCTATCTTCCGCTGTGCTTCTTCAATTCTGCTTTCATACCAATATATACTTGACATTTCATTCCTCCAATCAAATCAGTAGCAATCTCTAATATTGTGGAAATTTTAATATCACAATTGTAACATATTGGTATAATTATGTCAAAATTCTTCCATTTTTTCTTTTTATTTTACATTACAGCTGTAAAAGTAAAGCCTCACAAACTCAGCATTTATGCAGTCTGTGAGGCTTTTGTATACTATATTGGGTTTTAAATAATTCACGTGGTTCTAATTAGTTCTCAAAATATTCTTATAAATCTTCAAAATCAATCTCCAGAAATTTTGTAACTTCCTTCTCCCATCTGCTTGCAACAAAGTCCCTGTGCACCGGATGGTTATTATATGCCGCATAATCTTCTGAAGTTTCAAAGACCATAGAAAATCCAAAATTATAATCATTCTTTACACTTACCTGGCGCAGTACCTGAAAATCTTTTACTGCCGGTATGGATGTTAACAATTCTTGTCCGTCCTTTAAGAACTTTATCTCTTCCTGTGAATCTTTTCCGTGGACTAAATTAAATATTACCATATGTCTGATCAGCTTTGCCATATCCTCTTATTCCTTTCTGATATCCTGCACTTTCCTTTATATATCACAAGTTTGTGCCAAGGATTTCGCAGGCACAAACTGTGAATGGATTATGCCTTACAATAATTCATTCAATTCCTGTTCTGAAAACAATCTTGCTACGGCCTCCTCATAATCCTTAAGCCGTTCGGATTTCTTTATTTGCTTTAAGTATTTTTCATGGTCTGTAAATAAAACAGCCAGATAGATCCAAACTTCCTTCATCTTAAACAGAACATTTCTTTCTCCGGAAAGGAAATTCCGATATTCATCATAAATCTGATCATGGAACTGTCTGACCCTGCTCTTATCCGGCTGTTTGTTTTCCGTTATCAGCTCGATTAAGCCCGGATTGGAAAGTAATCCTCTTCCAAGCATTATGGTATCCACCTGGGGAAATTCCTGTATAAATTCCCGATAATCTTTCAGGCTGAAGATATCTCCATTGTAACAAAGAGGATTCTTGCTTAACCTTAAGGCTTCATGAAACACTTCTCTATTGGGTTTATTTTTATAGAAATCCTTCTGCACTCTGGGATGGATAATAAGCTCCTCCAGGGGATATTTATTATATATCTGCAGCAGCTCCCGGAATTCCTCCGGCTGGTCTTTCCCTATCCTTGTCTTAATAGAAATCTTCATGACCGGATTTTCAAATATTTCTTCCAGGAATTCATCCAGCTCCTTTGTAAGTGCCAGGAAGCCTGAACCTTTATGTTTTGCGACTACGGTACCGGAAGGACATCCCAGATTTAAATTAATTTCTTCAAATCCCAACTGCTTTATCTTTTCTGCTGCACGGTTAAAATCTTTTGCATTGTTCGTTAACAGCTGGGGAACCAGTACCTGACCTTTATTATTCTCCGGAAGGATATCGTTAATATCCCTGCTCTTAAAGGCGGCGGACTGGTTGGTGGTAATAAAAGGGGAAAAGTATTTATCTACCTTACCAAAGCATGTATGGTGTGCATTGCGGTAAATATACCCGGTAATCCCTTCTAGGGGGGCAAAATAGAATCTCATTGAGGTTGCTTTCTCCTTTAGTAAATGCATCTAGAGAAGAGTATATCTTATAAAGGACAAGGATTCAAATATATTTTATAATTTCTTTCAGAGCACAAATCTCTCTTGGCAGAAATGTAATCCTATGCTCCAAATCCCTTAATAATAGCTCCTCATTGCAAACATAAGCCTCCTCTGCCGTAATAAAGACCGGTTTAAAATCTAATTCCTGCTCATAATCATTAAGCTCCTGCCGGCAGCTCTCCGGATTTACTTCACAGATATAAAAAGCAGAGGTCATAGAAAACACTACCCCTGCTTCATAGGAATCGTCATAATTCTCTATAATCTCGCCGACGTTTTCCATGACCTTTGTTACCGTATAGCCGGTTTCTTCCTTTACTTCCCGCGAAATTGCCCGGATAAAATCCTCCTCCGGCTTCATCCCTCCGCCGGGAAATTTAATATCCCCTCTTTTAGTCTGAATCATTAAAAGTTTACCGTCAACAAAAATTACAGCTCTTACTGTCTTTCTTTTCGTAATCTTTCTATCCGCAGTATCCTGAATTCCAAGTATATGCCTGAAATACATCCTTTTAAATCCCCCAGTCCTATTACTTACTGCCTAGAAGTTCTCTGCAACCACTTCTCCTCCGATGGAAATAATCCTGGAAGTTGCATCCTTTAAATACCAGGTCTCTGTATTTCCATCACCTGGTTTGTACATGTTTAAAAGGGAAGGATACTCCTCGAACATGCTCTGATGTGCTTCGATTCTATCATCTACGACAGCTGTGGCCTCCAGGCGAATCCACTTTTCTTCCGCAAAAGCACTGATTTCGATTTTAGGGTTAGCATGCATCTGCTTTGATACATTCTTTACCTTGCCGGTTTGAATGTAAAGCTTTCCTTCAAAGATATTAACCGTACCAAAAGGTCTTACACGGGGCTTGTCCCCATCCATTGTTGCAATATAATAAGTTCCGCATTTTTTTAGAAATTCATAGGTTTTTTCCATTATTTATCTCCTAACTGTTTTATAGTGAAAGCATACCCTTTTTTCAGTGATATTACAAGTAAATTATAATCCTTGAAAATTACATATTCTTACCCGGTATTGGTTTCTAATAGGCCTGTCCCTGCATATCCTATAGTGAGTAAAAGTTAAGGGGAATCGTGTGAAAGTAGGAATTTTAACCATGTTTAACAGTTTAGCTGCCATATATTCTCTGGTAAATGTTGTAGCCGACCATATCAGGATGCTGTTGGCAGAAGGTATTGAAGTCAGACTGTTAGTCAGCGAGGACTTAAATGAGGAAGAGCGTTGGGGAATATATTCAGACCCCAGAATTGAATGGGTTCAGGTATGCAATCACTATAAAGGCAAGCAGCTGACCTGGCGGGATTATAACTCTCCCAAGATGCCCATTCATAGTACTTTTATGGAGGAGGCAAGGTTTGTCGGGGACGATCTGTTCCAGAAATTACAAGAGCTGGATGTATGTATTCTCCATGATATTCTCTTTCAGGGCTGGCATCTGCTTCATAACGTGGCTGTCCGGTATGCGGCGGAGCGTTTGCCGAATCTGCGTTTTATTGCCATGACCAACTCCCTGCCCGATGAAAGCCAGGTGGGAAAACCGGTACCCTGGCCCCACTCTGCCAGATACTCCCCTCTTCCCAATACAGACTATGTCTATCCTGCCCTTTGTGGGCTAAAGCCTTTGTCCAGGCAATACAGGGTCCCCATGGAAAAATGTCATGTACTCAATAACTCTCTGGATATCCTGGATAATATGTGTGATGAAGTAAAAGTTCTTGCCGGTAAGACCGGTTTTATGGATGCAGATATCCTGATTGTCTATCCCGGCAGACTTACAACCGGCAAAAAGTTTGAAAAGGCTGCTATGCTGGCCGGAGCTATAAAAAGTGTCAGCACTTATGAAGTAAAAATAATATTCTGTGAGTATCCGTCGATGGACATTCCGGCTATGAAGTATAAAAGTCTGATAAGGGAAAAAGGAATTGCAGCCGGCCTACGGGAAGAAGACATTATCTTCACCAGTGACTATGAATATCCCAATGGGCTGCCAAGGCACGCCGTTCTGGATCTATTCACTCTTTCCAACCTCTATCTCTGTCCCTCCTCTTCCGAATCCTTCGGTCTGACAGTGCTTGAAGCTGCCAGCAGGGGAAATTATCTGGTATTAAATGAAGCAGTTCCGGCACTGGAGGAGCTGGGGAAGGAGCTGGGCGCATACTTTTTACGGTGGGACGCAAAGAATTTCGGATTTTTAACCAAAGAAAGCTATCACCCCAGTGAAGAGGCCTACTATGAAGATAAGAGCAAAAGAATCCTGGTGGCAATGGAGCATAACAATGTGATTTCCGCCAAAATGAAGGTGCGAAAAAGATACAGCACCAAATGGATCTATGAAAATCAATTTAAAGAATTACTATTTAAGGCAGACAGTAATCCTTCAGCCTGACAAAAAACTGATGCTTACAGTCTCCTGTCTAAAGGGAGGCTATAAGCATCAGCTCTATTTACTTTAAACTGTAACTGTCGTTTAATAATAATGTACTGTAAAGAAATAACACATCCTGATTGTGAAAGTCAACATAGTCTTTTAGCATGGAACTTTTTACATAACGGATATCTATTAAAGTAATTTTCGAATACCTTTCCGCTAAAAGCGGTGCAAGGCTGCTCCCAAAAGAATCTCTGAACACAATTAATTCCCTGTTTCCT
This sequence comes from Bacillota bacterium, assembly GCA_023450835.1. Lineage (GTDB taxonomy): Bacteria > Bacillota > Clostridia > Lachnospirales > Lachnospiraceae > Anaerocolumna. Next base: position 8,022 of record JAEXGM010000013.1, on the reverse strand, counting down.
GCTGCTTTGGGGTTTTCAATGGTTAACAGGGGCGCAGCACCGGATAAGAACATTTCATAAGGGTCTTTTCCGGAAAGTTTACTTCGTTCATATATTCCTGTTGTTTCACCTGTTTCATAATTATAAACTTTGCAGCTGTTAATAACGGAATTTGTCAGGTATTTTATCGTTTCGCCTTTAAGCGGTAACGCCGATTGCCCATAGTATACCCCATAAAAAGGCTCCTTGGAGATATTTACGGTATTGTTATCTGACAGAGCATTTTTTACCCCCAGCTTCTCACTAAGTTTCTTTGCCACTTGCGTTAATTCTTCCTGCCTCCAATGGGTATCCGTTCTGTAATAATCCTCTGTGGTGAGCATATCCCGGATATCGATAAATTCAGAATACTTCATCCCTGCCTGTACCATGCTGTAAAGTTTGTCATAATCCATTGCAGGGTATCCATTCTGCTTCGCCAGATAATAGCCTTTATCCGGCACAATACAAGTATAAATCTTAGAAACGCCGCCTGCAAGATAAGTATCATAGATATATTGAAAAGATGCAAGGGCATTCTTTACTGATTCTTCTTTTAAAGGGTAATCAAGCTTCGCAGCATAGCCGTCTTCCAGATAGATTCCATTGTTATCCTTTTCCCGGAACAAATAGTAGAGGGTACAAGCTTTCATTCTTCGAAATTCATCCCGGAAAGGGAATTGGTCCATAGCGGCATCCTCGAATTTGGTCCCATAGGTATTATTCAAAAAAGACGTGGCAGACCACACCGGATGCTTCTTTAGCTGCCTTCTTTCACTGTCAGAGAATTCACTCTGGGGCTTCAGACAATTAATAAGCGCACCTGTGAATAAAGTAAGCACCAGTACGGAAACTCCGATATAGTATTTTAACTTTTCCATCCTGCTAACTACCATCTCCTTTCCAATACGCCGCAAGATTGTGCCGAGGATTTCCCAGGCATACTCTTATGCGTGAGTTATGCTTCTTAATGATGATTCACACAACAATCATACTCTTTCCAACGCGCCTCATGTTTGCGCTGAGGATTTCCCAGGCACTAACATGTGTGTAAAAATTATCTTTCTAATTTTCACACTATATCTTATCAAAATCTAAAATACAAAAAAGGATTAAAAGAACCGTCTACCAAATACCCTGTTATAATCAATAACAATCCGCAAAGAGCTGCCGGTTCCAAAATAGCACTCAAAAAGGCCGTTTTTCCCTTTTTCTCAAAATTTTCATAAGTTACTTTTAAAAACGGTGTTGAACCAATGACGCCAATTAACAGCAATACCGCGTAGCTTCGCAGATAATACAGCGCTTCTGCCGAGACCAATGGCACGCCATACAAGCCAAACATACTGCCGATATCCCTCCCTGCCTGCGAGAGGCTGGAAGCATTAAACAGCACAAAACTAATTATCACTGATACCATCACATAAAAGTGTGGTAACAAATGAAATCCCTTTATTTTCTTTATCCTTATTTTTGAGAAGCAGTATTTTTCCAAAATCAGAAGAAAGGCGAAATATAAGCCCCATAGGATAAAATTCCAGGCTGCTCCATGCCAGAAGCCGGTCAGCATCCATACTATCAGGATATTTCGTATATGCTTCCCCTCTGAAACCCTGCTGCCTCCCAGTGGAATGTACACATAATCTCTGAACCAGGAACTTAAAGAAATATGCCAGCGTCTCCAAAACTCTGTTATGCTTTTTGATATATAGGGATAGTTAAAGTTCTCTATAAACTGAAAACCAAAGATTTTTCCAAGCCCTATAGCCATATCACTGTAACCAGAGAAGTCATAATATATCTGTAAAGTGTAAGCAATGGCATAGACCCAATAAAACAGTACCGATTTATCCGCAGAGTCCCTGAACTGTGCACACAGAACACCAAAGGAATTGGCAAGGAGTACTTTCTTAGCAAGACCTGCCACAAACCTTCTGCCGCCAAGATAGCACTGGGACAGACTATGCTTTCTTTCATGAAGCTGCTTTGCAATATCGGCATACCTTACAATAGGTCCTGCCACCAGCTGCGGAAACAGCGTCGCATAGGTCATAAAAGCCAGAAGATGTTTTTCGGCTCTTACCTTACCTCTATAGATGTCTATGGTATAGCTCATAATATGAAAGGTATAAAAGCTGATACCCATGGGCAGGGCAATCCGCAGTAAAGGCAGGGACAGATTGGCTGCTTTGTTGAAGTTCTCCAGAAAAAAATCAAAGTATTTAAAAAAGCCTAAAATACTAAGACTTAAAACAACAGAAGCTGCTAATAAGGCTTTTGCCTTTCTTTTCTCCGTACATTTTTCAATTCCCTGTCCGATAAAATACCCCTGCAAAATGGATAACAGCATGAGCAGGCAATAAATTGGTTCTCCCCAGGCATAAAATACCAGACTTGCAATTAGCAGTATGGCATTCTTATACCGGAAAGGAGCAAGAAAATACAATAGCAGTACCGCAGGTAAAAAATAATACAAGAAAGTTATACTGGAAAACAGCATAGGCTGACTACTCCTCTTTTGTTAAGGTCTGGTCAAGTTGTCCGCCGCATACAGTTTTAAAGGCATCCACAATCTGGTCGGAAGTTACGGTATCGGCCATCTGACTCTCCACCATAATTAGCATAATCACATCTCCTCTGGCTGCCACTTTTAAGTCATCTGCCATAACGCAAATCCACTTACGCTGATCTATCCCATTTAACATTTCCTTTGCGACCTTTTCCGCATCTCCCGCTTCCTTTACACGCACAAGAACAAGGGAATAAGCCTGTGAAGTAATCATCGCTTCGGAAACAGCAGCCTCCTTTACAAGAGAAGCATCTGTAAGGCCTGTGTAATATTTCAGCTTTTCCGTATCCGCAATGTCAACTGTACTGGTTTCCAGTCTTAAATCCAGGGGTTTTTCTTCATATATCTTATTGATAATATCGCTTAATTCACCTTCCGGCCCTTTTGCCCCAGTATCCTTAGCAGACTTCTGGCAGGCCCCAAGGCTTACCACCAATAGGGTAATTATCATGACACTCATTATTTTTTTTAACATATCGCTCTCCCATCTTTGTACTTATAATTAATTCTTTATCTCTGAAAGTTCCTCTTTCGTTATTACATCACCGCTGCTGTTCTGATAGGTATCTTCGTTGGTGCTGCTGACAAAGCTATCCAGCATATTCACATTCCCCGCTTCTTCTTTCAGAAACAGAACTGCCCTCTGCCCTTTCTCCAGCTGGGGCAGAATACCTTTAAGCTTAGATAACTGGTCTTTTTCACCACTGTCATTTCTATAGGTTCTGACTATCTCATAAGCCTTTTCTCCATCGGTACTCTTTACTACCTCTACAATATCGGTAGCAGCTTCAAACAGATTGCGCAGTTTCTCTGACAGACTCCCCGGCAAGTCTCCCTGCTGGGCCTCCTGCCCATCTCCCTCCAAATCAATCCCCCTTACATCAATACTTATTGGCTGAGGAGTTACCTGGCTGGCAGGTTTATCTATGACAAACTTAAAAACCCCGGCAGAGACCAGAATGAAACACGCGGCGGCTGTTACAGCATATCTTAGAGTACTTGCACTCCGTGTGCCTTTCCTGCTATTTTCCCCTGTCATCTTTTGCTGCTCTGAAAGTTCCATTTCCTTTGCTTTTTCATAGACACCTTTTAAAAATTCCTGGTCAGATTTCATATGCACATCCCCCTTTCAGCAATATCTCTTTCAGCTTAAGCTTCGCCCTGTGAGCCAGTACCTTTACGGAGGAAACCGTCTTTTCCATGATAACTGCCACCTCTGCCATAGAAAAGCCGTTAAGATACATCAAAATAATCACCTGGCTGTACTCGCTTTTCATCTCTTTTAACGCTTCACGGATAGCCATAGAATTCTCCTGTCTGTAGATAATATCCTCCAAAGACTTAATATCCTCAAGCTGAAGGTCATCTACTGATAACAGATTTATTTTGCTGCTTTTGCGCAGGTAATCAATAGCGCGCCTTTTTCCCAGCATAAATAAATAGGTCTTAAATTCATATTCCGGCAGATACCTGTCCGGATGAAGATAAATATAAGCAAATACTTCCTGGGCTATATCCTCCGCACTGTGAAAGTCTTTCAGATACTGCATAATGAAATAAACCAGATTATGCCGGTAACGCAATACCAGCTCTTCAAAGCCGGCAATGTCACCCTCTAAAAAGGCCTTATATAAAGTTTTATCAGGAATCATTGAAGTGCACCTCATTGATCATTCATTTGTTTACACCTTTTATTCGTTCAAGCGAGATAAAAGGTTACACTAAATTCATAAAAATTTTTAATAACATACCCTAGTCATTTTTTCTATTCTTGTAAAAGCCTATTCATACCAATTCCTTATACTTATCCCGGTTACAAAGCTGCCGTTTATTTATATAGATTTTTGTCGCCTGAAAGTTCAGAAATTCATAAAAAACAGCTGTTACACTTGGCTTTGGATAAGCCAAATATGACAGCTGTATAATTTGTTGTATTATCTATTGTTTTCCTCTTATGAATACATATGTATTTCTATCAGACAATTCCTTCACATATTGAAATCCAAGACTGCTGAACTCTTTTATGTCTTTTACCTTCACTATTTGATTTTGTGCCATGAAACGAACCATTTCTCCCCTTGCCATCTTGACAAGAGTTCCTTTTTCCACTGTTTTCCCGCCGATTCTTTCACCAAAGACACAGGTAATATATTTTATTTTATCTGTTAAATAAGCTGAAATGCCTTTACTGTATTCAGCGGAAGCCAGATTAACAATGCAGCCGCTTTCCGAAAAAAGCTGCTCGCTTAATTTACTGTTCCAGAATTCATACAGGGAACGAAATCCTTCGCCTTTGAGCCTGGCCTGCATTTCCAGACGGTATGGAACGACTCCGTCAAAAGGCTTCAATAAGCCATAAAATCCTGATAATATGCGAAGGTGCTTTCTTATATATTCGTACTCCTTTGTCTCAAAAACGCCGGGGGCCATGTATTGATACTGGATGCCTTCATAGCTGAGAATAGCGGGTGTCAGGTTGTGGTATAAGTCTGCCTTGCCCAGCCTTTCATAATTGCAGCCTGCTATTTTATCATTGCAGTTCCACAGGGTTTTCGCTTCCTCATAATTTAATTTTCTTAAATGTGATAAAAGGATACCTGCATTTTCTATAAACAGCGGCAGCTCCTGGTACTCCAAGGTATCTGTGTCTACTTTCATTTTCTTTGCAGGTGATATGATAATCCTCATGTTTATACCTCGCGCATAACACAGACCTGTCTGCGTTACTGCTTTAATAAGTAGTTTGAAAGGAACTTTCAAACTTTTCTCCAGAATGCAAACTGCAGTCAGGTTTTCTCTCTTACTTTCTTTTCTTAATTTTTATCGTAATCTTCTCGTAGCATTCCATAGACCTTTGTGTCAATATACTCACTGTTGTAGCAAAAGTCCTCACGTTTTATGCCCTCTAATACAAATCCGGTCTTTTGATAAACTTTCTCGGCTCTTGGGTTAAAACTATATACCTCCAGGCTGATTTTGTGAAATTTCAGTTCTTCCATTCCATACTTAATAAACATGGCAATTGCTTCTGTCCCAAATCCTTTGTTACAACTGCTCTGCCTCATCAGAACCCGGAAATTAACATTCCCGGTTGTTTCATCATATTCGTTGAAAACAACTTCTCCCGCAATTTCATTTCTTTCCTTGTCCATAACCGCCAGGTCCAGACGGTCTGCTTTCTCATTACGGGTCTGGTACCAAACCTTTATTTTCTCTGCCTCTTCTTCACTAGTTGGCATCACTGCTTCCTCTTCATCTATAACAGAACCGGTCAAACGTCTTAATTCAGGCTCATCCAATATTGCCAGCATTTCTCTCCAGTCCTCTCCCTGAAAGGGCCTTAGAATGACCTTCTCCCCCTCAAGTACCGGTTTATTACTAAAATCTATTTTCTGATACATTAATCTTACCTCACTAATGAATATTTGATATTTGGCCGTTAGGCCGCTGGGTGTCAGATGTGAAATGTTCTTTATTTCCCACTACTTTCCTTCAGGCTTTATGGCTTCTAGAATATCAGCTCTCAACCGGAAAGGCAAGTATTTTTATTCCAAAATAAATTTCGTTAGGTACCTTAAAATATTTCTTGACATTCTTCTGACTTTGAGTAAAATAATATTTCGTAAGGTGCCTTATAAAATTTAGGAGGTTTTTAAATGGATTCCAATATACCAGAGAAATTATTTGAACAATTTCATAACTGTGTCAATCTCTTTGACCGCAGCCGCTCTTTGCTTATGCCAACTGCTCTAATGAGGGACATCGGCAGAGGACAGGGACATGTAATGGGTGTACTTTTAGAAAATGACGGATTAACACCGAAAGAATTATCTAACACACTGAATATTCGTGCGGCTTCCCTGGGTGAATTGGTCGATAAATTAGAGAATAATGGCTATATCATACGCTGTGCTCATGAAAGTGACCGGAGAACTTTCCGCGTTTTCTTAACGGATGCGGGCAGAGAGCTTGCCGCAGAACTGACAGATATTCGAAAAAATGCCGTACGCTCGCTCTTTCAAGGTCTGACAGAGGAAGAACAGCAAACTCTGGAAAAGCTGTTGGATAAGTTGATTACCTCCCTGCACCAGCCTGACAGGAAGCTGGAAGATTAGAGCCTCCTTCCCTCAGTACAATATTAACCATAGCACTGGTGAGGATTTAGGCTCTTGAATTATATGTTACACATAAAGATAGGAGAATGAAATGTCACATACAAAGAATCATACCCCCCGGACGGCTGACCCATCACGTCTTACCCCCAGGCTCCGTGCAATTCTGGCTGTCGTATTAATTGCAGATATGCTTGATTTAATGGATTCTACCATCACCAATATCGCCGCTCCTTCCATCGTTACAAGTATTGGCGGCGGAGAGACCCTGATTAAGTGGCTCGGTGCCGCTTACGCTCTTGCTATCGGTGTTTTACTGGTAGTTGGCGGACGCCTCGGTGACAGATACGGAAAACGCAGATTATTTCTGATAGGTATCGCCGGCTTTACGGCAGCATCTGCTTTCTGTGGTTTATCCGTAAGTCCTGCCATGATAATTATAGGACGTTTAATACAGGGAAGCTTCGGAGCTTTATTAATTCCTCAGGGTATCAGTATCCTGATGGCCACCTTTACACCTGCACAGTTTCCCAGTGCCGTCAGCGCCTTTGGTCCGGTAATGAGTATCTCTTCTGTACTTGGCCCTATTTTGGCGGGACTTATTATACAGGCTAACATTGCAGGTCTTGGCTGGCGTCCCATGTTCCTGATGAATATTTTACTGGGGCTCATAGGTTTTGCAACCGGTATATGGCTCCTGCCAAAAGATAAGGGCAATTCTGCCGAAAAACTTGATATAGGCGGTTCCCTGCTATTAGGTATTGCTATGTTTGGTATGATATACGGCCTTATTGAAGGCTCTACGGAAGGCTGGCAGCCTGTGCAGATTATAATTCTTATAGCCGGTGTTATCTTTTTAACCCTTTTTGCCCTTCATCTTCGCAAAGCGGAAAACCCACTTATCAAGCCGTCTCTCTTTGGTAACAGAGGCTTTACATCGGGGTTGTTGTTAGGACTTGCCTTTTTCGCAGCGGTTAACGGACTATCCTACCTTATCTCCTTATTCTTTCAGCTTGGGCTAAAACTTTCCCCCTATCAGACGGCGCTTTATATTACGCCAATGGCAGTGGGTATTGTTATTTCTTCTATTATCTGCCGCCCGCTGTTAAATAAGCTGGGACGCAAGCTGGTTGTAATCGGACTTCTGCTGACCCTTGCCGGAGCTGTAGGATTGGCTTTTAGCATCTTATATCTGATAGATGGAAACAATGCATTGATAACCATTCCTTCCATTCTCATTGTCGGTGCCGGTATGGGTGCCTGCTTTAGCAGCATCTATGAGGTTGCCCTTGGGGACATCTCTCACGATGAAGCCGGAAGTGC
>JAEXGM010000063.1 GCA_023450835.1 Bacillota bacterium | reverse complement strand
TGATCAGCGGCTTTGCGCTCCACCGTATTATCACCGACGAAACCGGCAAGCCCATCGATTATCGGTACATAGAAACGAATAAATCCTTTGAACGTTACACAGGACTTAAGAGAGATGAAATCATTGGCAAGACCATCCTTGAGACAGTGCCCGAGATAAATGAGGATACCGTAAGCTGGATCCAATTTTACGGACAGGTCGCTCTTACCGGTACAGCAGCCAGCATTGAACAATATTCCAAGGTTTTTGACCGTTGGTACAAAGTGAATGCTTACTGCCCTGAAATAGGCTATTTTGCTGTTATTTTCTTAGATATATCGGAACAGAAAAAACAGGAAGATGACCTTCGTCAGAGAAACAAAGATTTAAGCCTTCTTTCTGCTAAACAATCCTTGCTGTTAAAAGATTTGGAAGATTCCGATGCAAAGCTTAGAAAAAAGAATGAAACCCTGGAAAATTTAAGCGAAGAGCTATTAAAAAACGAACAGCGCCTTAACGAAGCACAAAAAATTGCGAAAGTAGGCAATTGGGAATTAGAGCTGAAAACCCAGATGCTATGGGCTTCAGAAGAAGCTTTTCATATATATGGAATTCCAAGAACGTCTCCCGTCATACCCAGGTCAAGAATCTTGGATTTACACCAAGGTGAATATAAACGAATTTCTGAAAATGCACTTTTCAAATTAGTCTCGGAAGATATCCCCTATGACATCCAATATGAGATTATTTCAGAGGATGGGGTCCATAAATATCTTCGTTCTCTCGCTACCTTAGACAGAGAGGAGGATGGTACTCCGTTACTTTTGAAAGGGGTCATCCATGATATCTCCGACGATGTTTTGCATGAAAGAGAATTAACCAGAAAAAATGAAGAGCTTTCATCCCTGTATGAAGAGATACTTGCTTCCGAAGAAGAACTAAGGCAGCAAAATGAAGTTTTATTCCAGAAGAATGAAGAGATTACGGCTCTCTATGAGGAAGTTACTGCTCAGGAAGAAGAGCTAAAAACAAATTACGAACAATTAAATGAAAATATGGAGAAGCTAAAAAAGAGCGAAGCAATTAACAATGTTATTCTGGAGACTTCTTCTGAAGGTGTTTGGCAATACGACATCAATAGCAACTTTTTTTCGATTTCACCGCATTTTGTCAAAGCATTAGGATATTCTCCTGACGAATTATCCTCTGTCACCGATATCGTCAAAATTGCTCATCCTGATGACACCGAGATGGCACAAGGAGCTTTTTATTCTCATTTACTAAATAACACAGACAAATTTAATCTGGAATATCGCCTTCTCTGTAAGGATGGCTCCTGCAAATGGGTCAGGTCCACCGGAAAAGTTCTAAAGAATCTTAAAGGCGAGCCATATCTAATGGCAGGTTCCTACCTTGATATTACAAAATTAAAAGAACAGCAATTTGAGTTGGAATATATGGCTTATCATGATATTCTGACCGGCCTTCCCAATCGGACACTTTTTCTGATGGAATTGGAGAAAGCTCTGGCAGCCGCTAAGAAAAATGAGAAAAAAGTTGCCGTCATCTTTGTTGACCTTGATAATTTTAAAGATGTTAATGATACGCTGGGACACAGCACGGGGGATTTACTGTTAAAGACCCTGGCTTTTCGCCTAAAAGACCATATTCGAAAGCAGGATATGCTGACAAGGCTCGGCGGTGATGAATTTGCTGTTATGATACAGAGCATTGATTCGGAAGATGAAGTTTATGAATTCTGTCTTCGTATCAAGGAGAAAATCCTGGAACCTTTCAAATTCAACGGTTCCCGGTTCAATATCAGCCCAAGTATGGGAATTGCAATGTATCCTTCTAATGCCAAAAACGGGGAAGAGCTTCTTAAAAATGCAGATACCGCAATGTATCGTTCCAAGAATATCGGAAAGAACACCATACAGTTCTACCAGGATTCTATGCGGACCGATATGCTGCGAAGACTTTCTGTCGAAGCAAGCTTAAGATCCGCTATAAAGAAGAAGATTCTGACGCTCCATTATCAGCCTCAGATATGTTTAAGAACCGGTAAAATCAGAGCTTTTGAAGCTTTGATTCGCTGGACAGATGATATCCTTGGCAGTATTCCTCCCACTGAATTCATTCCGGTGGCAGAAAGTGCCGGACTTATCGTTCCACTCGGAGAGTGGATTCTAAGAGAAGCCTGTGAAGAGGCAATTCGATTAAACAAGTGCCGGAACGATATTCTGATGTCCGTTAATATCTCCGCTGTACAACTAAAGCAGCTTGATTTTGTCAATCTTGTCAAACGTACTTTAGAGGAAACCGGTTTAAGGCCGGAGCTCCTTGAGCTGGAAGTAACAGAGACAACCCTCATCAGCTCCTTTGACACTACTATTAGAATGTTTGAGGAACTAAGGAGACTCGGTGTTAAGATATCTCTGGATGACTTTGGCACCGGTTATTCATCCTTAAGCTATCTAAGAAAACTTCCTATCGATACCCTGAAGATTGATAAGAGCTTTATAAAAGATCTCGACAGAGAATGTATTGAAAAGGAGATTACCGAATCCATCGTATCTCTGGTACATAAACTAAATATTGAGGTGATAGCGGAAGGCGTTGAAAATGGGAAACAATTAGCTTATTTAATGAAGTGTAATTGTGACAACATCCAGGGATACTTAATTAGCAGACCAATACCGGCAATTGATGCACTGGAATTAACAAACAAAAACTTTATGACCTATATCGGAATACAATTATAACTAATGCGATAAAAAACTAACAGAATATCAGCTCAAATAAATTCATAATGAAAGGAGCAGTATGTGAAAGAGAGCATTCTCTGACACAGCGCTGCTCTAATTTATGTTTACCTGTTACGCAGCTGTTATAAAAAACTTCTCTACTGCATATTTTACATTAGTAACCAGGAATACGTCAGGTTCCCGGAATTAAATTTAACGTTTGAAAACAAGGAGGGGACATGTCCTCAAAAAATATAAAACAATTATTTTCATTATTCTTTATAGTTTCCATTCTTCTTACCGGCTGCAGCAACCTTAAAGCCACCCCCATTGAATCCGGTAAGGATCTTTCCATATTTGTCACAACAGATATACATTACCTGGCAAACAGTGTCCATGATGACGGAAAAGCATTCCAGAATTACTGCACGACCAGTGATGGAAGGATGCTTTACTATTCCGATGATATTATAAATGCTTTTGGAGCGGATGTGCAGGAAGATAAACCGGATATTCTTATTATAAGCGGTGACTTAACAACCAACGGCGAGAAGCAAAGCCATCTTACTTTAGCAGATAAATTAAAGAATATTGAAAAAACATCCGGAACAAAGGTCTATGTAATACCCGGAAATCATGACATTGAAAATCCCTGGGCAAGAGGGTTTAAGGGTGATGAGCGCTATAAAATCGATTCCATAAGCGCATCCGATTTCAGCAAGATCTATAAAGATTTTGGATATGGTGAAGCAATCTCAAGGGATAAGAACTCCTTAAGCTACCTGGCAGCACCTTCTGATGATGTTTGGCTGCTCATGCTTGATACCTGTGAATACCGACTAAACAAAAATGCCGGCATTCCTGTAACCAACGGTGAAATAAGTGAGAAGACCTTAAAATGGATAAAGAAATGCAGTAAAATGGCTAAAGAAAAAAATGCCAGAATCCTTACAGTAATGCATCATAATCTTTATAATCACAGTTCAAAAATATATTATGGATTCACCTTGGATAACAGCAGCGAAGTAGAAAAAGTATTCAGAGAGTGTAATCTTAACCTGGTATTAAGCGGTCACCTGCATATTCAGGATATAAGACATAACGGAGAGGGAAATGAACGGATATATGATGTTGCTACGGAATCCCTCCTCATGTATCCCATCCAATATGGTATCTTAAACTACAGCCCTCTTAATGGTTTTGATTATAATACAACTCAAGTAAATGTAGAAGAATGGGCAAAGAAGAATGGAATAGAAGATAGTAATCTGGCAGACTTTATGGCTTATTCCAGACTCTTTCTGAATGATAACAGCTATCAAAAAGCCTATAATGCAGTGTCTAAAACCGGCCTTTACACAGAAGATGAAACAAAAGATATGGCTGAAACTATCAGCTTTTTAAACATCAACTATCTAAAAGGCACCGTAGCGGATGTTATAGATACCGTTGAGGCTTCAAATGGTTATAAACTCTGGCTGAAAGCCGGCGAAATAGAATCTTTGGATAATTTAAGAACTTATATGCTAAGTATGATTCCTCACACAGAAAATGATAATAACCACCTGCATGTGAATTAGAGACATAATACCAGCAATATGCTTTTAAAAACAATACATCAAATAAAACAAGCTAAATCAAAGATAGACCCTATCTTTGATTTAGCTTGTTTTATTTCGTCTATCATTTCTTATTGATAATATTTATATATATTTCTATTTCCCCTTGACAGTTGAGCATGTATTCAACTATAATAAAAACAACAGTTGAACAATCGTTCAATTGACTAATGAAAGGCGGTGATACTCAATGAGAGAAGCTGATTGTGACTGTGAAGTAATCTATGCAGAGGTTGTAGAAGCGGTCAGTAAAGTGATGCCGTTAGATGATGAACTATATGATTTATCTGATTTTTTTAAAGTTTTTGGAGACAGTACCAGAATAAAGATTATGTGGGCATTGGATGAGAGCGAGATGTGTGTATGTGACCTGGCAGTTCTTCTTAACATGACAAAGTCTGCCATATCCCATCAACTAAAATCTTTACGTGCTGCCAACTTAGTGAAATACAGAAAAGAAGGCAAAGTAGTATTCTATTCCCTTCAGGATGACCATGTAAAAGAAATTCTGGAAAAAGGGTTAGAGCATATAAGAGAAAAATAAAATTAAAGGAGGATTTGTTATGAAAAAGACATTTAGATTAGAAGGGTTAGACTGTGCAAACTGCGCAGCAAAAATTGAAACTGCAGTGGGTAAATTGGAGGGCGTGAAAGAAGCCACTGTTAACTTTATGACCACTAAAATGGTTATTGAAGCAGAAGATGAAAAGATGACAGATATCATAGCTGAGGCAGAAAAAATCGTTAAAAAAATTGAGCCCGGAACTGTTATGAAAAAAGCATAGAAGGAGCATAAAATATGAAAAGGCGCCTTTATCGAATCATTCTTGGGGCTGTATTTTTTATCGTAGCTTTTCTAATAAACCTTGATATCTATTGGTTAAAACCTGTTTTATTTCTAATCAGTTATGTTATAGTCGGCGGTGACGTTGTTTTACGAGCTGCTAAAAACATTATACACGGCAAGGTTTTTGATGAAAATTTTCTAATGAGTATTGCAACCATAGGTGCATTTTTTGTAGGCGACTTTCCGGAAGGCGTTGCAGTAATGCTTTTTTACCAGATTGGTGAATTATTTCAAAGCTATGCTGTTAATAAGTCAAGAAAGTCCATTGCCTCTCTGATGGATATTCGTCCGGATTACGCCAATGTTAAAAGGGAGGATGAACTTGTAAAAGTTGATCCCGATGAAGTTCAGGTAGGAGATATTATTGTTATAAAAGCAGGAGAGAGGGTTCCCCTTGACGCCACCATAGTTGAAGGCAGCTCCATGGTAGATACTTCAGCTCTTACCGGCGAATCAGTTCCCCGTGAAGTCGAAGCCGGACATGAAATCCTAAGCGGCTGTATCAATATCAATGGAGTAATTACTGCAAAAGTTACAAAAGAATATGGTGAGTCCACTGTAAGTAAAATTCTTGATTTAGTTGAAAATGCAAGCAGTAAAAAATCAAACTCAGAACAGTTCATCACTAAATTCGCCAGATATTATACCCCTACGGTAGTTATTATAGCGGTTTTAATAGCATTGATTCCGCCTCTTATAATAAATGGTGCCACTTTTAGTGATTGGATATATAGAGCATTATCCTTCCTTGTAGTTTCTTGTCCCTGCGCCTTAGTAATCTCTATTCCTCTAAGTTTCTTTGGCGGAATAGGCGGTGCCTCAAGAAAAGGTATCCTGGTAAAGGGAAGTAATTACCTGGAAGCACTGGCAAAAACAGAAATTGTTGTATTCGATAAAACCGGTACGTTAACCAAAGGTGTCTTTCAAGTTCAGGAAATCCATCCCGAAGGATATTCAAAAGAAGAATTATTGGAATTAACAGCCTATACTGAAAGTTATTCCAATCATCCGATATCCTTATCTCTTAAGAGCGCCTATGGAAAAGAAATAGACAACAGCCGCATTACAGGCATTGAAGAAATATCCGGTCACGGTATCATTGCAGTTGTTGATGGCAAAAAGGTAATGGCGGGAAACAGCAAATTAATGCTTAAAATGAATATACCTTACTATGAAGGTGAGTTAATCGGTACAGTCGTGCATGTTGCAATCAACGGCCAGTATGCAGGTTATATCATAATTGCAGATGAATTGAAAACAGATTCTGCCCAGGCAATAAAAGCTCTGAAAGCGTCCGGCATTAAACAGACTGTAATGCTTACCGGTGATACCCAACATGTTGCTTCCAACGTTGCAGAAAGTCTGAAACTTGATAAAGTATATGCTGACTTACTGCCGGGAGATAAAGTTGATAAATTAGAAGAATTATTTGCACAAAAGCCCGCAAATGCTAAACTGGCTTTCGTAGGTGACGGTATTAATGATGCTCCCGTATTAGCACGTGCTGATATCGGAATTGCAATGGGGGCCTTAGGGTCGGATGCAGCAATAGAAGCCGCTGATATCGTAATCATGACGGATGAACCTTCCAAAATAGCAACAGCCATAAGAATATCCCGGAAAACCCTTAAGATAGCTCAGCAAAATATGATATTTGCCATCGGTATAAAGATATTATTCCTTATATTAAGTGTTTTTGGCATATCAACTCTATGGGAAGCTGTATTTGCAGATGTAGGTGTCACAATAATTGCTATCGTAAATTCTTTTAGAGCATTGAATGTAAAGAATATGTAAGTGAATCTAATATAGGATAAGAACGAAACAGCCAATACTGTAAAGTTGGCTGTTTCGTTTGATGATTATAGAGATGTAAATTATAGGGGTGTAAATTATAGGGGTGTAAATAAGAACAGAGACTTTAGGAGAAAAAACATGCCATATAAAAATGAACCGGACTTTAACGCATTAGAGAATAACATTATCGATGTAATCAAAGAAGAACAAATAAAATTGGGATATGCAAGGGAAACAATAAGATTATATTATCCAATAGAGTCTGTTAATAATTTATTAAAAGGAAATTATCCCCTAAAGGAATTACCGGGAATTTTAGATCTTTTTTGTGAATATGT
>JAEXGM010000060.1 GCA_023450835.1 Bacillota bacterium | reverse complement strand
ACATTGCTTCCCACATGAAGGTCTACGGTAACATAATTCGTAGTGCTTTGAATATTACCCTGAAAATGATGACCGGTATTTCCCTCATTTCCCGCGGCAACGGTTATTGCAACACCGCTGTAATCAGCAAGAAGGGAGATGTAACTGCTTAATATCCCTCTTTCATCATGAGCACCCTGCGAGGTGCCAAAGCCGATACAGATAGATACCGGTACGGCGAGAGTTCTTGCCATAGCCATCAGATAATTGATGCCGAATATAATATCTGTTTCGGAATAACAGATGGCATCTGCAGGGATGTGAAAAAAATTCCTGATAAATGGTTTGGCCTGTTTTAATTTGACAATTACAATAGCTGCATCGGGTACAACACCGGCGAAGTTTTGGGCCTCATTGGTATTACCGGCGACAATGCCGGCCAGAAAGGTACCATGACCGTTCTCATCGTTCGTTGGAACTACCGACAGCGGGTCTGGATTAGTCAGCGCCTGATTCAGCTGTTCTCTGGTATATTCGGTACCATACAGAAAGCCTTCCGGAGGAGGACCTGTCTGAATGGTCTGATCCCATATTGCAACAATTTTGGAAGTGCCGTCTGCATTACGGAAGGCTTCATGGGTATAATCAATTCCGGTATCTATTATTCCTACCAGAGTGCCGTTTCCTCTCAGGTCGAACACAGGTATATTTCGTATTCTGGTAATACCGGAACTTTCAAGGCTCCCGGTGTCCATAAGGCCGAAGCAGCTTGGAAATACGCTGTAACCATAGGTTTGTATCATATTTTCAGGGACATTGGCTAAAGGAACAAATACAGCGGTATGGTTGTTGGTCAAAGGCGTTTGACAGGTATTTTCTATTGCAAGAAATCGACTCAGCGGAGAACCATTTTCCACAATGAAGTCAGCGTATTCATCACTAATGATATATTGTCTGCAATCCTGGTCCATGGTCCGTCTCCTAAAATAGTTTTACTAACTAAATATATGAGGAAATATCAGTAATATTCACTTGTAAACACAATTCAATCAGGCATAAGCTTATTTTTGCCTAAGCTTTAATAAACTTATGACCTGTCTGTGTTGTTTGAAATTGCGGTTGTGGAAACACGGAAATTATGTTATAATGTGTACAATTGTACAGGTAAATGATCAAGGATGACAGTAATCTACAACATGGATGGTAAAAAATAAATATGTCTGACATAAGAGAAAACGCCTTTCCAAAAAGGTATATATATACAAGAGAGCAACTAATGGATTTCTTTATTAGGACCCCTTTGCCAGATGGTATCATCAGCAATTATGTACAGAAAGATAATTGTATTGAATTTATCTGTAATGACACGATTTATTGTGTACTAATTGATGGAAGTAATTGGGAAGAAATCAAACAGGAGCTGGCACACCGGAAAGAGCTAAAAGCGATGGAGAAAAACAGAATAATGGAACAGGAAAAGTTAGATACTCTGACCGGGCTGTATCATAAAGAATACAGTAAAAAGGTGATAGAAGAATTTCTAAAGACTTCCGATACAAAGTACCATGCTCTGATGCTGGTAGATATCGACAATTTCGACGCAGTAAACGAAAACCTGGGTTATCTTTTTGGTGATACGGTTTTAGTTAATATTGCGGAGGCCTTGCGGAAGAATTTCTATGATACTGATATAGCCAGCCGTATCGGTGGTGACGAATTCCTTATTTTCATTAAGAATGTCTCCAATATAGAACTCCTTAAGGAGAAGGCAAGAATCATCTATTCTGTTTTTGCTAATACCTATACCGGTGAGAATAAGAATTATAAATTGTCCTGCAGCATTGGAATTTCAACCTATCCCAAGGATGGAATGAATTTTGAGGAGCTTTTCTTAAAAGCCGATGCCGCACTTTTATATGATAGAGAGAATAAGACAGGGAATGAAAAGTTTGATTATGGCTGTTTTTATAATGAAATTCCAAGTCCCGGTATGTATTTGGATACAGAATGCTTTTATAAGTATCAGATTAACCGGACAAAAGGTTTTGGCAGCAATAATTTTGATAAGGAAATCACTGCATTTGCCTTTGATATTATGTCAAGAACGAAGGATGTCAACAGTGCCATTAATCTTCTGTTAAATAAAGTAAGAGTACAATTTGACTGTACTCAGATTTGTATTTTTGAATATGTATCGGAGTCTCCTGATTTTATGATGACTTATTTTTGCTCCAATGACAGAATGGAAGCAAATGAGCGGGAAAAGGAAGAGTTTGCTCATTATTTAGGGGAGCATGAGTTCACTTTCAGTGAATCCGGAGTATACTCTTTGACTGAATTAAAAGAAGAGGACAGCAAGGAAGCCATACTAAAGAAGCTTGGAGTAAAGGCATTACTGCAATGTGCCATCTTTGAAAATGATAATTTAAAGGGCTGTATCAGTGTTCATGACTATGATAAAGACAGGAATTGGAGCGATTATGAATTAGATTCCTTCCTCACAATAACGAAGATAATATCTTCCTATCTGTTGAAACTAAGAGCTTCTGAGCGCGCCAGCAAGCAATTATATATATTAAAGAATTTCGATGTACTGACAGGTCTTCCGACCTTGCATAAATTAAAAAAAGATGCCAGAAACATTGTAAATAGCACAAAAAGCAAATGTGCAATTATATATTCAGATATTACAAAGTTTAAATATCTGAATAATACCCTTGGATATGAAACGGGAGATAGGATTTTATGTGATTTTGCTTCCATTATTTCGGGAGGGAATATCAACGTAGAAGGGATTGCGAGAATATCTGATGATAATTTTGCGGTGTGCTTTTCCTATCAGGATGAAGCAGAAATTGTTGACTATATTCAGAATATTTATGACCAGTTCAATCAAATACAAAAGGCGAAGTACCCTGGCACAAAGTTTATCGTAGCCAGTGGAATTGCCTATATCAACCCGGAGGAAGATATTACAGTAGCGATTGATAATGCCAATATAGCCCGTAAGACTATAAAGAACGCATCCCATTCAACGTATTGTTTCTTTGATATCAATATGCAGCTGAACCTGCAAAGGGAGGCGGAAATCAACAATACCATGGAGCAGGCGCTAAGGGACAGAGAATTTGTTGTATACCTTCAGCCTAAAGTAAATCTGCATGATAACGGTCTTGTAGGGGCAGAAGCGCTGGTTCGTTGGATAAGAGGCGGCATTATAATCATGCCGGGGGATTTTATACCTATATTTGAGAATAATGGATTTGTAGTAAATCTGGATTTCTATGTTTATGAAGAGGTTTGTAAGATTCTGAACGAGTGGATTAGAATGGGTAAGAAGCCTGTTCCGATATCTATTAATGTTTCCCGTGTGCATCTGCATGATGAAAAGTTTGTAGACAATATAAAAGAATTGGTCGATTCCTATGGAATACCATACAACCTTTTGGAATTGGAGCTTACGGAGAGTATCTTTTTAAGCAATACGGAGGCTGCTCTTACTGCTATGAGACAGCTAAGGAGTTTAGGCTTTGGAGTATCCATTGATGATTTTGGCGCAGGATATTCTTCCTTGAATCTGTTAAAAGATATGGCAACGGATGTTATTAAGCTGGATAAAGAGTTCTTTGGGCATGATAACATGCAAAGAGAAGAGCAGATAATAGTTTCCAGTATTATCAGTATGGCAAAGCAGCTTAACATGAAAGTATTATCCGAAGGCGTTGAAACACAGAATCAATCAGATTTCTTAAGAAGTGTAAGGTGTGATATGGCACAGGGATATTTGTATTCCAAGCCGATACCGGTCGGGGAATTTGAAAAGTTAATATAATTGTCTCTTACAGAAAACTAAAATGTTTATCAAAAAAAGACCTCTGCGTTTGCAGAGGTCCTTTTTATACTGATTTGCGTTATATCTTTACTTATATAATTAATTACTTACCGCTCTCTGTTGGTGTAGGAGTGTCAGTTGCAGTAGGAGTAGCTGTTGCATCAGTTCCGGTAGGAGCAGGAGTTGATGTAATTCTCTCTGCTACGGGAATTGTTGTTTCACCCATTACTATCTTATCCCATACCTTATCATTAACAGTAATTGTATAGTCTTTTTTGATTTCATTTTCATATTTCTTTGTAAAAGCATCATTCTGAGCCTGTGTTACTGCATCTTTTACAGCGGCATCATAACTTGTGGAACTATTGTTATCCTTCATCTTGATGATGTAGTAACCGGAAGCTGTTTCGATAATACCATCGGCAATAGCATCATTATCAAGCTTCATGGCAGCAGTCTGGTAAGCTTCATCAGCCTTGCCGTCATCTTTAACAAAGTTAAGAGTGCTGGTTGTAAGATTGTCGAATTCTTTTGCTATATCAGCGAATTCTTTTCCTGCTTTTGCTTCGGTTAAAGCTTTGTTGATATTTGTCTTGGCAGCAGCTTTTTCTTCATCAGAAAGGTCTACTAACTTGGAGCTGTCATCATACTTCGTAGTTGCAGCAAACAGATATTCCGTATCATACTCTTTGTATTTATCACGGTCTACCGTAGCTTTTACATCATCTTCCTTAATACCTAAGCCATCGATAACTTTCTGGTAGTATTTGTTTGCAAGCTGCAATTTGTTCTGTGCAGTTGTAAGGTTTTCAGTCGTGAATCCTGTAAGCTTTAACTGTTCGCTATTGTCTTTTAAAGAAGTCATGATAGATTCTACATTTGTTTTAATTGTTGTCTTTTCATCATCGGTAAGGGTGTCTTTTTCTTCTTGGGCCTTAAGGTAAAGGATTTCCCACATAACGGCGGCATCCATTACACTCTGTTTCATCTGCTGTCTCATAGTAACGCCTTCATTATACTCCATATCCCAATAACCAGGATAATACTGGGCATACATCTGTCCCTGAGCTTCCATGGCATATATGAAATACATCATATCCTGCATATAAAGTTTTTGGTCGTTAATGGTTACTACCAAGTCACCAGTAGAGCTTGTCTTCTTGCTGCAGCCGGCAGCAAATATCATTCCTGCTATCAGAGTAAATACTAACAGCTTGGAAATGATTCTTTTTGAATTTTTCACGGTGTTTCCTCCATTATATGTGATTCATGCGTAATAATTAATAGGACGCACATATTAACATTTTAATACTTTTTCCATATAAGTCAAGTTATATCCTGTGATTTTTGGATATAATACTGGATTTATACGCAATTTATTCATGAAGTCTGCGAATTAATTTGTATACGGTGCAATTTTCAATTACCAGAGGCTTTCTGTGAGCGAAGAAGATAATGCCGTCACTGGGGGAGATGATTTGGGAAATCACTTCTCCCTCGATTGGGTCGACCACTTCCGCTAAAAGATCCCCGAAAGTAACCTCTTCTCCGGGTTCCTTAAAACGCCTGTAGATACCGGATACATCAGCACGGATGGACATCAGGCTTTCTTCCTCCAGGGTAGTAGCAATAAAACCGCTGTGACAGTTGTATTTGATAATTCCCATTCTGGTAAGAAAACGAAGAACAGAGGATACAGCCTGATTGGCAGACTTCTCGTCAATATGGTCGGTGGCGGAGGTGTATACGCTAAAAGCATTGGTTCCGTTCATCTGCCAATTGTAATTAAGGGTCGCCGTATCAATTGGCCGGGGCTTTCTGGTAACTACATAGGGAAGCCCGAAGAGATTGGCAAGGCTGGTATTCTGATAGCCTGTCTCCATCATTCGGACATGAGGAATAAAATCTCCGGGGGTATGAAAGCTTGCGAACTGGATACCGTAATTATATCCTTTAACAGCCTCAAAGATACCATCGGCTATCCTTCTGGTGGTCTCTCCATCTGCATCTCCTGGAAACATACGGTTAATATCAGTATTATCCATAGCCCAGAAGCGTTTCTCTACGTTGATGGAATAATGGTTGACAGAAGGGATAACCATTATCTCATTATTATTGACAATATTGCCGGTCTTTTCAAGTCTTGCCAGAGTCTTAATTATCTGTGAGCAGATATAGAGCTGCTGTACTTCATTCCCTCTGGTGGGTCCTACGATACAGGCGGATTTCTCTCCTTTTCCGAAGTGATAGGCAGGGATATCCATGTCTCCGCGAAAGGGAGAGGTGCTGGAGTATATAATACTTTTTATCATCAGAAGTTACCTCCCAGAATACGGACTATCAAAGAGCCTTTGTTAACTACGGGATATTCCCTTAAGGTAAATATCATACCGTCACAAGGGGCCAGGATATGCTGATTGATTTCACCGGTCAGGCTGTTAACAATATCACCGATAACCTCTCCTTTCTTTATTCCCATCCAGTGTGAGGCGGCTGGGAGAAAGACACCGGCGGCATCTGCATGAACCATAGTGACCTCGCTTTGCCCTTCGGAAGAAATGATGGGAGTTTTAGGGGTAATTACCTCGCCGTCCCACATGCCAAGCTCTTTTAAGAGACAGAAGATACCTTCGGCTATCTGGTCACCGAATTGCTTGGTTATACGCATGCCGGTACCCATTTCCACTGCTATGGTAGGAACTCCGCTGGAGTTAAGGGCATGGGTAAGGGTTGCATTTTGTACGGTGGCAGAGGGGTGAATCCATACAAAGTCAAGATTTAAGAGTTTAGCGTAAGGTAACAGCATTTTAGCATTTTCTTCTATCATACGAACCTGCGGGATTTCACGTAAGAATATATTAGAGGAATGGAGATCTACACAAAGCTTTGCACCAAGAATATCTTCCACAATTGCCTGGGCTGCATTTTCAGCCATATCGCCGTTCTTGTTTCCCGGAAAGCATCTGTTCAGATCCAGGTCGAAGGCCGGAATGCCTCTTGTAAGCGACTCAATTCCTAAAGGGTTAAGGCAGGGATATATATCAATGATTCCATGGAGGTGATTAAGGTCTGCATTAATCCGGCGGATGATTTCATAGCATATGTATTGGCCTTCCAGCTCATCGCCGTGAATACCGGATACAATGCAGATGCGTTCTTCGTTGCCGGTTTTATGGAGCGGTTCAATTCGATTTTTCCATATATGCATGCTCTCTAATACCGGAAGGTCAATAGAAAATACAGATTTAATCAAAAAAACACATCCTTTCAGTATTGTATAAATTATATCTTTCAATAATTCATACTATCATACCATTTTTCATGTTGAAAAACAAGGAAGGAAATTGTAGAAAATAATACATTGTACTTGAGTAAGGATTCCGATAAAATGAAACAGAAAATAAGAGGGGAGAACCTTCACTCATAAGATTATGGCTGCCAAGAGCAGCGGAATAGAGGTAAATATGAGCATACAATTTGAGAAAAAGAGTAAAAGTTTCATCTTGCAGACAGAGAGTTCTACTTATATTATACAACTGCAAAGAGAGAAATTCTTATCTCATGTTTATTGGGGTGCCAAAATAAAAGGACCGGTGGTGGAGGCCATGATAAAGGCCGCAGGAAGAGCTTCCTTTGACGCCACTACAGACGGTGACAGTGAGTTTTCACTGGATACCATGCCAAACGAGTATCCGGCTTATGGGAATTCAGACCTACGTATGCCTGCTTTTCAGGTACAGCTTGAAAATGGAAGTAGAATTACGGATCTGGCATATGAATCTCATGAAATTGTAAAAGGAAAGCCTGCGTTAAAAGGACTTCCCAGTGTCTACACTGAAAAAACAGAGGAGGCAGAGACCTTACAGATTACTTTAAAGGATGCGCTGACAGGTCTTAAGGCAGTATTAAGCTATACGGTAATGAAGGGGTATGATGTAATTGTCCGGTCGGCTCATTTTATCAATGAAGGAGAGCAGAAGCTGAAACTTCTTCGTGCCTTGAGTATGAGCATGGATTTTGACCATTGTGATTATGACCTGATAACATTATCCGGAAGCTGGATTAGGGAGCGTCATGAGGTCAGAAGAGCACTGGTGAACGGAACCCAGTCTATTGAAAGCCGCAGAGGGGCCAGCGGACACTGTGAGAATCCCTTCATGGCATTGGTATCAAAAGATGCCGGGGAAGAGCTGGGAGAAGTTTATGGCTTCAGTCTGGTATACAGCGGTAATTTCTTAGCAAGTGCCGAGGTTGACCAATATAAGACCACTAGAGTAGCAATGGGAATAAACCCCTTTGATTTTACCTGGGAATTGGAGGCAGGAGATGATTTTGTAACCCCGGAAGTGGTGATGGTCTATTCCGGCAAAGGCATTGGTGAGATGTCAAGGACCTATCATAGATTATACCGCAACCGCCTGGCCAGAGGAATGTATAGAAATGCGGAAAGACCCGTTATCATTAATAACTGGGAAGCTACTTATTTTGACTTTACGGAGGAGAAGCTGATAGCGCTTGCGAAAGCAGCAGCACCTCTTGGTGTGGAGATGTTAGTACTGGATGATGGCTGGTTTGGTAAGAGAAATTCCGATAACTGCAGTCTGGGTGACTGGTTTGTGAATAAAGAGAAACTTCCCGGAGGCTTGAATAACCTGGCTAAAGCAATCAATGAAGAAGGTCTGAAGTTTGGCCTGTGGTTTGAACCGGAGATGGTATCTCCCGACTCAGAGCTCTATAGAGAGCACCCGGATTGGTGCCTGCATGTACCGGGCAGATTCCGGAACCTTGGAAGAAATCAGTTGATCCTGGACTTCTCCAGAGAAGACGTACAGGATGCCATTATTAAGATGCTCTCTGATATCTTAAGCAGTGCGGCTATCTCCTATGTAAAGTGGGATATGAACCGTAATATGTCAGAGATTGGTTCAGAGCTTTTACCTGCAGACCGTCAGATGGAGACGGCACATAGGTACATCCTTGGAGTTTATCGTGTAATGGAAGAACTTACAACAAAATTTCCGGAAGTACTCTTTGAGAGCTGCTCCGGTGGCGGCGGCCGTTTTGATTCCGGTATTCTTCATTATATGCCTCAGAATTGGACAAGTGATGATACTGATCCGGTAGAACGACTTAAGATACAGTATGGAACCAGTATGGTATATCCCATAAGCGCTATGACTGCCCATGTAGCTGATGCGCCCAGTCATCAGACAGGAAGAGTTACACCCTTTGAATTCCGGGGAAATGTTGCAATGGCAGGTAATTTCGGATATGAGCTGGATGCCACAAAGCTGACAGATGAGATAAAGGAAAAAATCAAAATACAGATTGCGGATTATAAAAGGCTGCGTGGAGTTATTCAATATGGTGATTTTTACCGCCTGTTAAGTCCTTTCAAGGGAAACCATACCGCCTGGATGTTTGTTTCAGAAGATAAAAGGGAAGCAGTGGTATTCTTTTATCGCATAATGAATGTCCCCAATGATGCCCTGTTCCGTTTCCGCCTGGCAGGACTTTCGGAAGACCTGATCTATGAGATAGAGGGAATGGATGGGGAAATCAGCGGACAGCAGTTAATGAATTATGGATTAAATATTCCCAAAGACTTCGCTTGGGGTGATTTTGGAAGTAAGATGTTTGTATTAAAGGCAGAATAGGTAAAGGTAAAAGGCAATTTTTACACATGCCTTGGAAAGGGTATGGTTGTTAGTATGATTATTAGTGCTTCCAGAAGAACGGATATACCAAGGTTTTATTCCCCCTGGTTCTTTGGGCGGTTGGAGGAAGGATTTGTCCAGGTCAGAAATCCTATGAATCCAAGGCAGGTAAGTCAGGTCAGTCTGACCAAAGAGGCCATAGACTGCATTTGTTTTTGGACAAAGGATCCCTTGCCAATGCTTCCTAAGATACCCTGGCTGATAGAACATGAATATCCCTTTTACTTTCAGTTCACTCTTACACCCTACCAGAAAGAGCTGGAGGTAAATGTGAGGGAGAAATCAGAAATCATCAAGACGTTTATTTCTCTGTCAAAACTTATCGGAGCAGAGAAAATAGTGTGGCGCTATGACCCTATTGTATTAAATGACAAGTATACGATTGAATATCATTTAAAAGCATTTGAAGAATTCTGCAGTAAGCTTGGCGGATACACGCAGACAGTATACATCAGTTTTGTGGATATTTACCGGAAGATAAAAAAGCAAACAGCAGCCTCCCTGCTTCGGGAAATAACCGGTGAGGAAATGATTCTTCTTGCAGGAGGACTTTCTGAAATCGGAGCCAGGTATGGAATGAGGGTAAGAAGCTGCTGTGAGGAAGTTCTTCTTTCCGTACCAGGTGTTCAGAAAGGAAGCTGTATTGATCCGGAACTGGTGGAAAAGATACTGAACCGTCCTATAAAGAGGTTAAAGGCCGCCAGTCAGAGAGCCGGCTGTAACTGTATTGACAGCGTAGATATCGGAGCATACGATACCTGCAGCAATGGATGCTTATATTGCTATGCGAATACCAGCATTGAAGGAGCGGTGAAAAATCATAGATTACATGATACCAAGGGAAGCATGCTAATAGGAGCCGTAACAGAATATGATAAAGTAACTGAAAGAGCTATAAAGAAGTTATAGAAACTATTAAATTATATATAAGTTTGATAATACTTTTTATTATAAATTAGATTAAAAGGTCTTTTAAATGGGATATGCCTGACATTCCAGGAGATACTATTTCTGCAGCAGTTATAGTGAGAATATTATTTTCATTGCAAAGCGTAAAGAAAACGCTTTAGGCTGAAAGCAGAAAGGAAAATAACCTATGGATAAGAATAAATCTAAAAATAATACCACAAAAGTAACCTCCAAAGAGGAATCTAAAAAGACGCAGGATAAGTACAATGAAACAAGAGATATTGGAGTGGGTTCTGCCATGGTGCATAAAGCCGCCTGGGAACCTCAGTCTGAATGCAATCCGGACAACGGTGCCTTCTTCGAAGAGAGAAGCAACCCTTTAAGCAGTAAGGGCAATTAGTGTGAAATAAAAGACATTTCACATCCGACAGTGTCCCCTGGGAGAAACACAAAGAAAGTGTTTACCAGGGGACATTTTTAGTTTAGAGGACCATCGTCAGCTGTTCTATCAGATATCTGGCAGCATTGGAGAGAGGGATATTTTCGTTATAAGCAGCTACCAGCCTTCGGGAAGGAAGGGTTTCTTTCAAGGCAATAGGAGTTAATCGGCTGAA